>JAKAZA010000067.1 GCA_021816155.1 Pseudomonadota bacterium | reverse complement strand
GTCGATCTTAGCCGGCATCGCCTCGATCATCTCCACCGCGTCGCCGACCCTGAAGTCCACGAAGTCGGCGAGGCCCGCCCTGGTCGACATTTCGCGGGCGTGCGCCGACTTGTAGTCCTGCAGCTCCATGGTGATCAGCCGGCCGCCGGCGGCCCGGGCGGCCTCCGCCAGCCAGATGCCGGAGTAGCCGTACGACGTGCCGAGCTCGAGAATCGTCGGCGCCTTCAGGCTCCTCGCCAGGATGTTGATCAGCTGGCCGGTCTCCGGCCCGACCGCCAGCAGCACCTTGTCGCGCCAGTCGCCGGGCCCCAGCGCCCCGCCGCGCATCCGTTCGCCCTCGTCGCGCATCCGCTGGTGGTAGGCGGCCAGCACCGCCGAGACGTTCTCGTCCATGCCGTGGTGTCTCCAGATAGCTAATATCTAGATATATCTATGCGACAGGGCGCGTTGCCGCAAGCGCCGGACCGCAACCCGGTTGCCTCGGGCGCGCCGATCGCCGAAGTGAGCGTCGATCGAACCTGGGAGGGATCATGAGAGGAATTACGGCCAGGTTGGCCTGGGTCGTGGCGCTGGCGCCGCTGATCGTGGGCGCGCCGCGCGTGGCCGGCGCGCAGGATGCGCCGCGCAACGTCGCGGAGGCGCTGAAGGCGGAGGCGGCCGATGCGCTCCCGCTGACGCCTTTCTACGACACGCCGGCCAATCTCGCAGCGACGAAGCCTGGGGCGCTGCTGCGCGAGGAGCGCTCCGACGGGTATGCGCTGCCGAAGGGCGTGCGGGCCGTGCGTATCCTCTACCACTCGCTCGACGCCACCGGGCATGCGGTGGCCACCAGCGCGGTGGTGCTGATCCCGGCAGGCGCAACGCCCCCCGGCGGCTGGCCGGTCATCGCCTGGGCGCATGGCACCAGCGGCGTCGCGCGCCAGTGCGCTCCATCGCTGATGAAGGATGTCTACTATGGTGAGGAGGGGCTCTTTCCGATGGTGCGCGCCGGGTATGCGGTGGTCGCCACCGATTATCGCGGCCTCGGCTCGGAAGGTCCTCACCAGTACGTCAACAAGCTGGCCCAGGGCTACGATGTGATCTTCTCCATCCCGGCTGCGCGGGCCGCGGCGCCGCAGCTCGGCGCGCGCTGGGTCGTGGACGGCCACAGCCAGGGCGGCCTCGCCGCATGGTCGGTGGCCGAGCTGGAGCATTCGCGCCACGACGCCGGCTATCTCGGTGCGGTCGCGGTGGCGCCGGGCGCCGACCTCGGCGACATGCTGAACGCCGGTCCCCTCGCGGCGGGAAACGGGTTCTACATCGATTACGTCGCCTGGGGCGCGCGGGCCCGCACGCCGAGCTTCCGGCCGTCACAGATGCTGAGCGGCGACCTTCTCGCCCGATACCACGATGTCACCACGAAGGGGTGCTTCGAGTACGGCTACGCCAGCTTCCTGGGCGATACGGGGCCCGCGGCGCTGAAGCCGGGCTGGGAGGCCGCGACCGGCGTCCGGCGCCTGTTCCGTGAGACCGAGGTGGCTCAGTCACCGATCGACGGTCCGCTGTTGGTCATCGCCGGCGGGGGCGACCACACAGTGCCGATCGCTGCGGTGCGCGCGGAGGTCGGCGAGGCGTGCCGGCGCGGCATCGCGCTGCAGTTCCGCAGCTACCCCGGCCTCGACCACGACCCGACGATGGTGAAGTCGACGCCCGATCAGCTGGCCTGGATCGCGGATCGGTTCGCCGGCAAGCCCGCGTCCGACAGCTGTCCGGCGGCGCCCGGCTAGGCGCGTCCCACGCACGTCGACGTAATGGGACGCGGATCCTCTTCGAGGTCGTGGGCCGACGCTCTGCGAGCTGGGCGGGGAGCGGAACCTGAGGCGCCGCCGTCGTGTTCCGACCCTGTGAAACATGGAGAGGGGGGACACGAAAGAGAGGACCAACGCCATGATCTTGCGCAGGACGACAGTCGTGGAGGCCCAGAAGACCCCGCCGTCGCGCCGCGATGCAACGCCGGCCGAAGCCGCGCGCGAAAGCGCAGCCTACAAGCAGGGGCGCCGCGACGAGCGGGCCGAAATTGACGCGCGCGTCGTGCTGCAGGAGCACGACGCGGATGTTCGGGCAGCCTACGAGCGTGGGCGCAGGGACGCGCTGGCGCGGCGGCCGCGCGGCTCTCCCTTTCTGGCTGTGGTGTTGGTGCTGGTCGCCGCCGCCGGAGCGCTGGTGATCTACCTCGGCGTCGCCAACGGGTCGTTCCGCCGCGGCGGCCAGGTGGTCGACCAGCGGATCGCAGGCACGAGCGCCGCGGCCGCCGGCGCCGTCCACAATGCGGCCGACAATGCGGGCAACGCCCTGGAACATGCCGGCCGTAGCCTGAAACGCTCCGCGGGCTGAGCTGAACGGGACCGGGCCCACCGAGGAAAATCTCGATCGAGGCCTCGAAGAGACGTTTCCCCGCAAGCGATCCGGTTTCGATCCGCCCCGGCGCCGACTGACGTCGGAACGCTGACGCAAGAGCCGCATTCTCCTTTTACCCGGCAAGGCGGAAGGAACGCATCAATGATTGGAACGATACTTCTTGTCATTCTGATTCTTGCTCTTATCGGCGCGCTTCCAGCGTGGGGTTACAGCCGATCCTGGGGATATTATCCAAGCGGTGGGCTGGGCCTTGTCGTAATTGTTCTCCTCATACTTTTGTTACTCGGTCGGGTCTGACGGAACACTGTGAGTGTCTGAGTGTTACAAAGACATCCACCCAAGGAGAACCCTTATGAACAAGAACCAGACCGATGGAGCCGCCAACCGAGTCATTGGCGCTGCCAAGGAAACCGCCGGAAAGGCGATCGGAAACCCCGGTCTCCAAGTAAAAGGCGCCGCGCAGAAGGCGCTTGGCAAGGCCCAGGGCGCCGCCGGCAATGCGCAAGAAAAGCTCGAGAAACGCCGGTCCTAGGTTTTGGCGCGATCGAAAGCCTCGGCAACCCTGCCGAGGCTTTCTGATTTCCGGCTGCAACGATACTCCACAGGAACCTGCGCTCGGACCGACCCGTTAAATACCGTAACAAAGACTCTGGAGAACGTGGTCATGGGTAGCCTGGGAAAAGGAGCATTGTTGTGGCTTCTTGGAATTCCTTTGCCGATCGTCCTAATCCTATTTCTCTTCCACATAGTCCACTAGATGAGAGCCGCGCCGTGGGCGCATACGGCCAGCTCGTCGCGCAGGCTGTGGGCGCAGGCGCGGCGGTCTGTTCGACCGCCAGCTTCCTTCCCCAACTTGTCAAGCTGCTGCGCGAGAAGACCGCTGAGGCGGTCTCGCTGCGCATGTACCTGCTGACCGTATCGGCATTCGCGTTGTGGAGCGCCTACGGGATCATGCTCGGCAGTTGGCCGCTCGTCCTCTCGAACCTGGTGAGCCTGAGCCTCTCGGGCGCCGTCCTCATGCTGAAGTGGCGATACCGGCCCGGCCCAACCTCTGCCGAGAGAAGCCTGCGGGATGAAGCCGGCTAGGCCGGCGGCGCGGGCCGGCGTCTTGGCTGGGCGTTCGCGATCGGAATAAGGGCTGCGGTGGCGAGCACCACGGCGACCGCGACAATCGCCAGGCGCAGGGTTCGGTGGTTCTCATGCAAGGTGAGGGCGGCGAGATCGCCCGCCGGCGCATCGGCTGGCGCGCGCCGCAGCGCGTATCCGCGCCACCGGCCGCGGGTCGCCGCCGTCTCGGGCGGGTCCTCGTCCCGGCCCGGTTCGATCGCGTCGTCAGCGTCGTCCGCCATGGAACGGGATATTGCCCCGGCTCGGAGCGCGCGTCGCCTAAGGAAAACCCCGCGCGCTCCGCCAGAACGGGCCTGGACTTACGCTACGGCGCCACGCCTCGCTTCCGACCATGGCGAGCGGCGGGAGACTTGCGGGCAAGGTCGCGATCGTGACCGGCGGAGCGTCGGGCTTCGGCGCCGGGATCGTGCGCCATTTCGCGGGCGAGGGGGCGAGGGTCGTGATCGCGGACCTCGATCTCGAGGGCGCACAGGCGCTGGCGACGGAGCTGGGCGCCTCGGCCGCCGCCGTGCGCGCCGACGTCTCCAAGGACGCGGACGTGGCCGCGCTCGCCCGCGCGGCGCTCGGGCTCGGCGGGCGCATCGACATCCTGGTCAACAACGCCGGTGTCGGGCAGGGACCGCAGGCGCTCGAGAGTGTCGGCGAGGACGAGTTCGACCGGCTGTTCGCGGTCAACGCCAAGTCTGTCTACCTCACCGCGCGCCACGTGGTGCCGGCGATGAAGCGGGCCAAAGCCGGCGCGATCCTCAACATCGCGTCCACCGGCGGCGTGAGCCCGAGGCCCAACCTCACCTGGTACAATTCCACGAAGGGCTGGATGATCACGGCCACGAAAGCCATGGCGATCGAGCTGGCGCGCTTTGGCGTCCGGGTGAATGCGATCAACCCGGTGGCGGGCGACACGCCGATGCTGCCGACGTTCATGGGCGGCGACTCGGCCGAGGGCCGCGAGCGCATCCTGACCACGATCCCGCTGCGCCGACTGTCGACCCCGGCCGACATCGCCGCGGCGGCGGTGTTCCTGTGCTCGGACGAGGCCTCGATGGTGACCGGCGTCGCGCTGGAAGTCGACGGCGGGCGGTGCCTCTGACATGGCCGGCGAAGATTTCCTCGGCAATCCGGTTTCGGGCGAACCCGAAGCGCTCGCGGCGGTCGACGACTTCCTGGCCGGCTTTCTCGCCTACGAGGCGCGCGCCGGCGGCGTGATCCGCGCGGCCGCGGACCGGCCGCGCCACGGTCTGCTCAACCTCTACGCCGCCGCGCTCTACCTGTTGATGGAGTCGCCGGAAGGCGCGCCGCGCGCGGCGCCGTTCCTCGAACTGGCGAAGAACGCGGATCTGAACGCGCGCGAACGGCGGACCGCGGCGTTCGTGGACGCGTGGATCCGAGGCGATACGCCCGCCGCCGAAGCGCTGGGGGAACAGGCGCTTGGCGAATGGCCAAGAGACCTCGCGATGCTGAAGCTGTGCCAGTACCTCGCTTTCAACCGCGGCGACTTCGGCCGCCAGCTGCGGCTGGCGCTGGGCTCGCTGGACGCCGCCGCCGACGTGCCGGAGATGCACGGCATCGCCGCGTTCGGGTACGAAGAGTGCCATCTGATGCGCGAGGGCGAGCGCGAGGCGCGGCTGGCGCTGCAGCTGAAGCCGACCGACGCCTGGGCCCAGCACGCCCTCGCCCACGTCATGGTCACCGAGGGGCGCGTCGCCGAAGGCGTGCGTTTCCTGGAGGGCGCGACCGGCGGCTGGGGCTCGTTGAACTCGTTCATGGCCGGCCACAACTGGTGGCACCTTTGTCTGTTCTACCTGAGCCAGGGGCGTGGCGAGGCGGTCCTCGCGGCGTACGACGCGCACGTCTGGGGCGGCGCCGACAAGAGCTTCTCGCAGGACCAGGTCGGCGCGGTCTCGCTGCTGGCCAGGGCCGAGATGGCCGGAATCGACGTGGGCGAGCGATGGGCCGAGGTCGCCGAGCGCATCGCGCGGCGGGGCGTTGACGTCGAGCAGCCGTTCCTGGCGTTGCAGTACCTTTACGCCCTGGTCCGAGCCGAACGTGTCGAGGCGCCGGCCTTGCTGGCTGCAATCCGCCAGCGCGCCGCCAGCGCTCCGGGGTTCGCGCACGCTGCCTGGGCGGACGCCGCGCTGCCGGCGGCCGAAGGGCTCGCCGCGCACCTGGCCGGCGTCCATCCCAAGGCCGTCGCCGAACTGGGCGCCGCGCTGCCTCGGCTCGCCGAGATCGGCGGCAGCCACGCGCAGCGCGACCTCTTCGAGCAGATCTGGCTCGCCGCGCTGATCGCCGACGGTCGCTGGAGCGCGGCGCAGGACGTGCTGGAGCGCCGCAGGACGTACGATCCGGACGGCGTCCCGCTCAACCGCCAATTGGCCAGCGTCTACGACGCGCTTGGCCTGCCCGCGCAGGCGGCGGAGGCCCGCGGCCGCGCCGAGGCGGCCGCCACGAGGCTCGCCGCATGACCGCCCTGGCCGAGGATCGCCTCCTGGCGGAGATCGAGGCGCGCGCCGACGAGATCGTGGCGCTGACGCAGGCGCTGGTTCGCATCCCATCCGTCAATCCGCCGGGCGAGTACTACCGGGATTGCGCCGAACTGATCGGCGCGCGTCTCGCGCCGCGCGGCTTCTCGATCGAATACCTGCGGGCCGAGGGCGCGCCGGGCGACTGCGAGGCCTTCCCGCGCTGGAACGTGATCGCCCGCCGCGAGGGCGCATCGGCGGGCCCGTGCGTGCACTTCAATGGCCACATCGACGTGGTCGCGCCGGGCGAGGGCTGGACGCGGCCGCCGTTCGAGGCCGGCGTCGAAGGCGGTCGCGTCTACGGCCGCGGGACCTGCGACATGAAGGGCGGGCTCGCCGCCGCCATCGTCGCGGTCGAGGCGCTGATCGACTTGGGCGCGGCGCTGCCCGGCGCGATCGAGATCTCGGGCACCGGCGACGAGGAATCGGGCGGGCTGGGCGGCGTCGCCTGGCTCGCCCAGCGCGGGTGGTTCTCGCGGCCCCGAGTCGACCATGTGATCATCCCCGAGCCGCTCAACGTCGACCGGGTCTGCATAGGGCACCGCGGCGTCTGGTGGGGCGAGATCGAGACCAAGGGCCGCATCGCCCACGGCTCGATGCCGTTCCTGGGCGATAGCGCCATCCGCCACATGGCCGCGGTGATGGAGGCGCTCGAACGCGAGGTGTGGCCGGCGCTGGACGGCCGGGCCACGGCGATGCCGGTCGAGCCGCCGGGCGCCCGCACGCCGACGCTCAACATCAATTCCGTCCACGGCGGCCAACCCGACGTCGACCCTGCCGGCGGCCTGCCGGCCCCGCTTGTCGCCGACGCCTGCCGCCTCGTCTTCGACCGACGCCTCCTCATCGAGGAGGACATGGACGAGGTGAAGGCGCAGATGCGCGCGCTGCTCGACGGGCTCGCCCAGCGCCGCCCCGGCTTCCGCTACGCCTTGCGCGACCTGCTGGAGGTGCGCCCCTCGATGACCGAGCCCGACCGCCCGGTGGTGCTCGCCGCATCCGAGGCCGTGCGCCGCGTGCTGGGCCGGGAGGCCGCGGTGATCTGCTCGCCCGGCACCTACGACCAGAAGCACATCGACCGCATCGGCGCCCTGCGCGACTGTATCGCCTACGGGCCGGGGATCCTCGACCTCGCCCACCAGCCAGACGAGTACGTCGAGATCGCGGACATGGTCGCCTCCGCCAAGGTGATGGCGTTGGCCGCGCATGCGCTGCTGACGGGACAGGTCCGCTAGACGCCGCCGGGGCGCGCTCTAAAGTGGGCGGCGAGGGAGACGCCTCAACGGAGGGCGCGAGATGGCGGAAGCCGAGCTTCATTTCGAGACGAGGGGGCGGGTCGCGCTGATCACGCTCGCCCGGCCGCAGGCGCTGAACGCGCTGACCTATGCGATGCTCGCTGAGATCCGGCGGCTGGTGCGCCAGGCGGAGGCCGATCCGGAGGTGACCGCGATCGCCTTCACCGGCGAGGGCCGCGGCTTCTGCTCCGGCATCGATGCGCAAGTGCTGCGCCAGTCCGCCGAGCGTGGCGGCTCGGCCCCGGTAAGCGGCGGCGACGGCGCCGGACGCGATCCGCCCGGCATGTTCAGCTACCTGCCGCAGGTGTCGAAGCCGGTGATCGCGGCGGTGAACGGGGTCGCGGCCGGCGGAGGCTTCATCCTCGCGATGATGAGCGACCTGCGCTTCGGCTCGGACGCCGCCAGCTTCACCACGATCTTTTCCAAGCGCGGGCTGATCGCCGAGCATGGCGCGAGCTGGCTGCTGCCGCGACTGGTCGGCCCCGCCCGCGCGCTCGACCTGCTATGGAGTTCGCGCCGGATCGACGCCGAGGAGGCGCTGCGCATCGGCCTGCTCGACCGCCTCACGCCCGCCGACGGGCTGATCGACGCCGTGGTCGAGTACGCCGACCAGCTCGCCGCCCAGATATCGCCGCGCGCCATCGCGATGATCAAGTCTCAGGTCTACCGGCACCTGTCCGACGCGATGCTGCCGGCGCTGGAGGACAGCCAGCGGCTGATGGACGAGCAGCTGAAGCATCCCGACGCGACCGAGGGCGCGATGGCGCTGATCGAGCGTCGCGCGCCCAAGTTCCAGCCGTGGACAGGCGGCGCCTGAGGAAGGCGAGACGGGAGGACCACATGGCCGAAGCGATCATCGAGCCGGACCTGGAGATCTGCGATCCGCACCATCACCTCTGGGACTTCCCGAACAGCGTCTACCTGCTGCCGCAGCTGCTGGCGGACCTGACCAGCGGCCACAAGGTGACGAGCACGGTCTTCGTCGAGTGCGGCTCGTTCTACCGGACGGGCGGGCCCGAGGCGATGACGTTCGTCGGCGAGACCGAGTTCGTGAACGGCGTCGCGGCGATGGCGGCCAGCGGCCGCTACGGGCCGATCCTCGCCTGCGAGGGCATCGTGAGCCGGGCCGACCTCCTCGCCGGCGCCGCGGTGGGCGAGGTGCTGGACGCCCACGTCCGCGCCGGCATGGGACGGTTCAAGGGCATCCGCCACGCCGGCGCCTACGATCCCAGCCCCGATATCCGCCGCAGCCACACCGCGCCGCCGCCCAATCTCTACGGCGAGGCCAAGTTCCGCGAGGGATTCGCCGAGCTCGGCAAGCGCGGGCTGTCGTTCGAAGCTTGGCAATATCACCCGCAGCTCGGCGAGGTCGCGGCGCTGGCCGACGCGTTCCCGCAGACGCCCATACTGCTCAACCACGTCGGCGGGCCGCTCGGCATCGGGCCCTACAAGCGCGAAGAGGTGTTCGCGGGCTGGAAGGCGGGTATCGAGGACCTGGCGAGGCGGCCCAACGTTTGGGTCAAGCTCGGCGGACTCGGCATGACCAGCGTCGGCTTCGGCTTCCATCGCCGCGACCCCAGGCCAGGCTCGGCCGAATTTGCCGAAGCCTGGCGGCCCTATATCGAGACCTGCATCGAGGCGTTCGGCGTCGAACGCGGGATGTTCGAGAGCAACTTCCCGGTGGACGGCGCCTCCTGCGATTACGCCACGCTCTGGAACGCCCTGAAGCGCGTCGCCGCCGGCTGTTCCGCCGACGAGAAGCGGAAGCTGTTCAAGGACAACGCGCGGACGTTCTACCGGCTGGACTGACGCTCAGTCGTCCACGGGTCTGTGCGGATCGGCGCGGGCGTCGCCGGACGGAAAGTGCGTCTTCAGCGCCCCGCCGCAGATCGCGATGGCCCGCTCGATGCCGTCGGTGGGGTCGGGCTGGCGCATGCCCTCCTGGACGGCGGCCGCCACCTGCCGCCAGACCGAGTCGCCGACCTTGGCGTGGATGGCGGCGTCGGCCAGCACCTCGACCTGGCGCTCGACGAGGGCGACGAAGATGAGGACGCCCGTGTCCGAGTCGCGGGCGTGGCTGTGGGCGGCGGCGAAGTGGTGGAAAGCGGCCTTGCGCACGCGGTGGCGTTTCAGGAACCGCGGCGTCACCAGTCGCCGCACCGGCGGTTGCGTGGTGATCAGCGCCACGAGGCCGAAGAGGCACACCTGCGCCAGCGCGTAGGCGGTCACCGCCGCGGCGAGTTCGCGCGGCAGCACGCCGGCGCCGGGCGCGGCCCAGCCGCCGGTCGCGATCTCGAGCAGCGGCCGCAGGGTGAAGGCGAGCACGGCCGGCGGAATCGCGAGCGCGGCGATCGCGCCCCAGGCGATCGGGACCTCGCGGTAGCTGGAGACCTCGCCGGCGAGGACGCAGAAGATGTCGCCGCTGGTTCCCGTCTCGGCCGCCGCGACGGCGGCCGTGATCTTGCCGTGGTCTTCCGCCGTCAGCCGCATGTCACCAGCTCCCCGAGGCGCCGCCGCCGCCGAACGAGCCGCCACCGCCCGAGAAGCCGCCGCCGTCGCCCCAACCGCCGTCGCCCCAACCGCCGCCTCCCCAGCCGCCGCCCCATCCATCACGCCCGCGCCCGGACGAGAGGATCATCATCGGCAACAGCCATCCCATGCCGCCGCCTCCGCCCCAGCCGCCGCCCCAATGGCGCCGGAACAGGCCGGAGAATACGAAGAACAGCACGGCGAGGGTGATGATCGCGCCGACAGGGGCGCCGTGCGGCTGCGCCTGCTGGCGCGCGCGCTGGACGTTGGCCTGAGCCGTCGCGGGGTCGGCCGTCAGCTGGCCGACGATGGCGTCAACGCCCGCGGTGACGCCCCCGTCGTAGTCGCCGCTGCGGAACTTCGGCAGCACCTGGTCACGGACGATGAGGCCCGAGAGCGTGTCGGTGAGCACTGGCTCGAGCCCGTAGCCCACCTCGATGCGCACCTTGTGCTCGGCCGGCGCGACGATGAGAAGCGCCCCGTTGTCCTTGCCCTTCTGGCCGATCCCCCACGCGCGGCCGAGCTGGTAGCCGTAGTCGGCGATCGGATAGCCCTGCAGGCTGGGTAAGGTGACGACCACTAGCTGGTCGCCGGTCGCCTGCTCCAGCGCCGTCAGCTTGCCGGTGAGGTCGGCGACCGTCGCCGGCGACAGCACATGGGCGTCGTCGACCACGCGGCCGGTCAGCGGCGGGAACGTCGGGCCGGCCAACGCCGGCGCGCACATGAGGGCCAGCGCCAGGGCGACGAGCGCCCGGGTCAGCATCGCGAACGAGGCGCGCGTGACGATCATCGGCGCGTTATGGCGCGTTCGTGGCGGGCGCCGGCGGCGGCGCCGAACCCGGGGCGGCGCCTGCCGGCGGTGGGCCGTTCAGGTTGAACTGGACGGTCGGCGCGCTCTGGGCGCTGGCGCTGGCGCTGAACGGCTGCATCGGCTTCGCGTCGCGGTAGAACGTCGCCGCCCAGATCGAGGTCGGCAGCACCCGGAGCGTGGTGTTGTAGTCGCGCACCGCATCGTTGTAGTCGCGCCGCGCTATGGCGATCCGGTTCTCGGTCCCCTCCAGCTCGTCCTGAAGCGCGAGGAAGTTCTGGTTCGACTTCAGGTTCGGATAGTTCTCGCTGACCGCCAGCAGGCGGCCGAGCGAGCCGGAAAGCGCGTCCTGCGCCTGCTGGAAGCGCTGGAAGGCGGCTGGATCGGTCAGCTGAGAGGCGTCGATGTTGACCGAGGTGGCCCGCGCGCGGTTCGCGGTGACCTCATCGAGCACCGTGCGCTCCTGCTGCGCCTCGCCCGACACGGTCGCTACGAGGTTGGGGATCAGGTCGGCCCGCCGCTGATAGTCGGTCTGCACGTCGGCCCATTTCTCCTTGGCGATCTCCTGCTTGGTCGGGATGGCGTTGATCCCGCAGGCGGCCAGTGAGAGCGGGATCAGGACAACCGCCAGCCCGCGGGCGAGGCGCGGCATGATCTTGTTCACGTTGTCGGCCCCGACTCGAAACGCCGCGCTTCCTCGCGCGGCGGCCTGAATCTAAGCCACAGGCCCCGAGCCCGCCAGGGCGCTCGCGATTACGGTCACGAAAGAAGCCGTGTCAGAGCTTGCCGCAGTCGTCCGGGATCAGTGCGTCCACGCGGGCTTTCAGCGTATCCAGCGGACAGGTCTGCATCGGTCCGCTTTCGCAGTCCTTGAAGGCCAGCGGCATCGCCTCGGCCTGCGGCGGCTGCAGTGTGCGCAGCTGGTCCAGGCTGAGGTAGTAGATCACCGGCCGCACGTAATCCTTGCCGCCGTCGCGCCAGAGTTCGAACGCCAGCGTGGTCGAGGGCGCGGTGAATTGCGGGTTGTCGGGGAAGCTCCAGTAGACGCCGAATAGCCCGCTCATCCAGGCGAGGTTGGTGTCGTGCCCTGAGAGCACCAGCACCTTCGTGCGGGGCCCAGACTGAGGGCCCCCGCCGACCGGTTCGCCCGCAAGCGCCCGCAGCATGGTGCGCGCCATCGGCGCGCCCCGGCGCGACGCGAGGTAGAGGTTGTCGCGAAGCAGCGCGAAGGCGCGCTCGTGCAGCGGCATCACGCGCTCGATGTCGGCCTTGCTGGCGCGGCCCCAGCCGACCTCGCTCATCGGCTTGTCGTCGACGTACTCCAGCAACAGGTCCTCGGCGAGCGAGGCGGTCACAGGAAACCAGGTCCGCGCCGCCGGCGCCGCCGGCTCACGGGAAAAGCAGGTCCCGGCGCCGCCGGAGCAGGCGTCGGGCGCCAGGATGCGCTGCAGGTCGGCCAGGGGCCGGTCGAGCGAGGCTGCGACCAGCGGGTCGTCCTTGATCGTCTGCATGGCCGCCATGAACTTGGCAGGATCGACGGCGCAGGCCGTCTGGTCGGTTCCGCCGAAGATCGGATCGCGGGCGTGGCTGCTCGACCAGCGGGCTTCGACGCCGCAGCCGGGCTGCAACGCGCTCATGAACGCGCGGCCGGTCTCGCGGGTGCGTTCGTCGGCGTTGTCGGCCCAGACCGTCACCTGCCCCGGGCCGGCGCAGCCGCTCGGGATCAGGCCGGCTGCGCGGTAGGTGCGCGCCACGGTCTTGCCGATCAGGACCACCGTCTCGCGGCCGTGCGGCGTCAGTTCGCCGGGCGCGACCGACCACGACGGCCACGGCTCGGCGGCGTACTTGGCGAGCGCCGCATTGTCCTTCGTGGGCGGCCGTATCCCGTGTCGCTGCACCATGACCACGCGCACGAGGTGGGGGTCGGCTGCGGCTGGCGCGGCGACGGCCAGGAGGGCGGCGATCAGGAGGACGAGACGGACCATGCGGCATCTCTAGCCAGCCCAAGGCGACAGTACGATGACGGAACCGTCATGCGGTTGCGACGCTGCGGGGCGCGGCCCTCGCCCGCCTGTCGTTCAGGCCTCCAGTCCGAACTGCAGCCTGGCCAGCTTCGCATAGAGCCCGCCGCGGGCGATCAGCTCCGCGTGCGTCCCTTCCTCCACGGCCGCGCCGGCGTCCATCACCACGATCCGGTTGGCTGCGAGGACGGTGGCCAGCCGGTGGGCGATGACGAGCGTGGTGCGGCCTTCCATGGCGTCCGCCAGCGCCTGCTGGACGAGGCGCTCGTTCTCCGCATCGAGCGCGCTGGTCGCCTCGTCGAGGAGGAGCAGGGGCGCGCCGCGGACCAGGGCCCGGGCGATGGCGAGGCGCTGGCGCTGCCCGCCGGACAGCGTCTTGGCGCGATCGCCGAGCCGCGTGGCGAATCCCTGCGGCAGCGCGGCGAGGAACGCCTCGGCCTCGGCCGCCCGCGCCGCGGCCCTCAGCTCGTCCTCGCTGGCGTCCTCGCGGCCGAAGCGGAGGTTGTCGAGCGCCGAGCCGGAAAACAGGGGCGCCTCCTGGGCGACGAAGGCGATGCGCGCGCGCACCTCGGCGGGGTCCGCATCGGTCAGGCTCACGCCGTCGAGCCGCACGGCGCCGCGTTGCGGGTCGTAGAAGCGCAGCAGGAGGCGGAACACGGTGCTCTTGCCGGCGCCGGACGGGCCCACGAGCGCGACGCGTTCGCCCGGACGTATATTCAGGCTGAAGCCGGTCAGCGCCGGCAGGTCTGGGCGGCCAGGGTAGGCGAAGGTGACGTCGTCGAACGCGATCTCGCCGCGCGGGGGCGACGGCAGCGGCGCCGGCCGCGCTGGCGGGGCGATCGCGGGCCGCGCGCCGAGGATCTCGGTGATCCGTTCCATGGCGCCTGAGGTCTTCTGCACGTCGCCCCAGGTCTCTCCGAGCGAGCCGGCCGCGCCGCCGACCAGGATCGCGAGCACGATGAACTGCACCAGCACGCCGGGGCTCATCGACGGATCGTGCTGGACGAAGCTCGCCAGCACCGCGCGCCAGAGCACGAAGCCGACTCCGACGAAGAGCAGGATCATGACGAGCGCCGTCATCACCGCGCGCGCGGTGATGCGGGCCACGGAAGCGCGGAACGCGACCTCGACCGCATTGGCGAAGCTGGACGCCGCAGCCGTCTCGCGGCCGAACGCCTGCACCGTGTCGAGCGCGTCGATCGTCTCGCTCGCGTAGGCGACCGCTTCGGCGAAGCGCTCCTGCGCCCGCGCCGACAGGCGCCGCACCAGCCGGCCGACCGCGATCAGCGGCAGGATCACGAGAATCCCGATCAGCAGCACGAGCCCGGTGAAGCCGGGGCTGAGCCAGATCAGCCAGACGAAGCCCGCGATGAAGGTCAGCAGGTTGCGCAGGGCCACCGAGACCGACGAGCCGACCATGTTCTCGACGATGGTGAGATCGGTGGTGAGCCGGGCCAGCACCTCGCCGGTCCGCACCGAGAGGAAGAAGGTCTGGTCGAGACCGAGCACGTGCCGATAGAGGTCGCGGCGCAGGTCCGCGACGACCCGCTCGCCGAGTCGGTTGATGAAGAAGAAGCGGCCGGCGGTCGCCAGGGCCAGCACGCCGGCGACTGCGGCCGTCAGCAGGAAGTAGCGGTCGATCGAGGCGGCCGTGCGTCCGCCGACGCCCTGGTCGATCACCAGGCGCAGCGCGCCGGTCAGGCCGAGAGTCGCGCCGACGGAGACGAGCAGGAAGAGGCCGGAAGCCAGCGCGTCCTTCCAGTGCGTCCGGAGGTAAGGCGCCAGGCTCCCCAAGGGTTTGAGATCGCGGCGGCGCTCCCGGCGCCCGGCCGCGGCGTTCATCTCGCTGGCGAGCACCTGGCCGGCGCCAGGGCGGCCCTCCGCAATCGCCGCATCCACTGGGGCGTCAACACTCGTCGTCATGGCCTTGCGTCTTTCGGCGCCTCTCGTGTATAGGCGCGCCTCCCGCGAGCCCCGCGGTGGTCTGACGCGTCAGGTCGGAGGAGAGGTCCCGTGAAGCAAGACATCCACCCCGACTACCACACGATCACCGTGGTGATGACCGATGGGACGACCTATCAGACCCGCTCCACCTACGGCAAGGAAGGCGCGGAGCTTCACCTCGACATCGACCCGAAAACCCATCCGGCGTGGACTGGCGGCCACCAGACCCTGCTCGACCGCGGCGGCCGCGTCTCGCGTTTCGCGGCCAAGTACGGCGGTTTCCTGAAGAAGTAGGCCGGCGCCAGCGCCGTTCTCCAAGCGCCGGTCGCCGCCGGGATAGAGCGGCGCGTCGGCTTTCCCTACGCCTCGAACACGTCCTTCAGGCGCTCGATCTGCGCCAGCACCGGGTGCTCCGGCGGCTCGTTATCGCCGATCGCGTACATCCGCGCGTCCAGATGCCGCACGCGCTCGAACAGGCGCTCTGAGCGGGCGAGCAGCGACGCCAGCGCGGAGGGCAGCGGTTCGGGCCCGCGGTCGCCGGGTTCGCCGTCCGCGCCGAGGCGGTAGCAGGCGTCGCGCGCGGCTTGCGGGGCCATGTCGCCCTCGCGCACCGCGCGCTGGACGAGGAGCCACGAGGCGACCTGCATCAGCCGCGTGGTGAGGCGCATGCTCTCGGCCGCGTAGGCGAGGGCCGCGCTGCGCGACAGCAGTTTCGCATCCTGACGACCGGCGCCGTCCAGATAGGCCGCCGTCTCCTCGACCAGATCCATGCCTTCCTGAAAGGTGCGGTCGAAGAGCTCCGAGCGGGCGAAGCCCGAGATCGCTTCGGCGTGCCAGGCGTGCGCGGCGGCGTCCAGACCGATATCGCCCATGGTGTCTCCAACCCCTCGATCAGCCGAAGGACAATGCCGGCCGTCCCTCCCCCGCGGCTGCAACGCCCGTGCCACGAAGCCGCGAGCCTAGCGTGGCCCGCTTTCCCATAAGCTAACTGGATTTGAAGAACATCGCGTCGGCGGCGGCGCGCCCGGCGCGCTTCTTGTCGATCTGGGCGCGGATGCGAGCGATCTCGCCCTGAAGCGCCGCGATGCGCTCCTCGAGTTCCGAGAGGCCGAAGATTTCGAGATCTTCCTTCGAGAGCTCGGCGATCGCCCAGCCGCGGGCGCGCCGGACAGGTTCTGCGTCTTCCTGCGCCATGGTTCCGAGGTTCCCTTGCCACGAGGATCGGACGCGGTATCAGACGCGCGGCGAGCCGCAATGGCAAGCGTGAGTAGCGGAGGGTCCCGGGATGAAAGCCATCGTCGTCGAGGGCGGCAAAGGCCCCGCCGAAGCGCTGAGGCTGGACGAGATCGACGATCCTCGTCCCGGTCCGGGCCAGATCCTGATCCGCGTGTCGGCCGCCGGCGTGAACCGCCCGGACATCATCCAGCGCCAGGGATTCTACCCGCCGCCGCCAGGCGCGCCGTCCACGCTGGGCCTGGATGTCGCCGGCGAGGTGTTGCAGGGCGCCGGCCGCTGGCGGCCGGGCGACTGGGTCTGCGCGCTCCTGGGCGGCGGCGGCTACGCGGAACGGGCTGTGGTGGACGCCCGCCACGCACTTCCCATTCCGAGCGGCCTCACCGCCGTCGAGGCGGCCGGATTGCCGGAGACGGTCTTCACGGTCTACGCGAACGTCTTCGAGGGCGGCCGCCTGGCGTCCGGCGAGACGCTGCTGGTCCACGGCGCCACGTCCGGCATCGGCGTGGCCGCCGTACAGATGGGCAAGGCCGCCGGCGCCAGGGTGATCGCGACGGCGCGCGGCAAGGCCAAGGCGCAACAAGCCAAGGCGCTGGGCGCGGACATCTCCGTAGACGCCACGGCGGAGGACTTCGGAGACGTGGCCAGGGCGGCCGGCGGGGTCGACGTGGTCCTCGACATGGTCGGCGCGCCCTACTTCGCCAGGAATCTCGCCGCGCTCAAAACCGGCGGACGGATCGTCTACATCGCCGCGCAGGGCGGCGGCTCGCTGGAGCTGCCGATCGGGGCGCTGATGCAGAAGCGGGCGGTCGTCACCGGCTCGACGCTGCGGCCGCGCAGCGCCGACGAGAAGGCGCGTCTGGCCGCCGAAGTCGAGCGCGTGGTCTGGCCATGGATCGAGGCCGAGAAGGTGCGCCCGGTCGTGGAACGGACCTTTCCGCTGGCGGACGCGGCGAAGGCCCACGCCCTGCTGGAAAGCGGCGCGCACCTGGGCAAGGTGGTGCTGACGACGTGAGGTTCGCCCGTCGCCTGGAGCGCCGGACACAAGTCCGTTTCCTTTGACGCGCCAAAGGCCTATATAAGCAGCCCGACCCACGCCCGGCCGAAAGGCCGGGCGCCGCTGTTTCTGGAGGACGCCTTCCGAAGGCGAAACTGGCATGGCCGACCAAATTCTGATGCCCAAAGCGACCGCCGTCTGGCTGGTCGACAACACCTCGATGACCTTCGAGCAGATCGCCGACTTCTGCGGCCTGCATCCGCTGGAAGTGAAGGGGATCGCGGACGGTGAGGTGGCGCGCGACATCCGCGGCGCCGACCCGATCGCGAACGGACAGCTCACGCGTGAGGAGCTGGACAAGGCCCAGAAGAACCCGACCTACCGCATGAAGGCGCAGAAGAGCCGGCACGCCGAGCTCCTGAAGCCCATCAAGAAAGGGCCTCGCTACACGCCCGTCTCGCGCCGGCACGATCGGCCCGACGCCATCGCGTGGTTCGTGCGCAACCACCCCGAGGTGGCCGACAGCCAGGTCGCCAAGCTTCTCGGCACCACCAAGGCCACCATCGACCAGGTGCGCGACCGCACCCACTGGAACTCGGCCAACATCAAGTCGGTCGACCCGGTGACGCTGGGCCTCGTCACGCAGCTGGAGCTGGACGCGGTCGTGCGCCTCGCGGCCGAGAAGAAAGCCAAGGACGACGCCAAGCGCGGCGTGGTCGAACCCGAGGGGCCGACGCTGAGGCCAGCCAACGAAGCCGACCTGGAACAGGTCGACGCTGACGAAGAGGACTGACCGGCGAGGCTTAGTGGGCCTTGGCCTTCAGCATCTCCAGCTCTTCCTTCAGGCGCAGCTTCTGCCGCTTCAGACCCTTGAGGCGGTCGTCATCGAAGTAGGGTCGCGACATCTCGTCCTCGATGGCTCGTTCGAGGGCTTGATGACGGACTCCGAGTTCGCGGATGCGAGCTTCGATGGCCATGATCTTCAGACTCCATGCTGACGATTGGGAAAGTGAACACCCCTCACGGCCCGCTGTCAGATCAAATATGGTTGCGTGACGTGGCGCTCGCCAGCAGCGCCAGGCGGGAAGGCAGGGGGCTGTCAGCATGAGTCAACCGGAGCGGCCGCCGCTGGTGGTCGGCATCTCGGGCGCCTCGGGCGCCAAGCTCGGCGTGCGGGTGCTCGACGCCTGCCGCGAGCTCGATATCGCCACGCATCTCGTCGTCTCTCGCGCCGCTGTCCTGACCCTGGCGAGCGAGACGGGACTGGATGCGGCGGCGGTGTCGGCGCGGGCCGGCGTGACCCACCGCGTCGGCGACGTCGGCGCTCCGATCGCCTCCGGATCGTTTCCGACGCGGGGCATGATCATCGCGCCCTGCTCGGTGCGCACGATGAGCGAGGTCGCGACCGGCGTCACCTCGTCGCTGATGACGCGCGCGGCCGACGTCACGCTCAAGGAAAGGCGCCCGCTGGTGCTGATGGTGCGCGAAACACCGCTGCATCTGGGGCATCTGCGCACGATGGCCAGCCTCGCCGAGATGGGCGCGATCATCGCGCCGCCGACGCCGGCGTTCTACGCGGGCCTGACGACGCTCGACGAGGCGATCGACCAATGCGTCGGCCGGGCCCTGGATCTGTTCGGCGTGGCCTGGCGGCCCGTGCGCCGGTGGGGGCGGGACATCGGTCCGGTCGCCGGCGATCGGGCGTGACCGCCGGGACCTCGATCCCGGAATCGCTCTGGCCTTACGCGCTGGCGATCTGGGGTCGTCCCGGCGTCGAGCCGCTCATGCTGGAGCTGCAGGACGCGCACGGGCAGTGTCCGCCTTATCTCCTCTGGTCGCTTTGGCTGGCGGCCAGCGGGCGCGCGGCCGGAGACGACGCCCTGTCGGCCGGCGCGGCGCTTGCTCGCGCCTGGTGCGAGGTCGCCGTCGAGCCGTTGCGTGCGCTGCGCCGCAGCCTGAAGGCCGGTCCGGCGCCCACCCATCGTCAGCGGTTGCGCGCCGGCGTGCAGTCGCTCGAGCTCGAGGCCGAGCGGCTGCTGTTGCAGATGCTCGAGGAAGCTTCGCCGACGGCCGCCGGCGCCGCGTCGCCGCGCGCCGTCCTTCGAGCGGCTGTCGCCGCGTGGGGCGACGACGCGCCTGCGGCGCTGCTCGACCGCCTGGCTGAGCTCGCGGCCTGAATTGGGCTCCGGCCGCGGCCGCTTTTCTGCTATGCTTGGGTCTCCAACAGGGAGGGCGAGAACCTGTCCCAGACCGACGATCAGGCGCTGCGCGCCAACGAGGAGGCCGGCATCCGCGCCCAGCTCGCCACGCTGCGGGAGGAGCATCAGGATCTGGACGATTCCGTCCACGCTCTGGAGGCGATGCCGATGCCGGATCAGCTGCAGGTCGCGCGCCTGAAGAAAAAGAAGCTCACGCTGCGCGACCAGATCGCCAAGCTCGAAGACAGGCTGACGCCCGACATCATCGCCTGACCAGGAAGCGTCGCCGCGCGCCTTGCCGGGGCCGGACCCATCCGCCATATGCGCGGCATGGATGAATCTCTGTTGCAGGATGTGGTGGCCCGGGCGCGGGCGGCCGGCGCTGACGCGGCCGAAGCGGTCTACGCGGAGCGTCGATCGCTCTCCGTCACGGTGCGACTGGGCGCGCTCGAGGAGGTCGAGCGCGAGGAGAGCCGGGACCTGGGCCTGCGCGTCTTCGTCGGCCGCCGCCAGGCGAGCGTCTCCGGCTCCGACATCTCGGCCGACGGCCGCGCCAAGCTGATCGAACGGGTCGTAGCCATGGCCAAGCTTGCGCCGGAGGACCCCTACGCGGGGCTCGCGCCGGCCGAACGGCTCGCCAGCGGTCCGCATGCGGACCTTGACCTCTACGATCCGGCCGAGCCGAGCGCCGAAGCGCTGGAAGCCCGCGCGCTCGAGGCCGAGGACGCCGCGCGCGCCGTGCCGGGCGTCACCAACTCCGATTCCAGCTCCGCAGCCTGGTCGTCGAGCGCCTGGCGCCTGGTGACCAGCGCCGGCTTCTCTGGCGAGCATCACGCCTCCAGCTTCTACGTCGGCGCCAGCGCCGTCGCTGGCGAGGGCTCGGCCATGGAGAGCGCGGGCGAGGGCCGGCAGACCCGCTGGGAAGTCGATCTGCCCTCGGCCGTGGCGATCGGCGAGGAAGCCGGACGTCGCGCCGTCTCGCGGCTTGGCGCCCGCAAGATCGCGTCGACGAAAGCGCCGGTGATCTTCGAGAACCGCATCGCGGTCCAGGTGCTGGGGCCGCTGATCGGCGCGATTTCGGGGCCGGCGGTGGCGCGCGGCGTCTCATTCCTGAAGGACAAGCTGGGCCAGCCGCTCTTCTC
>JAKAZA010000066.1 GCA_021816155.1 Pseudomonadota bacterium | reverse complement strand
CGGCGCTGGCGGAGACGCGGCGGGCTGCACGGTTACTGAGCCCCAGGGCGTTCCCGGCGGTGCTGCCGGCGCGGCTGGCGCGGTTCGAGGCGGCGGGGCGCGCGCCTGGACCACTTCGCAAGCGCCTGGCGCTGATTGCGGCCGTGGCGACCGGGCGGGTCTGATCGCTTGACCACGACTCAGGCGCGGGGCTTCTGCCACGCCGGTCTTTGAAATCGTCAACAATTCACGCAGGACGCCGCGCACGCCGTGCCGGGGCGTCGCGATCGCGCTGCTCGTCGCCGGACGAACGGCGCGGCGCTCACGCCGCCTGTAGTCTGGCCTCGGTCCACGCCGCCAGATCGGCCAGCGAGCGCTCGGCGATGGCGCGCTTCTTCGCCCGTCCACGTTCGCGCTTGCCGAGCTTCGGCGCGCCGGGCGCCCGCGGCGCCTCGTCGAGCGGCGGCAGCAGGCCGTAGTTGATGTTCATCGGCTGGAACGAGCCCGCGCCAGCCGCGAGGTGGCCTCCCGTGATGTGGCGCACCAGAGCGCCGAGCGCGGTGGTGGCCGGCGGCGCCTCGAGCCGCAGGTCGAGGCGCTCGGCCGCGGCGAGGCGGCCGGCGAGGAGCCCCATCGCCGCGCTCTCGACGTAGCCTTCGACGCCGGTGATCTGGCCGGCGAACCGCAGCCTGGGCTCGGCCTTCAGCCGCAGCTGTGCGTCGAGCAGTCTCGGCGAGTTGAGGAACGTGTTGCGATGCAGGCCGCCAAGCCGCGCGAAGAGCGCCTTCTCGAGCCCGGGGATCGTGCGAAAGATCTCGGTCTGCGCGCCGTGTTTCAGCTTGGTCTGGAAGCCGACCATGTTCCAGAGCGTGCCCAGGGCGTTGTCCTGGCGCAGCTGCACGACGGCGTAGGGCTTCTCGCCCGGCCGGTGCGGATTGGTCAGACCCACCGGCTTCATCGGCCCGTGCCTCAGCGTCTCCCGGCCGCGTTCGGCCATCACCTCGATGGGCAGGCAGCCGTCGAAGTAGGGGACGTGCTCCCAGTCCTTGAATTCGCTCTTGGGGCCATCCAGCAGCGCGTCGACGAAGGCCTCGTACTGCGCCTTGTCCATCGGGCAGTTGATGTAGGCCGCCGCGTCGCCGCCGGGACCTGCCTTGTCGTAGCGCGACTGGCGCCAGGCGAGGCTCATGTCGATCGTCTCGGCGTGCACGATCGGCGCGATCGCGTCGAAGAACGAGAGCTCCGCCTCGCCGGTCAACGTCCCGATCGCCTCGGCCAGGGCCGGCGAGGTGAGCGGGCCCGTGGCGACGATCACGCTCGTCCAGGCGGCCGGCGGCAGGCCCGCGACCTCGCCGCGCTCGACCGTGATCCGAGGATGGGCCTCGATCGCGCGGGTCACGGCGTGCGAAAAGCCGTCGCGGTCCACCGCCAACGCGCCGCCCGCAGGCGTCTGGTGGGCGTCCGCGCAGCGCATGACGAGCGAGCCGAGCCTGCGCATCTCGGCATGCAGGAGGCCGACTGCGTTCGCCTCCCAGTCGTCCGCGCGGAACGAGTTGGAGCAGACGAGCTCGGCGAGGCGGTCGGTCTGGTGGGCGTCGGTGCCGCGGATCGGCCGCATCTCGTGCAGCACCACCTGCGCGCCCGCCTCGGCCGCCTGCCAGGCGGCTTCCGACCCGGCTAAGCCGCCGCCGATGACGTGGATGGGAGGCGTTGGCATGGTGCGCGCGCGTCTTAGCGCCAGCGCGGCGCGGGGGAAAGCGGCGCCAGCCAGAGCGAACGACCAGGCGCCCACGCGCGCTCATCCCGCGCCGGCTGACCGGGCTGGACGGTGGCGCGGCGCGCCGCGGGAAGAGGACCTGCGGCCGGCCAACGAGGTGTCCGCCTGGGGGCGGCCGGTGGCGCACGCTGCCAGAATCTGGCAGCGTCAGGCCAGAAGCGTTGCGGGGAGGATGGCGGCCGTGGCGATTTCCATCGGGTCTGCGGTGGGGGCCGGCTTCAACCTCATCGGACGCCGGCCGTTGTCGGTGATCGCGTGGGGCTTCTTCCTCTACCTCTCGATCGCGGTCCTGCTCGCGATCGGCGCGCTCATCCTCGGAGGCGGCGTACTCGGGAGGGTCCTCCAGTCCAGCGCGACCGCCGATCCGTCGCTCGCCGGCCAGGCCGCGCTCGGCTGGCTGGCGTCGTTCTGGCCGGCCCTGCTGGTGGTGATCGCAGGCGCGCTCGTCAGCGGCGCCATGGTGCAGGGCGCGGTCTACCGCTCGATCCTGACGCCTGATGCCAAGACGTTCTTCTCACTGCGGTTCGGCGCCCAGGAGCGGGCGCTGGTGCTGCTCGACGTCACTGTCCTGCTAGCCCTGATCCTCGCCTATCTCGTCGCAGCGGCGATCGTCGCCGGCGGTGTCTATGGTCTGACCCGCATCCACGGCTGGGTCGGCGTCCTGCTCGCGGTGATCTTCGTCATCTGCTCCGTGCTCGCGTTCATGTGGGTGGCGCTGCGCTTCGCGCTGGCCGCGCCAATGACCTTTGCGGAAGGCCGTGTGCGCTTCTTCGGATCGTGGGCGCTGACCCGTGGCCACGGCTGGAGCCTGTTCGGCCTCGCCTGGCTGATGTTGCTCGTGCTGCTCGGAGTCGGCATCGGCTACGCGATCGTGAGCAACATCGTGAGCGCGCTCTTCGCCGTCGGCGTCTTCGCCTCGATCGCCGCGAACGCCGCCGCCGCGCACGATCCTCACTTTTTCTCGGACCATGGCGCGGCGCTCTTGGCGGCCCTCACGCCGTCCTTCATCTTCGGCGCGGTGTTCCAGGGCCTGGTCCAGGCGATCGCGCACGGGCCGTGGATCGAGGCCTACCGCCAGCTGACGGGAGCGCCGGACGTGGCTCAGACCTTCAGCTGAACCGTGCGTGGCGCAAGAGACGCTTGAACGGCGGCGCGATCGCCTACCTATAGCGGGTCTTCATTTCGCCGAATCGGACCCGCGGTCTTTCCATGAGCGCCTTCTCGCCGGTCGACGCCGCCCTCGAGGGCATCCGGGTGGTCCGGCGCGAGCCGAAGGCCGTGGCCTATTGGGTGGCGGTCTGGGCGGTGGCGTTCACGCTGATCGCGGTGCTGCGCCTTTTCACCGGAGCGCTGTCGCCGCCGCCGGGCCCGATGGACCAGTTCGGCGCCATCCGCCGGCTGGGGCCGCTCGCCGTTGTGCTCGCGCCGACGCTGCTCGCGCTTTGGGTGATGACGACCGCCACAGTCTACCGCGCGGTGCTTCGGCCCGGCGAGCACGGCTGGCACCTGTTCAAGCTCGGGCCCGACGAGGCGCGCATCGCGGTGCTCAGCGCCGCCGAAACGCTGCTGCTCGCCCTCCTCGGCGGCGTGCCGGCGTACCTGCTCTGGGTGCTGCTCGACCCGATCTTCCGGATGCTGCCCGCGCTCAACCGCCTGATCGCGCTCTGCGGCTTCCTGGGCACGGTGGGGATCGACGTGTGGCTGGCGGTGCGCCTGTCGCTCACCCCGGTGCAGACCTTCGCTGAGCGCGGCTTTCCGTTCTCGACCTACTGGGGTCTCGGGCGCGGGCGCTTCTGGCGCATGCTGGCGAGCTACGCTCTGGTGGCGCTTGAGCTGCTCTCCTTCCTCGCGGCCACCGTCGTCGTCGCCCTGGTGTTCGGCTGGCTCGCGGAGGCGGCGCTGCAGTGGCAAGGTGGCGGCCTGCTGCGGCGCATGGTGCTCTGGCTGCTGGTGCCGACCGGGGCCGTGCTGATCGGCGTGGGCTGGGTCGTGCCCATCATCCTCACCTGCGGCTGCCAGGCGTACGTCTATCGCGCGATCTCCGGGGAGCACGCTCCGGCGGGGCCCGCGGCGGCTCAGGGGAGCGCCCAGCCGGCATGAAGGTCATCGCGGCGCCATCGGCAAATTACGGCGCGCGCGCGGGCCCGCCGGACATGATCCTGCTCCACTACACCGGCATGCCCACCGGCGAGGCGGCGCTCGAGCGCCTGCGCGATCCGGCGGCGCAGGTCTCGGCCCATTACCTGGTCGAGGAGGATGGCCGGGTCTTCGCGCTCGTGCCCGAGGAGCGTCGCGCCTGGCACGCCGGCCGCGCGTTCTGGAGAGGCCTGACCGACATCAACTCGGCCTCGGTCGGGATCGAGATCGTCAATCCTGGCCACGAGTTCGGCTATCGCGCCTTCTCGGACGCGCAGACCCTGTCCGTCATCAATCTTGTCGCCGACATCCGCTCGCGCTGGACGATCCCCGACTCCCGCATTCTGGCGCATTCCGACGTGGCGCCCGATCGCAAGGAGGACCCGGGCGAGCTCTTTCCGTGGAAGCGTCTGGCCGAAGCCGGCCACGGGCTGTGGGCCGAGCCGCCGGCGGCGCCCGGCGCGCCGCTCAGGGCGGGCGACGAGGGGCCGGGCGTCTTCGCGCTGCAGGCCGGCCTCACGCGCCTTGGCTACGATAGCGCCCCGAGCGGCGTCTACGACGGGGCCACCGCGACTGTCGTGCGCGCCTTCCAGCGCCACTGGCGGCCCTCGAAGGTGGACGGCGAGGCGGACGGCGAGACCCGCGCCCGCCTGATCGCCGTGCTCAGACTGGCCGCCGCTGACGTCTGAGCATCCGCGACGCGGCTTGACCGCAACGCGCCGAAGTCCCACGTTCGACGCTGGACCAGACGGCCGGGCGGCTGCTCTCGCGCATCTTGCGCGGGGGAGGAAAGTCCGGGCTCCACGGCGACAAGGCGGCGGGTAACGCCCGCCGGGGGTGACCCCAGGGATAGCGCCACAGAAAGCAAACCGCCCGCGATCGCCTCGGCGAGGACGGGTAAGGGTGAAAGGGTGGGGTAAGAGCCCACCGCGGACCGGGCGACCGGGACGGCATGGCAAGCCCCGCCTGGAGCAAGACCGAATAGGGACCCTCAATGCCGGTCTACGGGCCGGCGGCGCCGTCGCTGGCGTTGCGGGGGTCCGGGTGGGTCGCGAGAACCGTCCGGCAACGGGCGGTCCAGAGGAATGGCCGCCGCGTCCGCTTCGGCGGGCGGCACAGAACCCGGCTTACAGGCCGTCTGGTCCAGCGCATCTGTCAGAAGCGGTGAGCGACGCCCACCCTGAACAGGCATTCGGTGTTGCCGAAGCTGTCGCTGGCGCCGCCGTAGCTCACCTTGTAGTCGCCATAGCGCGTCCAGGTGTAGTCGAAGCGGGCGAAGGTCTTGCCGCCAAGCGGAATGGCCACGCCGCCGCCGGCGCGCAACCCGGCCTTCTCGACAATGGGCTCGACGACGGCGCTGCCACCTTCGTTCTCGTAATGGTTGTCGAACTGAGTCACGACGCCGCCGACACGGCCATAGAGCAGCGCGCCGCTGTTCAGGACGTAGCCGCCGAGCAGGCTGGCGCCGAAGGTGTGGTCCTTGGCGACGGAATAGATGCGGCCGCTGGGATCACGCTGGATGTTCCAGTTGGCGTTGCTGAGCTCCGCCTCGACCTCGGCGCCCAGGTAGAGGCGCCGGAAGACGTAGCCGTAGCCCGCGAACAGGCCGGCCGTTCCCCCGGTCCCCGCCCGCTGCGCGTCCAGGGTCTGGGGCGAACTGCGGGGCCCGACGTTCTGCGAGACGAGCACGCCGAAGCCACCCTGCGCGCCGACGTAGGGCCCGCCGTAGTCGAAGCGAGCCGGGGTCGCCGCAGGGGCGCCGCCAAGGTGATAGACTGCGCCGAAGCGCATCGTGTCTTCGTTGTTCGCGAAGCTGTCCACGCCACGGCCCCACGCGACCTGCTCGTCGCGATAGTTCGTGACCACGTACTCCATGCGCCCGAAGAGTGCGCCCACGATCGGGAACTCGACCCCGCCGCCCACTCGCAGTCCCGCCCGGTAGGCGTCCGACTGAACGGTGGCGGCGTTCGTCACGTAGTCGTTGCTGAACCTGGTCTCGACGGCGCCGACGCGGCCGTAGACGATCGCCGCGCCCGTCAACTCGTAGCCGAGCCGCGCGGCGAGCTCGTAGCTGTCGAGCTTGCGCACCGAGAACGTCCGCGTGCCGCCGGTTCCCGTGTGTAGCCAGGCCTGCGATCCGTCGCCGGCGAGCGCCTCGACGCCGAGGTAAGTGTGTCCGATGAGCGCGCCGTAACCGGCGACGAGGTCACCCTCCCAGCCGAGGTTGCCGAAATCGGCCGTCAGCTGGCCGGTCGAGCCCGGTTCGCCGCGCGGCCCGTCCACAGCGGTGACGAGTCCGCCCTGAGCCGCGAGGGCGCCGACGTAGAGGCCGCCCGGCGCGGAGACGAGCGGCTGCGCGAAGCTGGACCGGTCGCCAGTCCATCCCCTGTCCAGCTGCGCGCCGATGCGCAGGGAGACGCGATCCTCGTAGAAGTCGGCGTAGGCCATTGAGGAGGTGCGGTGCAGCAGGCCGTAGTCGACGCCCAGATAGATCCGCGGCAAGACGAAGTATTTCAGCCCCATGCCCGCGTCGGTGACGTAATCGATGCGGGCCACGTCCCGGTAGTCGTTGCGCGAGTAGAAGAAATGCGCGGTGGCCAGGAGGTCGGGGCGGATCTGCTGGTCCACGGACCCTCCCGCGGCGGTGCGCAGGTAGCCGGCCGAGCCGGGCAACGTGGTCTCCTCGATCGAGCGGTCGAGATACCCGTTGACCTGCGTGCTTTTCGTCGCCTGCCAGGTCAGGCGCGCGCCGAGGTCGGGCGCGGTGATCGGCGCGAAACGCGGGTCCGCGTAGGTCTGTCCGAGCGCGCCGGCGTAGACTTCGCCGCTGAGGTTGGGCGCCAGCTGGCCGCTGACCCCTGCTGCGACGCGGTAGCCGCTCGACGTGCGGCGGTAGCCGTAGGAGTCGGCCGCCCACTGGTAGTCGCGTCCGTCCCAGTAGGCCTGGACGAAGGGCGTGAGCCCGGGCGAGAGGCGGTAGCTGAGCCGCGCGCCGATCTCGTACTGCGTGCGATTGCGCCCGCCGTTGTAGATGAGGCCAACGCTGGAAGGCGTATTCTCGAACGAGAATGTGCTCACCGAGGCGCCGGCCCTGAGCACCAGCTTCGGAAAGCTCTTCAGGAAGCCGGCGTAGTAGTCGCCCTGGCCATACCGGGTCGGCTCGAAGCCATTGACGGAATCCGGAGACTCGCGCGGCTCGTGCAGCCAATCGTAGCGTGCGCCGGCGAAGACCGCCGTGGTGGCGTCGACCCCGTAGCGTCCGTCGCCGCCTACGAACACATCGGCGTAGTTCTCGCTCGTGTACCGGTCATAGCGTCCGATATCAGCGCCGGTCTGGAACTCGAGATAGCTGGCGTCGCCTCCCAGCAGCGCGCTGGCGCGCGGCGAGAGGGTCCAGATCGTGTCGCCGACGGTGTTGTTCTTGGTGACGAAGATGTTGTCCGAATAGGTGGCGCCGGCGGCGACGCTGGCGTCCACCTTGAACGGTCCGATCCGCGCCTCCTGCTGGCTGGCGGGCGCCGCGGCGGGCAGCTGCTGTTCCGGCGGCAGCTTGGTCAGGTCGCCGGTCTGAGCCGCGGCCGCTGCCGGAAGACACGTCGGCAGACCCAAGGCGGCGCTGGCGAGCAGCCAGGCCCTCAAACGCAACTTGCACATCCTGATTGCCCCGGAGAGTAGCCGCCGGCCTCAGTTGGAGGGGGCGGAGGCGCCGCCGTTGTCGTCGTGCGGCTTGTGGTCACCCGAGCCGGCGTCGGGTTCGCGCTGGTCGAAGACGTGGCCCTTCACACCGCCGCGAGCCGGACCGCCGGGTGCGTGCGCGTCCGACGGCGACCGGCCGCCACCGCCATGATTGCCGCCCGCGTGACCGCTCTTCTCCTGGTCCTCTCCGCCGCAGCCGCCGCCGCCCGAACAGCCCTCGTCGGTTTCGCCGGAGCCGTGGCCGGACGCGCCCGAGTGACCTCCGCCGCCGCCGCAGCCGCCGCCCGAACAGCCCTCGTCGGTTTCGCCCGAGCCATGGCCCGACGCGCCTGAGTGACCACTTCCGCCACCGTGGCCGGCGCTGGCCGGCGGGCCCCCGGCGGCCTGGGCCGCCGGGGCCGCGAGGAGCACGCAGGCGGCCGCCGCAAGGCCCAGGCGCCGGACCACCGCCAGCGCTGTTCGGGCAGACGCTGTCGGCTCGCGCCTCGGACGCTCAGCGGGGCGCATTGTCGTGCAGGTACAGAAGGACGGCGCGAGCGTCGTCCGCAGCGTCGGTGAAGCCGATGGCTTCGCTGGCGGTGACGTTCACGCCGCCGAAGACGGTTTCATAGAGGTTGACGGTCTTGGTCTCGTAGACACCTGGCGACGTCTCCACCAGGACCGGCGCGGTCATGCCGCCGTAGACGGACTGGCGGTCATACGTGAAGGCGCTGTAGTCGACGTAGGTCTTGCCGTCGGGTCCCTGGACCGTGCCGGTGATCCCGAGGATCTGGTTGAGATAGACCACCTCGTCCAACGACAGCGGCGCCTCCTTGTCGGTGGCGCCTGCGAGGAAGCCGGCCGCGGCCCTCAGGTCGTCCACCGTCTTCGTCCCGTCCGCGAGGTAGGAGAGGGCGCCGAGCTTCGACGGGGCGGTGACGCCGGGGATCGTGCCGGTGGTGATCAGGGCGCGATAGACGGCGAGGTTCTCGAGCGGCGAGTCGATGGTCTGGGCCGCGCCGTCGATGGTGAGCACCAGGCGTCCAGAGTCGTCGAGCGAGACGGCGCTCGCGCTGTTGATGGCTGTCACCACCTCATCAAGACGGCGGTCGAGGACCTTGGAGGAGGAGCGCGCGACGTTGGTGCGGCCGAGCTCGACCGGCACGGTCAGCGTCTCGTCGAGCGGCGCGCCCTCGGCGTCGAGGGGGATCAGGTTGCCGTCCTTGTCGAGCGGCTGCACGAACCCGGCGGCGTTCAGGATGGGCACCCCGTCCGCGTCGCGCAGGATCACCCACATGTCGCCATAGAGGTCGCCTTGCTTGGAGCCGGCGCCCGGAGGCTTGCCCGTGGTCGCGCGGCCACCGCCATACTGGGGCCCCTTGGCGTCCGAGCTGGGCCCTTCGTCCTGCTCGAACACGTGTCCCGAAAGCCCCTTGGCCGGCGTGCCGTGGGTGGATCCGGATCCGCCTCCCTGACCTCCCTGACCTCCCTGACCTCCTTGGCCGCCGTGCCCACCCTGGCCGTGGCCAGACGTCTGTCCGGAGCCGCCCTGGCCACCGCCGCCTTGGGCGAAGGCCGGGACGGCCGGCAGGCTGATGGCGACGGCGAGCACGGCCGCGGACGCGACCAGCAGATTTCCGATGCGATATGGCTTCACGGTCGCGTTCCCTCAGCACCCGCGGTCACGATTGGCCGCGGCTTGTTGCTTCAAGGAAATATGACGGCGGCCGCGTGACAATTCGTTGAGCTAGCGCAACCGGTGGAGGCGATCTTGTCGCAGGTTGCGTCCGCGTCGAGCCGCGGATCTCGCGCCCTGGCTCTCGATTGCCTGCGTGGCGGCTTCAGCCGGGTCAGCGAAGCGGCGGACGCCGCGCCCCAGGTCGCCGAAGATCCCGCCGCCGCGTGGTCTCAGGGCTGAAAAGTTCTTTGTATGTTCTGTGGATAAACTTTGGTCATTAACTATTCGCGGTTTCGCCCGCCCTCGAAATTGATCGGTTGGTGGTAATCAGTGGCATTTACTCCCAGTTCATCCCATGTTAACCGCAATCAGGTCGCCTTAGGTCCCGCGCGGCGTCGTCCGGGGCTGGGCGAGGCGGCAAAGGGCGGGGCGTGCGAGGGCCGCGGGCCCGATCGGCGCCCGACTTGGACGGGCTGGGCTGGGTGTTCATCTCCACGTTCGAGAAGCAGTTGGACGCCAAGCGGCGCATCGTGGCGCCGGCGGAGTTCCGCGCGGCTGTCGCTCCGCTCTCGGGCCTCTTCTGCTTCCCCTCGATCGAGGCGGACTGCATCGAGGGCGGGGGCGAGCCCCTGTTCCAGCGCTACGCCGCGCTGATCGACGAATTCCCCTTCGGCGATCCGACGCGCACGGCGCTCGAGACCTCAATCATGGGCGGCATGGTCCAGCTCGGTTTCGACACCGCCGGCCGCGTCACGCTGCCCGAAAGCCTGTGCGATCAGTTCGGACTGACCGACTGGGTGATGGTCGTGGGGCTGGGCGAACGGTTCCAGATCTGGTCGCGCGAGGCGTGGCGCGCGCGCATCGCCGAGCAGCGTGGGCTCGCCCGCGAAGCGCTGCTCGCCCGCGCCCGGCAACGCCCGGCCGCGCCGGCGGCCGCCAATGAATGACGCCCCGCACATCCCGGTGCTTCTCGACGAGGTAGTCGAAGCGCTTCAGCCTGCGCCTGGCAGGCTGATCGTCGACGGCACGTTCGGCGCGGGCGGCTATACCCGGGCGTTCCTGGCCGCGGGCGCCAGCGTGGTCGCCTTCGACCGCGATCCGTCGGTCGAGTCGTTCACTGCGACGCTGGATCGCACGCGCCTTCGCCTGGTGCGGGGAAGCTTTTCGTTAATGGTCGCTACGCTGGGCGAATCGACGGCCGATGGCGTCGCCCTGGACCTTGGCGTATCTTCTATGCAGCTCGACGAGGCCGACCGCGGCTTCTCCTTCTTGCGCGACGGCCCGCTCGACATGCGGATGGGCGAGGACGGTCCAACGGCCGCCCAGCTCGTCAACGAGGCCCCCGAGGCCGAGCTCATCCACATCTTCCGGATCTTTGGCGAGGAACCGCAGGCGCGCCGCATCGTCGCCGCGCTGGCGCGCCGACGCGCGGAACAGCCGTTCGAGCGCACGGTGGACCTCGCCGAGGCCGTCGAGCGGGCGGTCGGAGGCCGCCGCGGCGCGAAGGTCCATCCGGCCACGCGCGTCTTCCAGGCCCTGCGCATCGCGGTGAACGCGGAATTGGAGGAGCTGGAAGCCGGTCTCGTGGCCGCGGAGCGGGTGCTGAAGGCGGGCGGTCGCCTTGCGGTGGTGACCTTCCACTCGCTCGAGGATCGCATCGTGAAGGCCTTCATCGCCGAGCGGTCGGGCCGCACGCCGGGCGGCTCCCGCCACGCACCGCCGGCGCAACCGGGCCCGGCGCCGAGCTTCCAGATGCTTTTCAGCGGCTCCCGATCCCCGACCGAGGCCGAGGTCGCGGCCAACCCTCGCGCCCGCTCGGCGCGGCTGCGGGCGGCGATCCGCACCGCGGCCCCCGCCTGGAGGGCCGCGACATGAAGCTCGGCGTTCTGGTCCGCAAGGTCCGCGGCTTCCGCGTGCTCGATCTCGCGGCGTTGTTCATCGTGCTGGCGCTGGCGCTCAGCGTCTATGCGTTCAAGACCTCGGCGGGCGCGGAGCGCGCGGACATCGCCGACATCGAAAGCCAGATCCACGACGAGACGCGCCAGGTGCGCCTGCTGCGCGACCAGCTCGACCGCCTCGAGAGCCCAGACGTGCTGGAGCGCGAGGCGCGCGCGTACGGCCAGGCGCCGATCGAAGCCAGACAGGAGGTCACGCCGGCCGCGCTGGCGATGCTCGCAGCCCAGCCGCAGACCGCGCAGCCGCAGGCCCCGCCTCAGACCGCGCCAGCATCCCCCAGCGCAGGCGCCTCGCTCCCGGCGCAGGCGGCTTCGTCGGAGGCGCCGAGATGACCGTCGCCGACGTGATCTCCGCGCCGTTCTCGCCGATCGGGCGCTGGGTGTTCCGCCGCCTGCAATGGGTCGAGCATGGTTATGAGCGGGCGCGCGCCTCCGACCATGCCGAGGGCGACAGCCGTCTGCGGATCTTCTTCGTGCTGGTGCTGTTCGGCGCCGGCTTCGTGACCCTCGGTCTGGGCGCCACGCGCGCCGCCCTGTTCTCGCCGTACCTCCACGCCGAATTCGCGCCGGCCAGTCCCGACGCGCGCGCCGAGCTCACCGACCGCGACGGCCGCGTGCTCGCCCTCGATGTGCCGCGCTATGGCCTCTACGTCGACCCGCGCCAGATGGCGTTCCCCCAGAATGTTGAAGCGGCGCTGATCAAGGCGCTGCCGGGCCTCTCGGCCGCCAAGCTCTCCAGGCTGCTGGCGAGCGGCGACCAGCAGTACGTGGTCGGCGGCCTGACGCCCGAAGCCCGCGACGCGATCCATAACCTGGCGCTGCCGGGCGTGTCGTTCGAGGAGGAGACCGGGCGGGACTATCCGCTCCAGACTTTCGCCGCCCACCTCATCGGCTATTCGCGCGACGGCGTCGGCGTGGCGGGCGCGGAGCGCGCCTTCAACGGCCTGCTGCGGGCCGACGACGGCGCCGGAGGCCTGGTTGCGCTTTCGATCGACCTGCGCGTCCAGGGGGCGCTGGAGAACGAACTCGACAGCGCCGTGACCGAGTTCCAGCCCGACGACGCCGTCGGCATGGTGGTCAACGTCCGCACCGGCGAGATACTGGGCATGGCCAGCTGGCCGACCTTCGACCCGAACAAGGTCGACGGCTTCGATCGCAACACCATGACCAACCGTGCGGCCGGCGAGGTGTACGAGCCGGGCTCGGTGATGAAGATCTTCACCCTCGCCATGGGCATCGACGCCGGAATCGCGACGCCCGACACGCTCTTCGACGTCGGCCAGCCGCTGAAGCTCAAGGGCCAGACCATCCACGACTTCGACCACGGCGCGCCCGTGCTGACGCTGCGCGAGGTGTTCACGCACTCGTCGAACATCGGCGCGGCGAAGCTCGGCCTGATGGCCGGCGCCGACACGATGGCCCGCTATTTCCGCAGCTTCGGGTTGTTCAACGCCGCGCCCAGCGCGCTGATCGAATCCACCCGCCCGATCCTGCCGGCCCGCATGACCGACAACGTGGTGGCCTCGATGGCTTTCGGCCACGCGATCGCCGTGACGCCGCTGCAGCTGGCGACAGGCTACGCCGCCATATTCGACGGCGGGATCTATCGGCCGCTCACCCTGCGGCCCCTCGGTCCAGGCCAGCAGCCCGCGCCCGGCCGCCGCGTGATCGCGGCGAGCACGTCGGCGACGATGCTCGGTCTGATGCGCGACAATGTCGTCGACGGGACGGGCACGCAGGCGGACGAATTGGGCCTGCGCGTCGGCGGGAAGACCGGAACGGCCACCAAGCTGGTGGACGGCCACTACGCCGAGGGCAAGAACTCGGCCAACCTCGCCTCCTTCGCCGCCGTGTTCCCCACGGACGGACCGCTGGACGGCGATCGCTACCTCGTGCTGGTGATGCTGGATGCGCCGAAGAAGACGGCGGCGGACCGCGGCGTCACCACAGCCGCCTTCACCGCGGCGCCCACGGCCGGGCGCGTGATCAACCGCATCGCCCCATTCCTGGGAGTCCGCCGCGTCATCACCGCGGCCGATCTGGTTCCCAAGCCGGCCTCGCCCCCCGAAACCTCAGGTGCTTCCGAGCGATGACGCGCCGCCTTTCCGAGATCCTGCGCCGCGACCTCGTCGCCGACCCGCCGATCGAAGGCGTCACCGCCGACAGCCGCAAGGTGAGGCCGGGCTGGCTGTTCGCGGCGTTGCCGGGCGCCAAGGCGGACGGGCGCAACTTCGTTCCCGCCGCGGTGGCCGCGGGGGCCGCGGCGGTGCTGGCCGAAGCGCCGGTGACCGCGCCGGTGCCGGTCGTCGAGGTCCACGACGTCCGCCGGGCCTATGCGCTGGCCGGCGCCGCGTTCTGGGGCGCGCAGCCGGACGTGTGCGTCGCGGTCACGGGCACGAACGGCAAGACGTCCGTCGCCACGTTCTGCCGGCAGATATTCGAGCGTCTCGGCCATGCGTCGGCCAGCATGGGCACGCTCGGCGTTCGCGCCGGAGCGGAGCAGATCGCGCCGGCGGGCCTGACTACGCCGGACGCGGGCGACGTCGCCGCGCTGCTGGCCGATCTGGCCGCCCGAGGCGTCACCCACCTCGCCCTCGAGGCTTCCTCGCACGGGATCGACCAGCGCCGGCTCGATGGCGTGACGTTGACGGCGTCCGGCTTCCTGAACCTCACCCAGGATCACCTCGACTACCACCAGACGATGGAGGCCTATCGCGCCGCCAAGCTGCGGCTCTTCGAGGAACTGACGCCGCGCGGCGCGACAGCCGTCCTCAACGCCGACAGCGACGCCTATCCGGCTTTCGCCGCGGCCGCGGTCGCCGGCGGGCTGACGGCGCTCTCCGTCGGCGCGATGGGCGAGGGGCTGACCTTGGCGAGCCGCAGCCTGACACCGGACGGCCAGCGCCTGCGCATCGTGACCGAGGGGCGCAACTATGACGTGCGCCTGCCCCTGGCGGGCGCGTTCCAGGCCTCGAACGCCCTGGTGGCGGCCGGACTCTGCATGGCCGCCGGAGAAAAGCCCGAGGCCGTGCTCGGCGCCCTCGCGCGCTTCGAGGGCGCCCCGGGGCGCATGCAGCGCGTCGGCCGGGGGCGGCGCGGCGGCGAGGCCTACGTCGATTACGCCCATACGCCGGACGGCTTGCGCAACGCCCTGATGGCGCTGCGGCCCCACGCGACGGGGCGGCTCATCGTCGTCTTCGGCGCCGGCGGCGACCGCGACCGCGGCAAGCGTCCGCAGATGGGGGCGATCGCCGCCAGCCTCGCCGACGTCGCTATCGTCACCGACGACAATCCGCGCTCGGAAGACCCGGCGTCGATCCGCGCGGAGATTCGCGCCGGCGCGTCTGGCCTGCGCGACATCGGCGACCGCCGCGAGGCGATCCGCGCCGCCGTGCGCATGCTGCGCGAGGGCGACGTGCTGGTGGTCGCCGGCAAGGGCCACGAGCAGGGTCTGACAGTCGGTGCGATCATCCATCCGTTCGACGATGTCGCCGAGACCGCTGCGGCGCTCGGTTCGGAGCAGGCCGATGGCTGAGCCGCTCTGGACCTCGGACGAGATCGCCGCGGCCACGGGCGCCGCGGCGCCGGTCGCGGCTTTCGCGGTCACCGGCGTCTCGATCGACACCCGCACGCTGGAGCCTGGCGACCTCTTCGTCGCGCTGGCCGGAGAGCGCGACGGCCACGAGTTCGCGCCGGCGGCCCTGGAGCGCGGCGCGGCCGGGGTTCTGGTCAGCAAGCCGACGGCCGGCTCCGCCTTGCTCGTCCCGGACACGCTGAAGGCCCTCGAGCGGCTCGGGGACGTGGCGCGGCGCCGCGCGCCGCAGGCGAGACGCGGCGCGGTGACCGGGTCCGTAGGCAAGACATCGGTCACCCAGGCGATTCGCGCGGGCCTCGGCCGCGCGGGCCGCGCCCACGGTTCGGTCAAGTCCTACAACAACCACATCGGGGTGCCGCTGACGCTGGCGCGCATGCCGCGCGAGACCGCGCGGGCCATCTTCGAGATCGGCATGAACCATGCCGGTGAGATCAGGCCGCTGACCCGCATGGTCCAGCCGCACGCCGTGCTCGTCACCACCGTCGCGCAGGCCCACATGGAGGCGTTCGCGGATGGCGAGGCCGGCGTGGCCAGGGCCAAGGCGGAAATCTTCGAGGGCGTCTCGTCCGGCGGCCAGGCCATCCTCAACGCCGACAACCGGTGGTTCGACTATCTGGCGGGCCAGGCGCGGCGCCGCAGGCTGGAAGTCGTGCCGTTCGGCTCGTCGGACGCCTGCGCAGCCAAGCTGACCCGTTTCGCGCTGACGCCCGGCGCGGGCGCTCGCGTCGAAGCGCAGTTCGCCGGCGAGGCGATCGCTTTTCCGCTGCGCCAGACCGGCGCGCACTGGGGCCTCATGAGCCTCGCCGCGCTGCTGATGATGCGCGCGCTCGGTGTCCCGCTCGAGGATGGCCTCGCCGCGCTTGCCGAGTTCGCTCCCCTGGAAGGGCGCGGCGCCGAGCGCAAGATCCGCCTCGCCGGCGGCGGCGCCTTCACGCTGATCGACGACGCCTACAACGCCAACCCCGCCTCCACCGCCGCTGCGCTGCAGACCTTGGGTCTGCGCTTCCCGCCGCGCCGCCGCATCGCCGTCCTCACCGACATGCTGGAGCTCGGGCCCGACTCGGCGAAGTACCACGCCGGTCTCGCCGCCGACGTCGAGCAGGCCGCCGTCGACCTCGTCTTCTGCGCCGGACCGATGATGAAAAGCCTCTGGGAGGCGCTTCCCCCGACTCGCCAAGGCGCTTACGCCGCGTCTGCGGCCCTGCTGGCGCCGCTGGTCACGCAGGCCGTAGAGCCTGGCGACCTGGTGTTGGTGAAGGGGTCGAAGGCTTCCAACGCGAAGGCGTTGCACGACGCCTTGGCGGCCCTCGATTCCCATCCGGGGGAGGCGGCCTGATGCTTTACCTGCTCTGGGAGAAGCTAACGGCCGACGGCGCGCACTACATCCCAGTGCTCAACCTGCTGCGCTACCTCACCTTCCGCTCGGCCCTGTCGCTGGCGACGGCGCAGCTGACCGTGGTGGCGATGGGGTCGCGCTTCATCCGCTGGATGCAGGCCCGGCAGGGCAAGGGTCAGCCGATCCGCACTGACGGCATCGAGCGCCATGTGATCGAGAAGGCCGGCACGCCGACGATGGGCGGGCTTATGTTCCTGGCCGGAATCGCCGTGGGCACGCTGCTGTGGGCGGATATCACCAGCGTCTACGTCTGGGTCGTGCTCGCGGTGACCCTCATCTTCGGCTTCCTCGGCTTTCTCGACGATTACGCGAAGGTCACCAGGCAAACCACTGCGGGCATTTCCGGCTGGCTGCGCTTGGCCGTCGAAGCGGCTGTTTCAATCGCCGCCGTGTTCTTCATGGTCTGGCTTGGCCAGCGCGCGGTCGATGAGCCGCACCTGGCCACGTCGCTCGCCTTTCCGCTGCTGAAGAAGGCTCTGCTCGATCTCGGCTGGCTCTACCTCGCGTTCGGCGCCTTCGTGATCATCGGCTCGTCCAACGCGGTGAACTTCACCGACGGGCTCGACGGCCTGGCCACCGTGCCCGTGATGATCGCCGCCGGCGCCTTCGGGCTCATCGCCTATCTGGTCGGCAACTCCCGCTTCTCGGACTACCTGGAGCTGCACTACGTGCCGGGCGTCGGCGAGGTGGGCGTCTACTGCGCGGCCATGGTGGGCTCGTGCCTCGGATTCCTCTGGTACAACGCTCCGCCGGCCCGGATCTTCATGGGCGACTCGGGCGCCCTGGCGCTGGGCGGGGGTCTGGGCGCCGTCGCCGTCGCCACCAAGCACGAGATCGTGCTCGCCGTCGTCGGCGGGCTCTTCGTGCTCGAGACGGTCTCCGTGATGGTCCAGGTCGCGTCGTTCAAGCTGACCGGCAAGCGGGTCTTCCGCATGGCGCCGATCCATCACCACTTCGAGCGCCTGGGCTGGGCCGAGCCGACCATCGTGATCCGCTTCTGGATCATCGCGGTGATGCTGGCCCTCCTGGGCCTCGCCACGCTGAAGCTGCGGTAGGGGAGGGCCGGCCCGATCATGATCCCGGTCCGCGGCTTCGAGGACAAGAAGGTGGCCGTATTCGGCCTGGCCCGCACAGGCCTGGCCGCCGCGCGCGCCTTGGTCGCCGGCGGCGCCAGGGTCGTGGTCTGGGACGACAAGGCCGCTGCTCGCGCCGCCGCGGCCGCCGAGGGCTTCGTCCTCGAGGATCTGGCCGCGGCGGACTGGACCGGTCTCCAAGCGCTGGTGCTCTCGCCCGGCGTCCCGCTGACGTTTCCGAAACCGCACTGGACCGTGGAGCGCGCCCGCGCCGCCGGCGTGCCGATCATGGGCGACATCGAACTGTTCGCCCGCACCGTCGAGGCGGCGCCGGCCCATAAGCGGCCGAAGATCGTCGCCATCACCGGCACCAACGGCAAATCGACCACGACCGCCCTCGTGGGCCACGTCTGCCGGCGGGCCGGCCGCGACGTGCGCATCGGCGGCAACATCGGCGTCGGCGTGCTCGGCCTGGAGGACATGCACGGCGGCGCCGTCTACGTGCTGGAGCTCTCGTCCTACCAGCTCGAGCTGACCTCGACGCTGAAGGCGGACGTCGCCATCATCCTCAACATCTCGCCCGACCACCTCGAGCGCCATGGCGACATGGACGGCTATGTGGCCGCCAAGCGCCGCATCCTCGCCAACCAGGGCAAGGGCGACGCAGCGATCGTCGGCGTCGACGACCCCTGGTGCGCCCACATCGTCACCGAGATCACCGCCGCCAACCGGCGCACCATCGTGCCGATCAGCGCGCGGCGCTCGATGGGCCGCGGCGTCTACGCCTTGCAGGGCATGCTCTACGACGCGACGGGCGAACGGGTGAGCGAGGTCTGCGACCTGACTCGAGCGGTCTCGCTGCCCGGCCGGCACAACTGGCAGAACGCGGCGGCCGCCTACGCCGCGGCCCGCGCGCTCGGCCTCTCGGTCGAGGCCGCGGCGCAAGGACTGATGACCTTCCCTGGTCTGGCCCATCGGATGGAGACGGTCGGCGCGATCGGTCAGGTGCGGTTCGTCAACGACTCCAAGGCCACGAACGCCGACGCCGCCCGCCAGGCGCTGGCCAGCTATCCGAGGGTCTACTGGATCGCCGGCGGCCAGCCCAAGACTGGCGGCATCGAGAGCCTCGCCGACCTCTTCGGCGCGGTGACCCGAGCCTATCTGATCGGCGAGGCGCAGGACGCGTTCGCCGCCACGCTGGACGGCCGCGCGCCTTATGTCCGCTGCGGAACCATGGACGCGGCCGTGCGCGCCGCGTTCGCCGACGCCCGCGCCTCCGGCGAGGACGCGATCGTGCTGCTCTCGCCGGCTTGCGCGTCCTTTGATCAGTTCGCCGACTTCGAGGACCGCGGCGAGGCCTTCCGCGCCGCCGTCCAGGCGCTCGCCGCGCCGGCCACGACGCAGGCGACGGCGTGAGGCGACGTTCTTCCAGCCGTGCGCCGATTTGGCGGCTGGCCAGGATGCGCGAAGCGCGTCGGACTGGGCGCCCTCAGACCTTCCCGCGATCATGACCGCCACGCCGCACGAGCCCGAAGTCCCGTACGCCTTCTCCCGCGCCGATTCGTCGAACCTCGGCCGCTGGTGGTGGACCGTCGATCACTGGCTGTTGGGGGCGACGCTGGCGTTGATCGGGCTGGGCGTCCTGCTCTGCTTCGGCACCAGCCCTGCGGCGGCGGCGCGCCTCGACATCCCCTTCCCGTTCCACTTCGCGGTGCGCCAGTGCGTCTACGCCGCCGGCGGCGTCGTCATCCTGCTCGCCGTGTCGATCTGCGACGTCCGCACGATCCGGCGCATCGGCTTCTTCGTCTATCTCGCGGCCATCCTCGCCATGGCTGGCCTCTCGCTCGTGTTCGGCCATTCGGCCAAGGGCGCGACGCGCTGGGTCGAGGTCGCCGGCTTCACGCTGCAGCCGTCGGAGTTCATGAAGCCGGCCCTGATCGTGCTGGTCGCGTGGATGTTCGCCGAGGGGCAGAAAGGCGAGGGCGTGCCGGGCGTCTCGATCGCGTTCGGCCTTTATGTGACAGCGGTGATCCTGCTGCTGGTCGAGCCCGACGTCGGCCAGACCGTGCTGATCACCATCGCGTTCGGCGCCGCGTTCTGGATCGCGGGCGTGCCCATGAGCTGGGTAATGGCGCTGGGGGGCGTCGCCGTCGCGGGGCTGGCGTCGACCTACTTCCTCTTCCAGCACGTCGCGCTCCGCGTGCAGAGCTTCCTCAGCCACGACAAGACCGGCGATCTGCAGCAGGTTCACCGAGCCGATGCGGCCATCGCCGCCGGCGGCCTGTTCGGCCGCGGCCCGGGCGAAGGCATCATGAAGCGCTACGTGCCCGATATGCACACCGACTTCGCCTACTCGGCCTCCGCCGAGGAGTACGGCCTCTGGTTCTCGCTGATCCTGATCGCGCTGTTCACGTTCCTGACGCTGCGCGGGCTCTTCAAGGCCATGCGGCTCGCCAACCCGTTCGAGCAGATCGCCGCGGCGGGACTCTTCGTTCTGGTGGGCATGCAGGCCTTCATCAACATCGCGGTCAACCTCGACCTCATCCCCACCAAGGGCATGACGCTGCCGTTCATCTCCTACGGGGGGTCGTCGATGCTGGCGATGTGCCTGACCATGGGCATGGCGCTGGCGCTGACCCGCAGCAATCCGGGCGCGTACAAGCCGCGCGAGCGCTTCCCGAAGGTGGGCGCTTTTGGCTGATCGGGACGCGCGGCTCGCCGTCGTCGCCGCCGGCGGCACGGGCGGTCACCTGTTCCCGGCGCAGGCGCTGGCTCAGGCGCTCGTCGACCGCGGCTGGCGCGTGGTGCTCGCGACCGACGAGCGCGCGCAGACGCTCTCGAAGGACTTCCCCGCCGAGCGGCGCATCGCGCTCTCGGCGGCGACCTTCCGGCGCGGCGATCTTCTCGGCGCGCCCAAGGCCGGCCTCGCCATCCTGCGCGGCGTCCTTCAGGCGCGGCGCGAGCTCAGCGCCTTGCGACCGGCCGTCGTGGTCGGGTTCGGCGGCTACCCGTCGCTTCCGGCCCTGATCGCAGCGATTTCGCAGGGGCGGCGCACGGTCATCCACGAACAGAACGCGGTCATGGGCCGCGCCAACCGGCTGCTCGCCGGGCGCGTCACCGCGGTCGCCTGCGCCTTCCCGATGCTGGCCAAAGCCCCGCCCGACGTCGCCGCCCGCGCCGTGGTGGT
>JAKAZA010000065.1 GCA_021816155.1 Pseudomonadota bacterium | reverse complement strand
AGGCCTCGCGCCCATGCCTTGGCGACTAGGCCGTCGAACGTGTGGATCTCGGCGGGGGCCGTTTGACCGAAAACGGCCACGGTCGGCAGACCGATCGCCGTAGCGATGTGTAGCGCCAACGTGTCGCCGCAGAGCAAGCCATCCACTTGTGACAGCATCGCAACGAACTCCGGCACAGACACATCCGTGAGCGCCGCCTCGATGCGGTCGCCCGCCTGGCGCATCGCCAGGATCGCTTCCGCCTTGGCGGTCTCGGCGCGGCCGCCAACGAGGATGATGTCCAAGCCGCCCATCTCCTGCAGTCGCCGCGCAAACAGGTAGATGTCTTCGACGTAGAGCATCTTCTTAGGCCAGCGCCCCCCAGAGCCCACGTTGATCGCCACGCGCTGGCGTCCGCAGCCGTCGAACAGCGCCTGCAACCTCGCCTCCGCTGCGGCCCGCAATCCGTGGTCCAGCCGTAGCGCCGGAGGCGCCACGGCGCCATCCACGCCAAGAATATCGAGCATGCGGCTCTGGTACGATCGCTGGTTCGCTCGCTTTAGACGATCGAACGCCGCCATTTCCAACCACTGTTGCGCCGCAGCGTTGCTGGGCGCGATCACGCCACCCCGGAGGAAGTACCCCGTAAGAGGGGCGTTCCCAGCCGCCAAGGTCGCCACCGAGGCGCTCGGCACGTCGTTGGACAGCGAGTACACGTGGTCCCAGCCACCCGTGAGGGCGTGTTGAATCCCCTCGGCATCGAACTCAATCACACCATCCACGTATTCCATCATCGAGACGAGTTCACAGGACTCACGCCGGGTCAGCCACACTATGTACGGCGCACGATGACGCGACCTGATCGCGGGCAACAAGCTCGCCGAACGCAGCACATCGCCGATCGCGTCAAGTTTCACGAAGAGGATTCGCTCTTCAAACGGAGCAGTATGTCGACAGGACGGACACTCAGAACCGTCACGTTTATTGAACACGCACGGCTTCGAACCCCGAAAGTGCCGGCAAGCATAGTTGATCATTACCGCTCCGTGGTAGCCATAATGTCAGCGTGTCAAATGCCCCACGCCACTCGCGATCGTCTGCAATTCAGGAATATCAGCCGCCATCCGCCTAGCCACCGACCTGTAGCCGAATTCACGAGACACATAGTCGAGCCCGGCCCGAACAAGGCGCTTGGCGCCGCGGCGATCAGTAACGGCGCGAACGACGGCAGCAGCGAACGCCTCCGCGCCATCGGCGATGAACAGAAACTCGCTGGCTGCCTCGAAGCCGTCCGCCCCGCAACTGGTGGTGACGACCGGCGCACCGAAACGGATCGCTTCGATCACCTTCCCCTTCATACCGCCGCCATAGCGCAGCGGCGCAATTACGGTCGTCGTCGTCATGTAGAACCACTCAAGCACCGAATCGGCGATGTGGCCGGTCACCAGCACATCGTCTCTACCAAGCGCCTTGACCTCCTCCGGCGGATACGAACCGGCAATGACGGTCGTCATTTCCGGCAATTGCCGCTTAACAAGCGGAAGGATATCACGGACATACCAGAGAACTGCGTCCGCGTTCGGACGATGCGCGAAGCCGCCCACGAAGAGCCCCATCGTTCCCACAACGGCGCGCTTACGCTCAAGCCTCTCCCGCGCCGTAGCGATGCCCTCGTCGGGATAAACCTGAATTCGAAAGGGACGCACGGTCTTGTCCACCGCTTGCGCCGCCACCCATGCGACTTCCTCCGGCGCCGGGTAGTAGATGACTTCCGCCTTGCGCCACATATGTGTCTCGAGTCGACGCCACTGGTCTATTTCCTCAAGTATTTCCGCCCGCCCTGTCAGTTCGTACTCCTTCTGAAGCCGCGGAAATGTCAAATCATGGCCATAGTATATCCGCCGCGCCATTGAGTGCGCCTCAATTTCGTCGATGTACTTCGCACAGATATGCGCGCGGCTCAGAAATACGTAATCCAGATAGCGGCCGTTTTCTTCGATCCACCCGCCAAAATTGCCCACGAGCTCTACGCCATACATGACATCGACGCCGTACCCCTGCAGAATCCGGCAGTATTCCTTGTCATAGTATAAATTATCCGGCCAGAAGATCACGCGAAGCCCCGCATCCACAAACATTCTTAGGTAATCAAACATCATTCGAGACCCGCCATCGCGGTCGAATTGAGGCACATAATGATCTATTACCAATATGTGCGCACAAGATCTGCCACGGTCACGGGCAAGAAAAATCGAATCCCCATTCTCAAAATGCTCGCTGTCAAGCACATCGCGCCATCGCTCGACGAACTTTGCCGTATTGATGACCTGATGCGCCTTGATCCCCGCGGTGAGATCCCGGCCGTGCGAAACGCCCTCATGGTGCACCAGCACCGAGCGCGGCGAGTAAAGTGTTCGCAATCCCCTCGCTCGAACGCGAAAGGCCAGATCAGTATCCTCGGTATATGCTGGCGCATATACTTCATCAAATCCACCAAGGTCGGTCCAAAGCCGCCGCGGGATAGCGATCGACGCGCCAGAGGAGTAATCCACATCCTTGAGATAGTTGAACTCATGGCGGCGCGGGTCCTGCCCCCGCCCGTAGTTCCATCCGCTGCCGTCGCGCCAAATGATTCCGCCGGCCTCCTGCAACAAGCCATCAGCCGAAAGCAACTTCGAGCCCACAAGACCGACCCCGACAAATCGAGAGAACGGCTTCAGCAATTCGTCAAGCCAGTTATCCAGCACAATGGTATCATTATTCAGAAGCACGATGTAGTCACCGGCCGCTGTAATTGATGCGGCATTACAATTGCGCAGGAAGCCTAGATTTTCGGCCTGCAAACAGTGGCGAACCACGCCGCCGACGCCCGCAAAGACCTGCGCCGTTTCGTCGCTCGATTTGTCGTCGGCGATTATTATTTCGTATCGAACACTGCCCTTGTGCTCCAAGAGCGACAAGACACATGCCGCCGTGAATTCTATCTGACCGTAAACCGGTATGATTATGCTCGCCTCGATCTTGCGGCCATCATGGTATGCTTGCGACAATTGTTGCAATCGCTGCGTGAGCGACACGAGGAGCTGGGCTCGTCGAACGCCATCCGCGCGCCGCAGCCCTTCAATAATTCGAAAATATCCAGAGATCCGGTGCGCCAGCGCGTCCCCGCACTCTTCTCGAACGTATTCTTCCAGGCGATGTCGCTCCTTCGGACTTGCGTCATCGCCAAGCTGAACCGGCCTATCGTCACGGGTCGAGACTTCCGATTTAGAATAGCTCCTGAACTCCGCGAGATGTCGGTCGGAGCACCCAAGGCTCGCAAGCTCTTGTTGCGGGTGGCTTTGCGCCGGGTCGAGTGCAAATGAGCGAAGGTAGGCGAGCCGCGCCTCTTCGATCTTGTTTTGCAGTTTGAGGGCATGCCCAAGTTGGAGATAGGTATCGGCGCAGTTCGGCTGGTATCCAAGGGAGCGTCGGTAGGCCGCCTCGGCGCTCACGACATCGCCGGACTCCTTCAAGACATGCCCATATTGCACCCAGATGGCGGCGTTCGCAGGATTTTGCTGGAGCGCGTGACGATAGTGTTGCGCCGCGCGACGCCAGTCACGGGCGTCGCGCGCCCGGTCGCCCAGGCTAACATGGTCGCCCAGAGCCGATCTCAACAATGTTCGCATCGCGGGCGTCCTTCTTGAGACTAGTGTTGATGACATGGGTGACCAGGAGTTGCGGCTGCGCGATTATTGTTTAGCGGGCAGGGGTGCGGCGGACAATCCTAGACTGGTGCGGCGCTAGGCGCCACGCCTGGTCAGCCGCCGCTTCATCCACGCTTTTACGGCCACCACCCTACCGGTCGGGCGCACCGGTTCGGCGAAATCCATCCTTATTGCGGCCATCAGCTGGCGGCCGGCGCTGCGGGAGGCGACCAATTGGTCTCGAAGGGCGTTGAGCTCAATCTCAGCAGTATTGAGTTCGCTTTTGAACTGATCCCGCTCCTCACGGGTGACGTCCAACTCGGCGCCTTTTTCGCCGACTTCACGTTCGATCTCATCGACGCGGCGCTGCGCCGCCTCGGCGGCCGATTCAGCTCCGTGCGCGGCGTGCCGCCAGCTTGCGGCCTCTGCACTCGCGGCTCTTGCGGCCTCGTCGCTCGCGATTGCATCCTCACGGGCCAATGTAGCCGCCGCGCTGGCGGCCTCTGCGCTACATTTCAGACCATCCCTTTCCTCGAGGACTGCGGCAAGTCGGACCTGCACGCTACGATTTAGCGCCTCAGTAGTTTCTGCCCTCAGGCGTTGCTCTCGCGCTTCCGATCTGGCGCCCCGCAGCTCGCGCCGCTCGATATCAAGTTCCGCGCATTTCTCAGCGACGAGCCGGTCGGCCTCGCCAAGGCGACTGCGCAGGGTGTCCGCCTCGTTGAAAACTGTTGCGAGCCTTGCCTGCGCGGTTCGTAACGCGGCCTCGGCATTGTCTGCGCGTTGCGACTGTTCACGCGCCTCTTGGCGGGCTGCATACGTTTCCTCGCGCGCCTCTCTGAGCTGCTTCTCGAGGCGCTGAACCCGGTCTTCCGCATCGCGCCCTGCCGCGCGTGAAGCCTCGGTCTCGATGGCGACCTGCTGCTTGGCTTTGACCAGGGCGTTTTCGCCCTCCGCCAGCGCGCGCTGCGCGGCGGCGAGCTCACGCTGATGCCGGGCGGCCTCATCACGCGCCGCCATCGAATATGCGTCGGCTTGTCGCAAACGTTCGCGCAGTTCTTCCATCTCGACGCGTGCTGCGGATCGCTCGGAAGATGCCTGGCGCGCGGCCGCCGCGGTCTCCTGGAGCGCCAACTGTAATGCGGACACCTCTTCGCGGAGCTCGGTGCTCGTCGAAACGGCGCGGTCGTGTTCTGCGCGAAGGCGCTCGACTTCGTTACATAGGCGGTCCTGATCGGCGATCAGTTCTGCTTCGATCCCGCTGGCGTTTGCGACGCATTCCTCAGCCAACGCGGCCGCTTCCGCCACCTTATTGAGTCTCGATTGCAGCTGATCGAATTCGGCGCCGAGCCTCGCCTTCTCGCTCTCAAGAAGAGCTAAGTCTGAGTGAAGCTTTTCGGCCAAGAGTTCGGCCTGAACGCGACTCGCGCTCGCCAATGCCTCGGCTTGCGAGGCGGCTTCAAGGCTAGCCTGCAATTCAGCGGCGAGCGCTTCGGCCTCCGACTTGGCCGCAGCGAGGCCCCCAGCCCGCGCCTGCGCGTCGGCTTCCCCTGTGCGTGCGACGGCGAGAGCATTCTTGAGCTCGGCTTCGCGTGCCTCCCCCTCCGAGCGCAGCCGCTCGAGGTCGTAGCCGGCGCGCGCAATGATGGGTCCGGCCGTCGCCTCGAGAGAACGTAGCCAGTCAGCCACAACGCCCGGAACGTCTTCGTTACGAGGATGATCCTGGGACGCGGCCTCCAGGTAATGGTAGAGCGCCTCCACTTCGCCGAAGCCCGCGGGAATGCGCAGGGAGCCGCCGTATTTGTGGTGCTGGAGTTCGGCGTCCAAGAATTCGCCGATAAGCACCTCTGTCTTTCGCGACCTGCGCGGCAACCTGATAGCTAACCCCTCTTCGACGGCGTCCAGGACAGAATGCGGCGCCGCCAGGAGTTGCTCGAATTGGATGAAGACACGTGGTCGCTCACGCGTGAACTGTTCGGCAGAGACCATGTTGGCGGCCCAGGCGAGCAGCCCCTGCTCGTTGGTGATTCCGTTGCGCAGATGGAGGGACCTCGCCACCTCGTCCGGACGGCGCACCATGATGATGTACCGCGCCTCGATCCCTTCACTTTCGAGGGCGAGCGCCCAAAGCTCCGGAACCAGACTGATGCGCGGATCCTTCAATACGAAGAGGCGATGCTCGCTGAATTCGTTTTGGATCAACTCGCGCGCGCGCTCGAGCCAGCGTAGCGGATCGGGACGCTGTCCTCGGGCATCGAGGAAGCCGAACGGATGGTCCCAGCCAATATCGAGCTCGCTAAGCAGACAGTCATTGAACTCACTGATCGCGACTGACTCCCAGAACCCAGCCGGATTGTCTTTCCCCGCTGGCATCAGGTTGGCGGGCAAGCCTGCGCCCGCCAACGCCAGCACACGCGCCATTGCAGACGTTCCCGACCTGTGCATCGCCAGCACGACCAACGCCTGTCGTCGCCCACCAGCCGCCACGGTCAACGCCCCTCCGACTCTCACGTCATTGACGCCGTGCAGGACGCAAGACTCAAGTCTCAATCAGAAAATGTAGTCGCAACCTCGATCAAATATCGTCCGTAGGCGCATTTGGCGAGGGATTCACCCAGCTGCATGAGCTGCTGGGCGCTGATGAAGCCCTGGCGAAAGGCGACTTCTTCGGGGCACGCAATGCGGAAGCCCTGGCGGCGCTCCAGCGTCGAGACGAATTCCGCAGCTTCGAGCAGACTTTCGGGCGTGCCGGTGTCGAGCCACGCGTAGCCCCGTCCCATGAGTTCCACCGACAGTTGGCCGCGTTCCAGGTACAGCCTGTTCAGGTCGGTGATTTCCAGTTCCCCTCTCGGCGAGGGCTTTAGCAGACGCGCGAGGGAAACGACGTTCGCATCGTAGAAATAAAGACCAGTGACAGCCCAGTTCGACTTGGGCCGTGGAGGCTTTTCCTCGATCGAGATCGCGCGAAAGGCTTCGTCGAACGCCACCACCCCATAACGCTCTGGATCCGACACCCTGTAGGCGAAAACTGTCGCGCCGTCCGGACGACCCGCCGCGCCGGAAACAATGTCCTGCAGTCCATGACCATAGAAGAGGTTGTCGCCCAAGATTAGCGCACATGGCTCGCCGGCGATGAAGTCGGCGCCAATCAGGAAAGCCTGTGCGAGGCCTTCGGGGCGCGGCTGCGGCGCATAGCTGATCGAAAGACCAAGCCTGGAGCCATCACACAGGAGACGTTCGAACAACGGGAGGTCGTGAGGCGTGGAAATGAGAAGTATATCTCGGATACCAGCCAACATAAGGGTCGTTAGCGGATAATATATCATTGGCTTGTCGTAGACTGGCAGAAGCTGCTTCGAGATCGGCAGCGTCATCGGATAGAGTCGAGTGCCGGACCCGCCAGCGAGAATGATCCCCTTCATTTGTCCGTTCCCGCCTATACCCCGCCCGCTCCCATCAGGTCGAAGCAATCTCTGAGCGCATCGTCAAGAGGTCGCATCGCGACACCAAAGATCCTGGCGACCCGTTCGGTCGAGAGACGGGAGTTTGTCGGACGAATGGCTGCCGTGGGGTAGTCGGCGGTCGCGATCGGGTCCACAGGGACAACGCGTCCGCCGCGACGGCCGCTCTCATCGAGAATCCGCCGGGCGAATTCGCACCAGGAGACTGCGTCGGGACCGGCCAGATGGCTGACGCCGGCGAAGCTGTCGCGCCAGCTGTCGGACTCGATCCGTCGCGCCATGGCCAGGATAGCCGCCGCAATGTCGGGCGCATAAGTCGGGCAACCAATCTGGTCGTCGACCACCCGCAGGCGCTCGCGTTCGGCGGCGAGCCGCAGCATCGTACGGACGAAATTGGCGCCGTGAGGCGCAAAGACCCACGCCGTGCGCAAGACGATAACCCGCGCGTTGGCCGCCGAGGCGGCGAGCTCGCCTTCCAGCTTGGACCGGCCATAGACCGATTGGGGCGCGACCGGGTCGTCCTCCACGTAAGGGGCGGTCTTGGTTCCGTCGAAGACGTAGTCAGTGGACAGCTGGATCATGACCGCGCCAGCCTCTGCGGCGGCGGCCGCAACCGCGCCGGCGCCGGCGCCGTTGACCGCGAACGCCAGGTCGGGCTCGCTCTCGGCCCTATCGACCGCCGTATACGCCGCAGTGTTCACCACGAGGTCGGGCGCGAAGTCGAGGATCGGCGCTCGAACGGTTTCAGGCCTCGCCAGGTCCAGCTCGGGCCGCGCGCCAAAGCGGAGATCCAGTCCAGCCTGCTGTGATACGGCATTTCGCAACGCCCGCGCGAGCTGGCCGTTGGCGCCCGTGACGAAAATGCGCATCGCTCAGGCGGGAATCAGACCGAGACGCTCGCCGCCGTATACGCGGTTGCGCAAAGGCTCCCACCAGTCGCGGCGATCGAGATACCAGCGAACGGTCTTCTCGATCCCGGTCTCGAAGGTCTCCTGCGCCCGCCATCCGAGTTCGCGCTCAAGCTTCGACGCATCGATGGCGTAGCGCCGATCGTGTCCGGGGCGATCGGCCACGTATTCGATGAGGCGCCGGTGCGGCGCGCCCTCGGGGCGCAGCCGGTCCATCAGTCGGCAGACTTGCTCCACGACGTGGATGTTGGTCCGTTCGTTGCGCCCGCCGATGTTGTAGGTCTCGCCCGGCCGGCCCCGGTCGAGGATCAGGGCGAGCGCCCTGGCGTGATCCTCGACGAAGAGCCAGTCGCGGACGTTCCCGCCGTCGCCGTAGACCGGCAAAGGCTTGCCTTCCAGGGCGCTGAGAATCATCAGCGGAATCAGCTTTTCCGGAAACTGCCGCGGGCCGTAGTTATTCGAGCAGTTGGAGATGATGACCGGCAGGCCGTACGTGCGCATCCAGGCCTTGGCGAGATGGTCCGAGGCCGCCTTCGTCGCAGAATAGGGGGAACTTGGGTCGTACGGCGTCGCCTCCGTGAAGGCGCCATCCTCGCCGAGCGAGCCGAACACCTCGTCGGTGGACACGTGCACGAACCGGAAGGTCGGGCTTTTGCGCCTGCCAATTCCAGCCAGATAGGCGCGCGCGGCTTCCAGCAGGGTGAACGTGCCGATGACATTCGTATCCAGGAAGACGCGCGAGCCCGAGATCGAGCGGTCAACGTGACTTTCTGCGGCCAGGTGCGCGACCGCATCAGGCCGCTGAGTCTGGAATAGCCGGCCCACCGCCTGGGCGTCACAGATGTCGACCTGTTCGAAACGGAAGCGTGGATCGGACCGAAGGGCGTCCAGCGACGCCAGGTTCGCCGCGTAGGTCAGCTTGTCCAGCACAACGACCTCGTCGCCGCGGTCGGCCAGCAGATGATGGCAAAGCGCCGAACCGATAAACCCCGCTCCGCCCGTAACGAAAACCCGCATTGCCTGTCCCGTTCTCGCCTCGCCTCATTCGTACACGAACGCGGGCTCGGCGTCCGCGAGGCGCGGGTTATTCCGGTCTCTCGCCGACAGCGTCAGCTGGGCCGCCGGGAACCGCCAGTCGATGCCTAGCGCCGGATCGTCCCACGCGATCCCCCGCTCCCGGTCCGGGTCGTAGTAGGCCGTGGCTTTGTAGAGCACCTCCGAATTCGGCTCCAGCGTCACGTAGCCATGCGCGAAGCCCGGCGGTACCCAGACCTGCCGCCAATTATCCGCGGAAAGCACCACGGAGACGTGGCGCCCATACGTCGGCGAGCCGCGCCGTATGTCCACCGCCACGTCCAGGATCGCGCCGTGGCAGCAGCGCACCAGCTTGCCCTGCGCGCTCGGCTCGAGCTGGTAATGCAGACCTCGCAGCACCCCGACGGCTGCGGAAAAGGCATGGTTGTCCTGGACGAACGATGCTTCGACACCGTGATTCTCCAAGATGTCCCGGCGAAAGACTTCGGAAAAGAAGCCCCGCCGATCCCCATGCTTCACTGGGGTGATGACCAAGACAGCCGGTACTTCTAGAGGATCTACTTTCAAGATGGCTCATTCTTCTGTTGATTATAATCAAAGATCCGAGCGGGCCCGCATCCGCGCTAGACAGCTCAGCGGCTTCGATGTCAAGCCTGCCAGAGTGCGGACAGCATCGCCGCTGGCGATGGCGGGAGGCAATCGAAACCGGCGTCGTTCGGCGGCATGGCGAGATCTCACCTGAGCAACTGGCTAAACAGAGCTATGACGCTGCTGCGGCAACGGCTGGCGACGCGGGCGGCCGACCGCGCCCGCGACGCCGGGCGCTGCTCCGAGGCGGCCGCACTGTATGTGGAGGCGCTTCGGTACGATCCCAGCCGGACCGATCTGCGTATCCAGCGCGCGAACATGCTCAAAGACGGCGGGCGACTCGACGAGGCTGAGGCTGAATACCGGGCGGCGCTCGAACTGCGCCCCGAAGACGCGGATGCCCATCTGCAGCTCGGCCACGTGCTCAAGATCAGGGGGGCCCGGTCGGCGGCGATCGGGAGCTATCGCCGGGCGATGCGCGCCGAGGCGCAGTTCGGCGCCGCGAGGCGCGAACTGGCGTTGCTGGGCGAGCGCGACGTGCACCGCGAACTATTTAGCGAGGATCTCAGCCGGGGCGAGCGCGGGCTGCGCGCCCTTGTCGGCGACGAGGCCACACCAGCCGACGAGAGGCGCGCATTCCGACTGACGTGGCAGACGCCTCCGCCCCCGCAGAACTCGGCGGCCGCCGTGACGGTCGTCGTCTCGCTCGATGGCCTGTCGTCCGCGTGGTTGGAGCGTATGCGTTGCGGACTGACGGCGCAGTCGGCCGGGACGTTCGAGGCCGTGATGGTAGGTGGCGACCCGACGATCCGCGCCCAGGCCCAAAGTCTGGCCCTGTCGGACGATCGGTTCGTCATCGGCGACGCCCGAGTCGACCTCGTGGACGCGGCGAACAAGGCAAGGCACGACATCGTCGTCGTCTGTGAGCACGCCGCAGTGCTGTGCGCCCATGCCCTCCCCTGGTTTGCGTGGGCCGCAGGCGACACACCCGCCGCGGCCTTCGTCTGTGACGCGGATCACTTGGATGCGAAGGGCGAGTTGGAGAGCGTCGAGCTCAGACAGGCGGTCGATCACGAGATACTGCTGCAGGCGAACCCCTATGGCGAAACGCTGGCCGTGGTGCGCAGCCGATGCGCCGGCGAACTCGCCGCGGCGGCCGAAGCGAAGGCCACAGTCCGCGATCTGCTGCGCGAACTGGCCCGGCGGGACGCCGTCGGACACATCCCCTACCCTCTCGCGGCTACGCCATCTGCGGATGCCACCGCCTTCTCGGCCGGAAGGAATGCCGGCGCGGCGATGTGGCCGGCGACCGAGGACCGCGAAGCCCTGGAGATGATCACGCTGGTGATCCCGACGCGTGACAATGCCCAGGATGCGAAGGCCTTCGTCGGCTCGCTGCGAATCCTTGCCGACCGGGCCGACCGGCTCCGGTTCGTCATCGTCGACAACGGCACGATCGAGCCAGCCTCACTTGGCGCCCTCGCCGACCTAGCCGCCGACGGCGTCGTCGTCCTGCGCGTCGACGAGCCCTTCAACTGGTCGAGGCTCAGCAACGTCGGGGCGCGGGCGGCCGACGACGCGGACGTCGTGGTGTTCGCGAACGACGACATGCGGATGCTGACCGAGGGCTGGGACGCGGCGCTGCTCGCCGTGCTTGACCGATCGGAGGTGGGCGTGGTGGGCGCCAAGCTGCTCTATCCCGACGGGACGATCCAGCATGCTGGAATGCTGTTCGGATGGGGCGGCGGACCCATTCACGACGGGCTCTACGAAGCGCGGGACGCCGCCGGCCCGAATGGGCGATGGCGCATGCGCCGCCGCGCGCCGGCCGTCACCGGCGCATTCCTGGCGATGCGGCGGCGGCTATTCGAGACGATCGGCGGCTTCGACGAACGGGACTTGCCGATCGGCTACAGCGATCTCGACATCTGCTTGCGTGTTCGGCGGCTTGGCCTGGCGGTGATCTACACGCCCGAACTGGAGCTCCTTCACTATGAGTCCAAGTCGCGAGGGCTCACCCACCTCAAGCCCGAGATCGCCGCGACGGATCGAAAGGACCGGGAGACCCTGCGCTTTCGCTGGCCCGGCGAACTCGACCACGACGTAACGGTTCATCCCGCCTGGCTCGACCGGACGCTGCCGTTCCGCCTGCTGTCGCCTCCCAGCCTCGAACGCTGCGTAGAGCACATCCGGCGCACATCGTGCGGCGAGCCCTGGACGCCCGTCGAACCCAAGACGCGCCAGTAGCCAGGCCCGCCTAGAGAGTCTGAGCCACCTGTGCGGCGTAGAAGAACTGCGCCGCTGTCGCGACGACGTTGAGAAACTTCTGCAGCTCGGGCACGTCCGCCGTTGGCACGTAGATCAAATCGTTGGCGGCTACCTGGAACTTGGCGGCTATGAAGTAGCCCGCCGGGTCGCGCAGGTTGACGCGGTAGACGATCGGCACGCTCTTCAGACCCGAAATGTCAGGGAAGCTCACCCCGAGCGCCTTTGCCACCTCGGCGCGCTCGAAACGAAACACGAAAACCGATCTTGCGTTCGCCATGTTCGGATTCAGGCCGCCGATGCGCGCCAGCGCGTCGGCCAGCGTGACGCTCTCGTCCTCGAGCGGGATCTGCGCGCCTTTCCCCACGGCGCCGAAGACATCGATCTTGCGAGGCGTCGAGGTCACTCGCACCTGGTCTTGCGGACCGAGGCGAATGTTCTGCGACGGATCATCCAGCAGCGTCTGCAGCACGATGCTTGCAGATCGGTCGCCGCGAACGACTGTGACCGTCAGGTCGCGCGCTTGCTTCGTCGGCCCTCCCGCGATCGCCAGTTCATCCAGCAGATGATCGGCGTTCGTGGCGAGCGGATATCGGCCTGGCTTGGCGACCTCGCCGATCACCACCACGGAGTTATGCGGACTCGAGATGGTCGTGACGATGACCTGAGGGTTCGCCACTCGACCGAGAAGCGCGCGCCGGATGACATCAGCAGCCTGATTGGGCGTGTGGCCCGCGACGACGACCGGCCCGGCATAGGGCACGAGGATCGCCCCGTGGTCGTCGACGACGGAGCGCGGCAGACTTTGTGGCCCCACGCCCGCTTGCGGCGTGGCGGTCGCCGTCAGGCTTGGCGCTAGCGGAACCATGCCAGGCTGGTAGATCGACACAGCCAAAGTGTCGCCCACGGCGATAATGTCGTTCGGCGCGTTGCTGTCGTCGGCCGTCAACGCGGCGAGCGGTTGAGCCGGATGAGCCGCGATCAGCTGCGTCAGGCGATAGTTCAAATCCACCAGCGTGTAGCTGCGGTTCGGTGCGGGCTCGGTCGCGCCGTGCGACACCATCTCGGCTGAAGGTCCGTCCTCCGGAAGCGCGGAACAGGCTCCGAGCATGGTCACGCTGACGAGAAGCAGCATCGCAGGGGACACGCCGCGGAGCGTCGGTGATCCGCCAAGCAAAACGCCCCCGTCGTTTCGATCGAAGACCTTTGACATACGACTTCCCCTCAGAGCTCGCGCGGAGACGCTATTGTATCTGAGTGGTCGCCGCCAATGTCGGCTTCACGCAGCGCGTCTCCTGCCGAACTGGAATTGGATTGTGGCGGCGGGCAATCGCCTTGCCGAGCGCGACACTGCCTGGCCAACGCGCCGCCCGTTACTCGAGCCAGCCCATCATCGATTGCGTGAGCCGCTCGTAGCCCGCGCGGGTCAAATGGATGCCGTCGGTCTCGTAGCTCGGCAATCCGGAGCCGTCGGTCAGCGCCGCGCCGACGTCGAGGGTTGCGAAGCCCTTCAGGGAAGCCAGGATACGGTTCGACTCGCGCCACACCTCCGCCCGGAAGCGGGATTCGGCGCCGCACGGCGGCATGGCGATCACCCACAAGCTCGCCTTCGGCGCGACGCGGACGACGCCGGCGACCACGGCTGCTACGCCGGCGGCGATGCCTCGCGCCGTATCGTTAGCGCCGAGATTGTTGGCCCCGACCAGCACGACGGCGTGACGGCAGTCGATGGCGTCCGCCGGCAGTTCGCCCAGGCGCCAAAGGGCATGTTGGGTCTTGTCCGCCCTGACGCCGAAGTTGAAGACGCTGAGCGGCGCCCAGAGATCGGCCGGCCAGAACTCGGCCAGGGCGTCACCAACGAGGAACACGTCCACCGGCCCGGCCGGCCTTGAGGCCACCAATGCCTCGTGCATGCGCCACGAGTCGGCGAACGGCGGCGGCGAGGGCGTGGTCGTCAACCCGATGTCGACGGACAAGGCGGGGTCCTCGGCGAAGCGCCTGCCGCCAATCCTCAAGGCAGGCCAGTGGCGCTGCGGCCGCGAGCGCAGGCGCAATAGCTGCTCGAGCCGCGGCCGGTATGTCTCGGAATGCAGTGCGACGAGGCGCTCGGCTGCTTCAATCGCACCTTCGAGATCTCCTCGCCGCTCATGAAACTCGGTCAGCTTGTAGAGCAGAACGGGATGGTCCGGGGAAATGGCCGCGGCCCGCGCGAAGGCGATACCCGCCTCGGAGAATCGACCGCTCGCCGCCAGCAGCGACGCGTAGTGCGCGACAAAGCCGAAGTGGCGCGGCGCCATGGTCGCGGCCTTGTCGGCATACCGGATCCGGCTGCGCGCCGTGAAGGCGCGCGTCGACATCACGTAATGGAACTGGGAGCTGCTCTCACGCGCATCCGCAACGCGCCGGGCCACGCGGGCGGCGTCGACCGCGTCGCCGACGAAATCCATCACGAGTTCGCTGAGCAGCCCCGCCTCCGCAAGCGAACCGGTCGCCGGATGTCCCACGTCGGGCAGCCGGACATCGATGACGCGCGTTCGCCTTCGGAAGAGGTCTACGTGTCGACGATCCAGGTCGCACGGGTCGTAGACGATGTATGCGGTGGAGACGAACGGCGCCTCAAGCGTCCGCTCGACCGAAAAGTCGATCCGGTCGGAATCGTATTTCCAGCGCCGCTCGAAGCTGGCCGTCAAGGGATCTATCGAGAACTGCGGAGATATCGCCAGCGCGGCGCGGGCCCCGGCCATCCCGCCGAACCGGATCGCCCCGTAGCCTCCCATGCTCGACCCATAGGCGACCACGCGTCGATACTTGCCTACGCGAGCGGCGACCTCAGCCGCCGCCGTGGGGAGCTCCGGATACTGGTACCAGTCGTTCTCGCGGCTGATGAAATGAATCGCGTCGGTCCGGCGGCTGATGAAGAAATCTTGCGCGAACCCGCTGCGATCCAGGCTCCGGTCGTCGGAGTAGGAATCAAACGTGATGACGCAAACCTCGGATTCGAACTCGCAGGCCGATCGCACCACGAAATCGTCATTGCGGAACATCTCCAACGGCACGATCAGACCTCACGGCCGCCGGGCGATCCGCCTGCGTTGGAAGTCTCGCTTAGCGACAGATTTAGATGAAGCTTTCTCACGACCTTCCCGGCTAACATTGGCCTCTCGCCCGCTCAACGTCGCCACGCATGATCGCTGCTAGCTTTCAAACGAGTCTTGCAGACTTTAAGCCTTCCCGAAGCGCAGTCTGGAGCGGCGTGCAGGGATCCTGAATGGCGAGAATTTGCATAGACGGTTACAATCTCGCACTTGCGCGAGGGTCAGGGATCGCCACCTACGCGCGCAACCTCGCAGTCAACCTGGCCGAACTGGGCCACGAGACTCAGATCCTTTACAGTTCCAATCTCGACGCCGACGAGACCGACCTGATGAAGCAGGTCACGCTGCTCGACGCAGGCGCCGTCGCGCCCTCGAACAGTATGCGCGCAGTGTTGCGCAGCCTTGTTCGCCCGAAACAATTGAACGCCTGGTGCTTCGAACCGACACCGGAAGTCATAACTCGCGACATCGAGCACCGCTTCCCCCGATGTGACCGTCTCTGGGCCGGCAGGGACGTCTTCTTCAAAGCCAACCGCGCCTATTTCACGTTCGGCTGGCTGTCGCCGCTGACATTGGGCGAGGAGCGGCGGACCGACCTTGTCCACTGGACATGCGCCCTGCCGCTCTACGAGCCCCGAGTTCCCAACGTCTACACGTTGCACGACCTGATCCCGCTCAGGCTGCCGTTCATGACGCTCGACAACAAGCGCGGCTTCCATGCCCTCTGCCGGGCGCTCATTGCGAAGGGCGAGCGCATCTTCACGGTCTCCGAGCACTCGCGCTCGGACATCGTCCGAATGCTCGGCGCGCCCGAGGACAAGGTCGTGAACACCTACCAATCGGTGGAGGTCCCCGAGGCCTTGCTACGGACACCTGATGCGGAGGTGGCCACCGAGCTAGAGGCAATGTTCGATCTCGGCTGGCGCGATTACTATCTATATTTCGGGGCGATCGAGCCGAAGAAGAACGTCCCCCGCATCATCGAGGCGTACCTCGCTTCCGGCGTCACCGCGCCGCTCGTGATAATCAGCGGGCGGGCCTGGTTGAAGGAAGAGCAGGAAGACCTGCTCTACGATCATCTGATCGAGCGCAGCATCTTGCAGGATGGCGTCCTGAAGCGCGCCGATCGCATCCGCCGCTTCGAATACATGCCGTTCCGGTTGCTGGTGAAGCTTGTTCGCGGCGCACGAGCGACGCTTTTTCCGTCCCTTTACGAGGGTTTCGGTCTGCCAGTGCTGGAATCCATGCTGCTCGGAACGCCGGTGCTGACGTCGACGGAGGGTTCGCTGCCCGAGGTCGCCGGCGAGGCGGCGCTGCTCGTCGACCCCTATGACGTCGATGCGATGCGGCGCGGAATCGCCGCGCTCGATTCCGATTCCGGTCTGCGCGACGAGTACGCCGCGCGCGGCCGGCGCCGGGCGGCGGACTTCAGTCCGCAGCGCTACCGCGAGCGCCTCGCAGAAGCCTACCGGCCAATCCTTTAGCCGCAATGGCCCGCATCCTGTTCGACATCAGCCGTATCTTCATCCGCGGCGCGCGCTTCTCGCCAACGGGTATCGACCGCGTGGTCGTCGCCTATGCGCGCTGGCTGCTGGGCCGCGACGAGGTCGAACTGCAGCCGGTGCTCACCTTCGGCGGGCGACTTTACGGCGTTTCGCGTCCGCTGCTCGACAGGACCATCCGACTGAACGTTGCCTTCGCGCGCCGCCCCGACGGCGAGCATGGCGCGAGCCCCGCCTGGACCGCCCTGCGGGAGGCGCTCTGCTCGTCCCAAGACGACGCTCCGCCGCTGCGCGCGCGGCCGATCTCGCAACAGTTGCCTGGGCGCGCCAAATGGCACCTCGCTATCGCCGCGCGCGCTGCAGCCTACCTGAAACCTCCGTCGATCCGACGTGGCGACATATACATGAACGTCAGCCATACCGGCCTCGACCAGCCGAACGTGCTCGGCCGCCTCGCCGACCGTGGCGTGGCGCCGGTGGTGATGGTGCACGACCTGATCCCAATCTGCTTTCCCGAGTATTGCGCGCCCCCCGCAGAGCGCCGGCACCTAAAGCGCGCAAACGAGATCATCGCCCATGCGCGGCTTATCATTACCAACTCGGCCACCACCGCAGCCGACCTCACCGGATACGCCCGCGCAATCGGCAGGCTCCTCCCGCCACTCCAGGCTGTACCCCTAGGAATAGAGGCCGAATTCACGCCCGCGTCGCCGAGGCTGCGTCCGGCGAGGCCCTACTTCGTTAGCGTTGGAACCCTCGAGGCGCGCAAGAACCTCGCCTTCCTCCTCGCGCTATGGCGGCGCCTGGCCGACGGGATGGGGCCGCAGACGCCGCGGCTCGTGCTGGTCGGCCGGAGGGGCTGGGAAAACGAGTCGGTGATAGACCATCTCAATCGGTCAAAGAGCGTGACCCGGCTAGTGCACGAGACGAGTGACCTCAGCGACGCAGAACTCGCGCAACTGATCGGCGGTTCCGCCGGATTGCTTGCACCCTCGCTCGCCGAAGGCTTCGATCTGCCCGTCGTCGAAGCGCTCGCGCTCAGAGCCCCAGTGATCGGATCGGACATCCCAGCGCACCGCGAGTTCGCGGGCGGCGTCGCAACGTTGTTGGACCCGCTGGACGGGCCAGCCTGGCTCGCAGCCGTCGAGTGCGCGACCGCAAGCGCGCGCTGCGGCCCCACCTACGCGCCGCCACGCTGGGACGAACACTTCGCGGTGGTCGAAGAGGCGATAGCCGCGCTCCATTGATCAAGCGCGCCAGCATTTTCAGACCCGGCCGCCCCTCGAAACGGAAGTCCATTACACGGAAGTGTCGCAGCTTGTCAGACGCTTCGGCTCCAGTCCGGGTGTTGTCGGTTGACGGAAATTTGACTTTATTTCAAACTCGCTCCACGTCGAGCAGAGGAGCTGCCTTCAATGCGCGTAGGCGCCAACGTGGCGGCCTTGGCGATAATTACGCTCTTCACCACGCCAGCATTGCTGCACCCTTTGGGCCTTCATTTCGCGGCGGCGGTAGCCCTCGCCACCCTCGCAGCGGCGGCCGTGCTCTACGCAGGAGCGCACCGACCCAGCCGCCGCGCCAACACGCCGCCAGCTGCGGCGGAGCGCATCGGCGATCCGCTCAGCTGAGTGTCGATGCGGCGGTCATGGGCCTTGAGAGGCGTTGTCGCACCATCTCTATTCCCCAAATCGCGCCGGGACCTCCCGAACCTTCCCCGACACCGGTGACATCAACCGACGAGCGGCCCCGAGCGTAGCCAACTTGCGACCACGCTTGGTGGCGTAGGCCCCGTTGATCTGTGTCCTCGCCATCACGACGTTCCGGAACGCGAGATACAGCACCGAATCCGGAGGCTCAGCATGCCGCCAGAATCTGTCGAGCCCGCCCTGGTGGGTCAGCCCGGGCATGTCATAGATAGCGCGCCCCAACACCACTGTCGGGCACCCGAACTCGACAGCGGCGAGGCCAGCCGTCGAATTCACACACACGGCGCCACTCATCGCCGGCAGTATCTCATGCAATTTGCCATGGTCCACGAGGTGGGTCCGCCCGCTGACGCCGTAACGATGCGCAAGCCGCTCGAGCACGCGCTCATGCGTGTCAAGACCATGGTCGAACGGGTGCGGCCGGATCAAGAGGAACGCAGTCTCGGGCGCACAACGAGCAAAGCTTTCGACCACCCGATCGAGAAAGGGTTCGACGCGCTCGAAATCCGAATGCCGCCACAACTGGCTGTCGCCGGGCCGCTGCAGCAGAGCCAGGTAAAGCGGACGTCCCGAACTTACCAAGCTCTGCTGGAGGACGCGGCGCCGCCGGCGAGACAAGGCCCTGACTACGGCCCGGGTCAAATGACTCGCGGCCTGGCTAAGCGCCGAATGCTGATAATGCAACCTGTACCGGAAGAAGACCGGCAGGCCGGCATAAAGCGCCGCGTGGTAGCGGACGATGTGCCAGATCGCCGTCGGCGTCGTCTTTCCGATCCGCACCCACTCCGCGGTGCAATGGCTCTCAGGATGCCCCCGATACCACGCAGGGTCTCTCGGCAGCTTCGAATTTGCGTTGACGCCTCCGGCCTCCAGCGTCACCCAGTCGGGCCGGAAATACCCTTGCTCGAACACGTGCACCGGCAACTGCAGCTTCGCGGCCAGCCTCACGGCGTCCACCGAGAACGGGCTCGAGTCACCGTAGCTGATCAGATCGGTGATCCGCGCCTGCTTGATCAATCCGACCAGCCAATCGCTCCACCTCGCCCGCGGACCCAGATAGACCTTCGCCGGCCGCCAGCCCCAATCCAAGAAGTCACCTGCATTTAGGATCACCCGGGTACAGGCGGCCCCTTCAGCCTCGAGCCGATGCGCCAATTCTTTAGCGAACGGTCCGAACGGCGCCGAAATAAAGAGAAAATGTCGTCGTCCCGCATGACTGAGAGAGTCTGGGACATCGGCACCGCTGAGCACCGGCGGAATCCGCCCCAACGAGCCGGCAGCGCCGTCGGCCATGGAACCCCCTCCGCGAAGTGTCTCACAACGCTGCCGTCACGCAAGAACACATAAGTCGTTCCCCCGGAATGCCTGTCAACCGAATGCGCGCAAATACCGTTCGCCGCATCCTCGCCAGTGTCTCAATACATACACTTGGCGCTACTGCGCAGACGGCTAGCCGAACAGCCCGAACACCGGTCTCTCCCACGCCAAACCTGGAAATGCCTCGCCGACCTCGCCAGCCGCGCGACCATCTGGAGCAACGAAGGCCCCGGATTGAGGGGGCCGGGGCCTTCGCGCCGCTGCAGACCCGGAACGTGGTCGGTTCGATCGGCGGCGACCTTTTACATTAAATTATCGCGCATCCAGCTAAAGTGCCCGGCTCAATTCGCCGGGGCCCGCACGCACACGCTCGCCGAGTCTCCCACGGCGCCTCGCGTTTCCACATCAGCCGCACCAAAGCAGAACGGCAGCAGCCAAGTTCCAGCGCCCCGCCGCGACCCTGACCAACGTCGAAACAAGCGCGAACCGATCATTGGCTCACAGAAATGTAACATGACGCGTAGCCGTCATCCAGGCCCGCTGCCCCCTGGCGCCCAGTTTAGAGCGAATACCTGAGGCCGACCGTCATGGTTTCATCCTGCGCGCTGCCGTGGAAGTCGTGCGGCTGCAAGCCCTGCCGCTGGTTCAAATGGGGCGTGTCATTCAACGTATTCCAGCGCAGGTTCGGCGCGCAGATGAAGCGGTAGACGAAATCAAGCGCGAGACGTCGCTGCAGCCTGTACGAGAACCCTCCGATTCCCTGCGCCGCCAGTTGGGTGAGCCGGTCGATCGAGCCCCCCAGCTGGAGCTGTTGTGTCGCCGGGTTCGCCGGGGAAATCGGGCCGGGCACACCACTGAAATAGAAGTGCGCATCGAATTGAAGGTGGTAAATGCCACCGCCTACGCCCACAAATGGGTTCAGCCGTTTGC
>JAKAZA010000064.1 GCA_021816155.1 Pseudomonadota bacterium | reverse complement strand
CCGCGGCTACGAGGTGCTGGAAGCGGCCGACGGCGAGGAGGCCCTCGCGCTGGCCGAGGCCAACGCCGGAGAGCTCGACCTCATGATCAGCGACGTGATCATGCCGGGCCTGGACGGGCCCGCCTTGCTCAAGGCCGCGCGTCCCTTCCTGGGCGACGCCCCGGTGATGTTCATTTCGGGCTACGCCGAGGCCGAATTCTCGAAGGTCCTCGAAGGCGAGACTGGGGTCTCGTTCCTCGCCAAGCCCATCGACATCACCGTCCTCGCCGAACGCGTGAAACAGGCCATGCAGGGCGGCTGAACGCCGCTGGAACTTCCGCCTCGCGAAACGGCGGACCGCGCCCCGAACCCAGAACCCCGCGACGACGACTGAGGCCCGACCGTTTCGGCGTCGTCCCATGCACAATGAGAAAGCAAACCTCGATGTCACACGGCCTGGCCGGAGCGGCCGCCCGCGGCTGGCGGCGATGGTCCCGCTCTCTGCCTGTCGCCCTGGCCGCGGTGGTCGCGGTCGCCGCCGCGGATCAGGAGCCGCCCGGAGCGCGGCAGGCCTGCACCGCCTCGGTCATCATGCTCTGTCCGCTGGAGGCCATGACCGGCGACTACGGCGGCGCCAAGCGCTGCTTGCTGCGCAAGCTGCGCCGAGCCGCGCCGCAGTGTCAGTCGGCGCTCGCGTCCCCGCTGCCGGATCGCCGTGCGCACCCCGTGTCGAGCCCGTCGTGAGCGCCTCCCTCGGCACACGCCGGGAGCGACCCTCGGACGATTTCCTGCGATCGGCCGCCAAGCTGGCCGCACCCCTGGCCGTGCTCGCTTTCTGCGCCTGGTTGCTGACCCTCGGCCTGCACCGCTCCCATACGCCGCACCATCTGCGCCAGCCCGATATCGAGCCGGGGTACGTTTCCACAACCCCGGCCGGCAAATAGGCGCGCACGCCGCTCAATCACCCTTCATGTCTTCGATGTCCCGCGCGAGGAGGAGCCGGCCCCAGCCGGCGCCGGCTGGGCGAGAAGCGGCTGGACGAGCGCGCCGAAAGAGACCTCGGTGAAGGCGCCCGCCCTGGCCCAGCGGACGATGCCGGCGCGGTCGATGACGAAGTTGGTGGGCACCTCGCCCCCGATCGGACCATAGGCCGCGCTGCTGATACGCAGGGCGAGCGGGAAAGACAGGACCTTGGCCAGCGGCCTGAGCTCCGCATTCGGAACCGAGCCCTCGGTGGCCACGGCGAAGAGCGCGAGGTCGTCGGTCGGGTGCTCGCGCAGATAGCGATCGATCATCGGAAGCTCGACGCGGCAGGGCGCGCACCACGTGGCCCAGAAGTTCAGCACCACAACCTTGCCCGCGAGGTCCTGCTTCGTGAAGCGTCGCTTGTCGAAGGTCGTGATCGTGAACGGGGGCGCAGGCTTGCCGACCTGCACGCCCGCGAAGAGATCGCCGAAGAAGCCGACCGAGATTGCGCCGAGCGTCAGGTCGCGGCGTCCGATTTCCATTGTCGGTTCCCCTGGATGGGCGGCGCGGCGAACGCCCGGCCCGCATTGATGCGGCCCGATCACGCCGCGCGATCCTTGCGGGCGATCAGGACCTCGACCGCACGCGCGTCGGCGGCGGTCGCCGGCGCGAACGTGATCATGGTCAGGTGGTCGGCGCCGGCGACGGCGAACGTGGCGAACTGCAGCGTCAGCGGCCCGGCGACCGGATGGGCGATGCGCTTGGTCCCGAAGCCATGGCTCTTCACGTCGTTCTCAGCCCAGAGGCGGCGGAAATCGGCGCTGGCCGAGCAGAGCTCTGCGACGAGCGCGTCAGCCTCGGGAGAGCCGCCCAGACGGGCGATGTCGTATCGGAACACCGCGATCATGAAGCGGGCATTCGTCTCCCAGTCGGGCAGGCGGGCGCGGACCGCCGGATTGCAGAAGAGATTGCGCAGCATGTTGCGCTCGCCGGCGTCGGGCCCATGCCCAAGGACCGCCTCGGCGGCCTCGTTCCAGCCCACCAGGTCGCACGTCGGCGTCTTCACGATCGCGGGGCAGGTGGTCAGTGCATCGAGCACGGCGCGCAGTGGCGCGGGGAGCGCGGTCGGGCCGTGTTTCGGCGGATCGGGGCGCAGCGGGGGCGGGCGCTGCTGGCCGAGAAGGAAAAGCATCTCGCGGCCGGCGGAATCGAGCTCGAGGGCGCGGGCGAGCCGCTCCAACACCTCGGCCGAAGGGGCGCCGCCTCGGCCCTGCTCGAGCCACGTGTACCAGGTGACCGAGACGCCCGCCCGGGCGGCCACCTCCTCGCGGCGCAGGCCCGGCGTGCGGCGTCGGCCGCCGGCGTTGGCCTCGGGGCGCAGGCGCGCCCGGCGGTCGCGCAGGAAGCTTGCGAGTGGGCTGGGCGCACCCGGCAAGGTGGTGGCGGCCATACCTGTATAACCCCTCGGCTTCTCGGCGGACCCATCGCAGATCATATCCAGCTCTGCGAAGATCAAGGAGCGTTCAATTCATGCGGGTGTTCGTAAGCGGGGCGACCGGCTGGATCGGCTCAGCGGTGTGCCGCGAGCTGAGGTCTGCGGGACATAGAGTGCTGGGTCTGGCGCGCAGCGACGAGGGCGCGGCGAAACTGGCGGCGGAGGGCGTCGAGGCGCATCGCGGCGCGCTCGAGGACCCGGCCAGCTTCGTGGCCGGCGCGAACGCCTGCGACGGCGTCGCCCACTGCGCCTTCATCCACGACTTCTCGCGGTTCGCCGAGAATATCGCGACCGAGCGGCGCGCGGTCGAGGCGGTTCTGGACGCGATGGCCGGCACGGGCAAGCCGCTCGTGGTGTCTTCGGGCGTGGCGCTGCTGGCGCCGGGCCGGGTGGTCACTGAGGACGACCCGATGTCCGAGAGCGGACGCGGCGCCACCGAGGCGCTCGTGCTAGGCGCCGCGGGCCGGGGCGTGCGCAGCGCCTCGATCCGCCTTGCGCCTTCGGTGCACGGCGTCGGCGACCATGGCTTCGCGCCACGCCTGATCGACATCGCGCGCGAGAAAGGCGTCGCGGCGTACGTCGGCGACGGGGCCAATCGCTGGCCGGGGGTGCACCGGCTCGACGCGGCTCGCCTCTACCGCCTGGCGCTGGAGCGCGGCCGCGCCGGCGCCGCCTACCACGCCATCGCTGACGAGGGCGTGCCGATGCGACGGATCGCCGAGGTGATCGGCCGACGCCTCGGCCTTCCGGTCGCGAGCATCGCCGCCGAGGACGCGATGGCGCACTTCGGCTTCCTCGGCATGTTCGTCGGGACCGACATGCCGGCTTCAAGCGCGAAGACCCGCGCCGAACTCGGCTGGCGTCCGACGGAACCCGATCTCCTCGCCGATCTCGACCAGCCGGCGTACTTCCAGGGCGCCACCACCGCCATCGGCTAGCGCCTCGCCACTCAGGCGCGCGCCTCGCGGGCAAGGCAGGGGACGCCCGCCGAGGAGAGCGCTCAGACCCGACACAAGAACCAGATCAGGAGCGGTTCCATGCCCCTTCCCTCTCTTTGCGGCCAGCACGTCGTGGTCATCGGCGGCGCGTCCGGCATCGGCTATGCGGTGGCCGAATGCGCGCTGGCGGAAGGCGCGGCCGTGGTCATAGGCTCGCGCCAGGCCGACAGGGTCGCGGCGGCCGCCGCGCGGCTCGGCGCAGGCGCCACCGGCGCCGTGGTCGACGCCAACGACGAAGCCAGCGTCGAGACCTTCCTCGCAGGCGTCGGCCGCTTCGATCACCTCGTCTTCACCGCCGGCGACTGGGGTGGGCCTCGTCACGCCTTCGGTTCGGTGGGGACGATGGACTTTGAGGCCGCGGGCGCCGCGCCCGGCGTTCGCTTCTGGGGCGCGCTGAAAGCGGCGAAGCACGCGCAGGGAAGGATCGCGGAGACCGGTTCAATCACCCTCACCGACGGCGTCATCGCCCACCGCCCCAGACCGGGCGTCGCGCTCGCCACCGCCTTCGCCGGCGCGCTCGAGCACCTGGTCAAGGCGCTTGCCGTCGACCTCGCCCCACTCCGCGTCAACGCAGTCTGCCCGGGCCTGACCATGACCGACATCGCCCACGCGATGCCGCCCGAGGCGCGCGCCGCCTACCATGAGCGCCAGCTGATCAAGCGGGGCGGCGAACCCACGGAAGTCGCCCAGGCCTACCTCTACCTGATGAAGGCGGGCTTCACGACGGGCCAGGCCCTGGTGGTCGACGGCGGCCTCCTGCTGACCTGAAGCGTGCTTGAGCCAGATCAATGCCGCCATTGGGCGCGCATGGTGCTGTCTGCGTCGGCCGGGTTCGCCTCCACGAAGTGAGGTGAAGCTTGTTCCGGCGGACCATGCGGGCGAGTTGCGCCGGGGTTCGGGCGTCTGGTCTGGAACGCGATGCGCGTTCACCAGTTAACGGCCCAGGCGAAGCCGCCGCGCTGTTTTTTTGCGTCCCGTTACATCTCGCGCCCCGCACGACATCGGGGACGCCCCGAGGAGGCTGACGAAAATGATGAAGACCCGTATCGCCAAGCTGCCATTGGCTGCGGCGTTGGTGTTGGGAGGGCTGGGCCTCAGCGCCTGCGCGACCCAGGATTACGTCAACCACAGAATCGCCGAAGTGAACGATCATTTGAGCGCGGTGGAGGCGAAGGCCAACCAGGCGGATCAGAAGGCGGACGCGGCCATGAGCGCGGCGCAGGCCGCGCAGGCCTCGGCGACCCAGGCCAACCAGCGCGTCGACCAGCTGAGCGGACAGGTGAACACCATCCAGCAGCAGGTGCAGGAGCTGCAGCAGGCGCCGCCGAAGGCGCCGCGCGGCTGACCGGCGCCTGGAGTACGTGAAGAGTTCCGCCGCAAAGGCTGCTTGAGAGTCCGGTATGGTGAGTCGCAGGTGGATGGCGTTCGTGGCGGTTGCGCTCTGTCTCGCCGCCGCAGGCGCCGCGCCACCCGCGCTCGCCAGAAGGTCCCGGCCGCCGACGGGCGCCGAGCGGAAGCGTCCCGATCCGCCGGCCGACCGGGCCCAGCAACCGTCTGGCGCGGCCGCGCGGCTCGCTGACTGGATCATCGCCAGCGACGACAACGGGCGTCTGCCGTTCATGATCGTCGACAAGCTGGCGGCCGACGTCTTCGCCTTCGACGCGCAGGGGGCCGTCGTGGGCCACGCGCCCGCGCTGGTGGGGCTGACGCCGGGCGACGATTCCGCGCCGGGCGTCGGCGATCTGCCGCTCTCGGCGATCGCGCCGGCGGAGCGCACCACGCCCGCGGGCCGGTTCGTGGCGTTCCTCGGCCCGTCGGATGGCGAGGGCACGGTGCTGTGGGTCGACTACCCCGATGCGATCTCGATGCATCCGGTGATCACCACCAATCCGAAGGAACATCGCCTTCAGCGCATCCGCTCGGCGACTCCCGAGGACCACCGGATCAGCTTCGGGTGCATCAACGTCCCCGCGGCGTTCTTCCACGAGGTGGTGGTCAAGGACGCCGTCAGCAGTGGCTGGATCGTCTACGTCCTGCCGGACACGAAGCCGCTGACGGACGTCTTCCCGACGTTCGCGGCCCTGGACGTTTCCCGGTCCGGCGCCAAGGCCGACCCCTGAAGCAGGTCCCCGGCGGCGGCGTCCACCATGGCCAGCGCGTTCCCGACGAGGATAAGGTGCTCCCACGAGAACGGCGCCGGCGCGGGCCGGCCGCAGCCCCGGGGAGAACGATGACGCGCAAGAAGGTTGGCATACAGCTGGGGCGGCAGGCTCGGGCCGAGGCGGTCGAGGCCAGGTGGGCGTTCGAGCTGGAGGCGCTGGCGCCAGTCGCCGACATCGTCGAGATCCGCGCCGACACCCCGGCCGAGTTCGCTGACGGCGTCGCGGACGTGGACGCGATCATCACCTCATGGGGCCTGAGGATCGACCGCGAAGTGATCCGGCGTCTGAAGAAATGCGTGGTGATCGGGGTGGGCAGCGTCGGTGTCGACATGGTCGACGTGGACGCGGCCACCGAGGCCGGCATCGTGGTCACCAACGTGCCGGACGTCTTCATCGAGGAAGTGGCCGACCACGCGATGATGCTGCTGCTCTCGGTCGCGCGGCTGACGCCGATGATGGCCCGCATGGCGCGCGACGGAGAGTGGTACCAGGCGCGGCCGATCCTCAGCCGCAACCCGCGCGTGCTCGGCCAGACGCTGGGGCTTTTCGCGTTCGGCAACGTGGCGCGCTGCACGGCCCGCCGCGCCCAGGCCTTCGGGATGCGCGTGATCGCCTACGACCCCTACGTCAGCGAGCTGGAGATCAGCGCGGCGGGGGTCGAGCCGGTGAGCTTCGCCGAACTGCTCGAGCGCAGCGACTTCCTGTCGATCCACGCGCCGCACAACGACGAGACCGAGCACGCGATCGGCGCCGAGGCCCTGGCGCGGATGAAGCCGACCGCGGCGGTGGTGAACACGGCGCGCGGCCCGATCATCGACGAGGCGGCGCTGATCGAGGCGCTGCAGGCGGGCCGGCTCGCCGGCGCCGGCCTCGACGTGCTGGAGCAGGAACCGCCGAGCCACAACAACCCGCTGCTGACGATGGAGAACGTCCTGGTGACGCCGCACGTCGCCTCCGCCACCACACGCATGCGGCCCGAGACCCGCCGCCGCGTCGGCCGCGAAGTGGCGCTCGTGCTGCGGGGCAAGTGGCCGATGAGCTGCGTCAACCCCACGGTGCTGCCGCGCGCGAACCTCGAACGCTGGCAGCCCTATCCGATGAGCCGCGGCCCCAACCGCTGAGGATTATGGCGAAAGCTCTCGTCACGCTTGGCGAGGGCGGAAGGACCCCGCGACGCGCGCCGCAGGGCCTGCGCCGCCGGATAGCATTTCCGCCCAGCCCGAAGTTGTTCTAGAGCCGATCAAAACACCAAGGAGGACCCCATGGCCGAAACGATCGACACCGGAACCGACGATCTTCTCGCGTCGCTCGACGATGGCGTGCTCACCCTCACGCTCAATCGTCCGGAGGCGCGCAACGCCATGTCGGACGAGATGAATCAGGCGCTGGCGGAGCAGCTGGCGCAGGCCGAGCTCGACCGGCGGGTGAAGTGCGTGGTGCTGACTGGCGCCGGCAAGGGCTTCTGCGCAGGCGGCGACGTGAAGGGCATGAATGCGCGCAATGCGGGCGACGGTGGCGAGCCGGCGACCATCGACCAGGCGATCCACCGCCAGCGGGTCAATCAGCGCGCCACCGCCGGGCGCCTGTTCAAGATGCCGAAGCCGACGCTGGCCGCGCTGCCGGGCGCGGCGGCGGGCGCGGGGCTGTCGCTGGCGCTAGCCTGCGATCTGCGGATCATGGCCTCGAGCGCGATCATGACTACGGCTTTCGCGAAGGTCGGATTTTCCGGCGACTACGGCGGCACCTACTTCGTGACGCAACTGGTCGGTTCGGCGAAGGCGCGTGAACTCTACTATCTCTCCGAGCGGGTCACCGCCGACGAGGCGCTGCGGCTCGGCCTCGCCAACTGGGTGGTCGCGCCCGAGGCGTTGGAGGCGAAGACGCGCGAGATCGCCCATCGCCTCGCCCACGGGCCGACCGTCGCGTACCGCTACATGAAGGAGAACCTGAACCGCGCCATGTCCGGCGACTGGGACGACTGCCTCGACCTCGAGGCCACGCACCACGTCCACTGCGGCCAGACCGCCGACCACCGCGAGGCGGCCAAGGCGTTCGTCGAGAAGCGCGAGCCGGTCTTCCAGGGACGCTGAGACGAGCGATGAAGGTCGTCCAGGCCATCGCCAAGGCGATGAAGGCGGAGGGGGTCGACGTCCTCTTCGCTTATCCGGTCAATCCGCTGATCGAGGCGGCGGCCGCCGAGGACATCCGCACGATCATCGTGCGCCAGGAGCGCGTCGGCCTGCACATGGCCGACGCCTACTCGCGGCTCTCGTCCGGCGACAAGCTCGGCGTGTTCTGCATGCAGCACGGACCGGGCGCCGAGAACGCGTTCGGCGGTGTCGCGCAGGCCTATTCGGAATCCGTGCCGATCTTGGTGGTGCCGGCGGGATATCCGCGGCGCCTGGCGGGCTATTACCCCAACTTCAACTCCGTCCAGAACATGCGCCACGTCACCAAGTGGGCCGAGACGCTGACTCTGGGGCGGATGGCGCCGGAGGTGCTGCGGCGCGCGTTCTTCAACCTGCGCAACGGACGCGGCGGCCCGGTGCTGATCGAGGTTCCGGTCGACGTCATGGGCGAGGAGATCGGCGACGATTTCGTCCACACGCCCGCGTTCAAGGCGAGGAGCGGCCCCGATCCGGCGGCGGTGAGCGAGGCCGCCTCCGTGCTGGCGCGCGCTGGGCGGCCGGTGATCTACGCCGGCCAGGGCGTGCACTACGCCAAGGCCTGGGACGAGCTCCACGCGCTGGCCGAGGCCTGGAACATCCCCGTCACCACCTCGATCGAGGGCAAGAGCGCATTTCCCGAGAACCACCCGCTGTCGCTGGGCAGCGGCGGGCGGGCCAATCCGCGGCCAGTGAAGACTTTCCTCGCAGAGGCCGACGTGATCCTGGGCGTCGGCTGCAGCTTCGCGCTGACCGGCTTCGGCGTGCCGATGCCGGCCGGCAAGACCATCATCCACGCCACGCTCGACCCTATGGACCTGAACAAGGACGTCGCGGCGCAGCACGGCCTGATCGGCGATGCGAAGTTGACGCTCGCCGCGCTCTCGGCGGCGATGGAAGCGCACGACAAGGCGCCGGCCGCCGCGCGGCGCGACGTTCCGGCCCGCATCGGGGCCCTGCGTGAAGCCTGGCTCGGCGAATGGGCCGAGCGGCTGGCGAGCAACGAGACGCCCATCAACCCCTACCGCGTGATCGCCGAGTTGAACCGCCTGGTCGACAAATCCCGCACCGTAATCACCCACGACGCCGGCAGCCCGCGCGACCAGATGACCCCGTTCTGGGAGGCGACCACGCCCCTCAGCTACATCGGCTGGGGCAAGACCACCCAGCTCGGCTACGGCCTCGGGCTGGCCATGGGCGCCAAGCTGGCCCGGCCCGAGGCGCTCTGCATCAACGTCTGGGGCGATGCGGCGATCGGCTTCACGGGCATGGATTTCGAGACGGCGGCCAGGGAGCGGATCCCCATCCTCTCGATCCTGTTCAACAACTTCTCCATGGCCATCGAGATCCCGATCATGCCGATCAGCCAGGCCAAATACGGCTCGACCGAGATCACCGGGAACTACGCGGACATGGCCAGGGCGTTCGGCGGCTACGGCGAGCGCGTCACCGACCCGGCCGAGATCGTAGCGGCGCTGAAACGCGGCGTCGCCGCCACCGAGCGCGGCCAGCCGGCCCTGCTCGAGTTCATCACCGCCAAGGAAATCTCAACCTCGAACGAGTGACCCGCCTTTCCCGGAGTCCCTGATGCAGTTCACCTTCACGCCTGAGCAGCAGGAATTCCGCGGCGTGCTGCGGCGGTTCTTCGAGGAGATCTCGCCGCCCGCCGCGGTCCGGCGGCTGATGGAGACCGAGACGGGCTGGGACCGCGCCCAGTGGACGCAACTCAACGCGCAGCTTGGGCTCTGCGGCGTGCACGTGCCGGAGGAATACGGCGGGCAAGGCTTCGGCTTCGTCGAGCTGGGCGTCGTGCTCGAGGAAATGGGTCGCGCGCTCGCCTGCGCGCCGTATTTCGCCTCCACGGTGCTCGCCACCACCGCGATCCTCAACGCCGCCACCACCGCGCAGAAGGCGGCGCTGCTGCCGCCGCTGGTTGCGGGCGAGACGGTGGCGACCCTGGCGTTCGCGGAGCCGAACGGACGCTGGGACGCCTCCGGCGTCGAGGCGACCGCCAGCGAGGCCGGCGGCAAGTGGCGGATCGACGGGGTGAAGAGCTTCGTGCTCGACGGCCACACCGCCGACCTCATCCTGGTGCTGGCGCGGCGGCCAGGCTCGTCGCGCGAGGCGGGGCTCTCGCTGTTCCGCGTGCGCGGCGACGCGCCCGGACTCGCGCGCCGGGCGCTGAAGGCGCTCGACCCGACCCGCAAGATCGCGCGCCTGGAATTCACCGCCGTCGGGGCGGAGCTGCTCGGCGAGGCGGAGGGCGCAGCCGCGCCGTTCGCCCGAACGCTGGCCCAGGCCGCCGCTTGTCTGGCCAGCGAGATGGTGGGCGGCGCCGAACGCCTGCGCGAATCCGCGCTCGAATTCGCCAACATGCGCATACAGTTCGGCCGCCCGATCGCCTCGTTCCAGTCGATGAAGCACAAGCAGGCCGACATGCTGCTCGAGGTCGAGCTCGCGAAGTCGGCCGCCTACTACGCGGCGCAGGCGGCGGCGGAGGACGACCCCGACTTGGTCGCCCTGGCCTCGCTCGCCAAGGCCGCCGCCTCCGAGGCCTACCTCTCGACGGCGATCCACACGATCCAGATCCACGGCGGCGTCGGCTTCACGTGGGACAACGACACCCACCTCTGGTTCAAGCGGGCCAAGAGCTCCGAGGTCTTCCTCGGCGATCCCGCCTGGCATCGAGAGCGCCTGATGCAGGCGTGGGGCCACTGAAGCGGACCGGAAGGACACGATGACCGAAGTCACCGAAGCCAGCGTCCGCGCCGAGGTCCGCGCGTGGCTGGAGGCGAACTGGGGCCCCGATCAGGGGCTCGTCGAATGGCGCGAGAAGCTGGTCGACGCCGGCTGGGCCGCGCCGACCTGGCCGAAGCGCTGGGGCGGGCGCGACCTGCCCCCGGCGCTGGCGGCGGTGGTCGACCAGGAGATCCGGCGGATCGGCGCGGTGGGCGTGGCGCGCACCGGCATCCGCACGCTCGCGGCCGCGACGCTGCTCGCCCACGGCGCGGACCACCAGAAGGAAAAGTTCCTGCGGCGCAGCCTGACCGGCGAGGACGCATGGTGCCAGCTCTTCTCCGAACCCGGCAGCGGCTCGGACCTCGCCGGCGCGACCACGCGGGCCGAGCGGCGGCCGGACGGGCGCTGGATCGTCAACGGCCAGAAGGTGTGGACCACGAGCGCCCACCATGCCGACTGGGGCCTCCTGCTCGCGCGCACCGACTGGGACGTTCCGAAGCACCAGGGCCTCACCTACTTCGTGATCGACATGAAGCAGCCGGGCGTCGAGGTGCATCAGCTGAGGCAGATGAACGGCCACGCCTCGTTCAACCAGGTCTTCTTCACCGACGCGGTCGTTCCGGCCGACCACCTGGTGGGCGAGATCGGCGGCGGCTGGGCGGTGGCCACCACCACGCTGATGAACGAGCGGCGCGGCGCCGACGGCGTCGGCTCGGTCGGGACCGGCGCGGCCGCCTCCGACCGCCAGGGGCGCATCTACGACGAGGAGCGCGCCGAGGTCGCCACCGTCATGGAACCCTACAAGTGGTATCCGCAGCGCGCCGGGCGCGTCGACCTGGTGCTGAAGCGCGCCAGGGAGACGGGAAAGATCGATGACCCGGTCGTCCGCCAGGAGATCGCCAAGCTGCTGATCCTGGCGCGCAGCGCCGAATGGACCGCGCGGCGGGCCCGCGCCGCGCAGGCGGCGGGCGGCCCGCAGGGACCCGAGGGGTCCCTCGGCAAGCTGGCGGCCAGCCACGTCGCCCGCGCCGCCGCCCGCGTCCACACGTTGATCTCCGGAGCGGACGCGATGCTCTCGAGCGAGGACGGACCGGAGAACGGGATCATCGCCGAGGTGCTGATCTCCGTCCCCGCCGTGTCGATCGCCGGCGGCACCGACGAGATCCAGCGCAACATCATCTCCGAACGCGTTCTGAGAATGCCGCGCGAGCCCGCCACCGACACCGACCGTCCCTTCCGTGACGTGCCGAGAAACGCGGTCGGACAGAGCCGCCGCTAAGCGCGGCGAGGCGCTGGCGCCCCGCATCGGCGCGTTCGCCGCGGCTAGGTCCGCGCGTCAGTCCGGCGCCTGCGCCAGGCGTCGCGGTCCATTTCCCAATAGATCGAGCGCCTCGCCGATCCGTCGGGGCGGATGCAGTCGCGCTCCCCGGCCCGCGCGAAGCCGGCCCGGTCGATCATCCGGATCGAGCGGACATTGTTCGTGTCCGCGGTCAGGCCCATCAGCCGGACTCCGAACGTCTCGAAGATCCAGTTGAACATCCTCGCCGCGCCCACGGCGCTGTTTCCCGAGTTCTGGCGGTCCGCCCTCACCGCGCCGCCCACCTCGGCGGACGAGCGCTCCGGCCAGACCGTGAACTTCAGGTAGCCCGCCGCCTCGCCCGCGTCGTCGAGCGTGAGCGCCAGCACGCCCTCGCCCGCCCGGCGCTCGGCCTCGCACGTCTCGATCCAGCACCCGATCCGCTCGCAGGTCAGCGGCCACGGCAGGTCGTAGATCGGGCCCGAGACGGCCGGGTCGGCCAGCAGCCGCGTCAGCGTCTCGGCGTGTTGCGGGGCGGCGATCACGCGATTGTCGCCAAGCGTCGCGACATCGACGCCGCGCACCGCCTCGCGGATGCGCGCGGCCTCCGCGGCGTCGGCGACCAGCACTGTCTTGGGTGGCGCGCTCAACGTGGCCCTCCGGGAGGACAGGGTAAGGGCTGCCCCGCGTCGCGACTTGAGCCAGATCAAAGCCGCCGAAAAGCCTGCCTGGCGGCCTCGCCGGAGGTATCTTCAAGGACCGACAAGCAAGGAGACGCCATGCCCACCGACGCCGCGACGACCGCCTCACCGAGCGTCGAGCCGCCCACCGGGCCCTCGGCGGTGCCGGACAGCCGCGGCCTGAACCTCTACCGCGCCGATCCCGATCTGCGCGCGGTGCTCGGGCTCTACCTCCCGGAGGCGCTCGTCGCACGCCTCGAGCCACAGCTGGACCGGTTGGGCGCGCTGGCGGGCGGCGCCCTCGACGAGCTCGCCGACGTCGCGGACCACAACCCGCCCGTGCTCGTCGAGCGCACGCGGCGCGGCGAGGACGAACAGCGGCTCGACAAGCATCCAGCCTACCTGGAAATGGAGCGCCTGGCCTTCTCCGAGTTCGGCATTGCGGCGCTGTCGCACCGGGCAGGCGTGTTCGGCTGGCCGGCGCCTATGCCGCCGGCGGCCAAGTATGCGCTCGTGTTCCTGTTCGTGCAGGCGGAGTTCGGGCTGATGTGCCCGGTCAGCATGACCGACAGCCTGACCAGGACACTGCGCAAGTTCGGCGATCCGGCGCTCGTCGCCCGCTACCTGCCGGCGCTGACCTCGCAGGACCTCGACCTCCTGCACCAGGGGGCCATGTTCATGACCGAGCAGGGCGCCGGGTCCGACGTCGGTGCGACGACGGTGATCGCGCGCCCGGACGGCTCGGCGGGATGGCGCCTGTTCGGCGACAAGTGGTTCTGCTCCAACCCGGACGCCGACCTCGCCATGGTGCTGGCCCGGCCGGAAGGGGCGTCCGGCGGACTGGGCGGCGTCTCGCTGTTCCTACTGCCGCGGCGCCTGCCCGACGGCGCGCCCAACCGCTACCGGATCATGCGGCTCAAGGACAAGCTCGGCACGCGCTCGATGGCCAGCGGCGAGATTCGCCTGGAAGGCGCGAACGCCTGGATGGTCGGCGAACCCGGGGCGGGATTCCGCCAGATGGCGGACATGGTCAACAACTCGCGGCTCTCAAATGGCGTGCGCGCGGCCGGCCTCATGCGGCGGGCGGCGTTCGAGGCGTTGCACGTGGCGACCCACCGCGTGGCGTTCGGCCGGCGGCTGATCGACATGCCCCTGATGCGCCGCCAACTCGTCAAGCTGCTGCTGCCGGCCGAGCAGGCGCGCGCCATGGTCTTCCAGACCGCCGACGCGCTGCGGCGCGCGGACGAGGGCGTGGCGAGCGCCTACGCCCTCGTCCGCATCCTGACCCCGCTCATCAAATTCCGCGCCTGCCGCGACGCGCGCAAGGTCACTGGCGACGCCATGGAGGTGCGCGGCGGCTGCGGCTACATCGAGGAGTGGCCGGAACCTCGGCTGGTGCGCGACGCCCACCTGGGCTCGATCTGGGAGGGCACAAGCAACATCGTCGCCCTGGACGTGCTGCGCGCCGCCCGCCGCGAGGGCTCCCTGGAGGCGCTCGAGGCGCATCTGGCCGAGCCGGCGGCCGAGCTGGGCGCCAATGTCGCGCCGGGGTTCGAGGCCGCGTTCGCGCGGACGTTCCGCTTCGCCCGCGCCGCCCTTGCGCCCGGCGGCGAGGTGCGAGCCCGGCAGGCCGCCTCCGCGCTCTACCATGTCACGACCGCCGCCGCGCTTGCCTGGGAGGCCGAGCGCACGGGTCTCGCCCACCGCGCCGCGCTGGCGCGCCTTGTCGTGCGGCACCGCCTGCTCGCCCGCGATCCGTTGGCCGAGGACGGCGCCGACGACGACCTCGACATCGTGCTGGACCACGCCAGCGCGGCCATCGCCAACGCAGCCGGCTAGACCGAACGGGCCCCGAAGGCGCGGGCCGGGGTGACGCGGCGGCCCAAACGCACTACCTCCGCGACCATGCCCCTTTCTCCCGCCGCCGAGGCCGCGCGTCGGCGCACGTTCGCAATCATCAGCCACCCGGACGCCGGCAAGACCACGCTGACCGAGCACCTGTTGCTGGCCGCCGGGGCGATCCGCGCCGCCGGGGCGGTGCGGGCGCGGGGGGAGCAGCGGCGCACGCGCTCGGACTGGATGAAGATCGAGCGCGAGCGCGGCATCTCGGTCTCCGCGAGCGCGATGACGTTCGACCACGCGGGCCTGATGTTCAACCTCCTCGACACGCCCGGCCACGAGGATTTCTCGGAGGACACCTATCGCACGCTCACCGCCGCCGACGCCGCGGTCATGGTGCTCGACGCAGCCAAGGGCATCGAGCCGCAGACGCTGAAACTGTTCGAGGTCTGCCGCCTGCGCGACATTCCGATCGTCACCTTCATCAACAAGATGGACCGCGAGGCGCAGGACCCGTTCGCGCTGCTCGACGAAATCTCGGCCCGGCTCGCGCTCGACCCCGCCCCGCTTTACTGGCCGGCCGGCTCCGGAAACCGCTTCAAGGGCGTGCTGGACCTGCGCACGCAGCGCTTCCTGCCGTTTCATCGCAGCGCCGACGAACGGCCCGAACCGGTGGCCCTCAAGTCCAACGCCATCGTCCGGCACCTCGACCCTGACGAGCAGGGCGAACTGGAAGAGGGCGCGATGCTGGTCAGAGAGGCCGGCAAGCCGTTCGACCCGGAGAGCTTCCTCGAGGGCCACATGACGCCGGTGTTCTTCGGCTCGGCGCTGCGGCACTTCGGCGTGAGCGAACTGCTCGAGGGCCTGGCCGCCTACGCGCCGCCGCCGAAGCCGGTGGCCGCCCGCCGCTCCGGCGTCCAGACGCACGTGGCGCCCGGCGACGCCGAGGTGTCCGGCTTTGTCTTCAAGGTGCAGGCCAACATCGATCCCGGCCACCGCGACCGGATCGCCTTCCTCCGGCTCTGCTCCGGCCGCTTCGTGCGGGGCATGAAGCTCAAGGTCGAGAACACCCACCGCCAGATCAGCGTGAACTCGCCAGTGCTGTTCTTCGCGTCAGAACGGGAGCTGGCCGAGGAGGCGTACGCGGGCGACGTGATCGGAATCCCGAACCACGGGATCCTGCGCGTCGGCGACAGCCTGTCGGAGAGCGGCGCGCTGCGCTTCGCCGGCCTGCCGAACTTCGCGCCTGAGATCCTGCGGCGCGTGCGGGTGAAGGACCCGCTGAAAGCCAAGCATCTGAAGAAGGCGTTGGAAGGCCTCGCCGAGGAAGGAGTGACCCAGCTGTTCCGGCCGCAGATCGGTGCGGACTTCATCGTCGGCGCGGTCGGCCAGCTGCAGTTCGAGGTGATGGCGGACCGGCTCTCGAATGAGTACGCCCTGGACGTGATCTTCGAGCCGGCGCCCTACGCAGAGGCCCGCTGGCTCGCCGGCGAGCGCGCCGATATCGAGGACTTCTCCGGCAAGCACCGCACAGCCATGGCCGCAGACATCGATCAATCCCCCGTGTTCCTGGCCAAGTCGGCCTGGGAGGTCGGCTACGTCACCGAGCGCTTCCCACGGGTGACGTTCGAGCGCGCCAAGGAGCGCGCCTGAGCGGCGTCGCTCGCGAGAGCGTTAACCAAACGTTGAGATTAACCTCTTGCAAACCATTCGGCGCCGGGCTTGCTATCGAGCCATCGCGAGGCCGGCGAGTGAGCCAAACCGGGCCCCGCGATGGGAGCGCCGGAGATGTTCGAGTTCGGTCGAGAGCTGCGTCGCCTTCTCGGCGGCGCCCGGGCGCAGTTTCCATCGAAGGACGGGCTGACCGCCGGCGACGGCGCCCTGCTCGAGTTGCTCGACCTGCGAATGCTGAAGAGCGAGGCGAAGGGCGCTGACGTCGCCGCGGGCCGCGTGAGCGCCCGCGACCGCGCCCGCCGGCTGCTCGAAGCGGCCGTGGTCTGGCGCGAGCTTGCGCGCCGGTCCGGGGATGCGCCGTCGCTGCGCAGGGCCGCCGCGGCCGCCGAGAAGGCCGCCGAGGCCTTCGCGGCGGGCCACCGTCAGCAGGGCTGGGCGCGCGCACGGCTCGAGCAGGCCGCCTGCGCCCTTCTCGGGGCCGAACTGTTCGGCGAAAGCGGGCTGGAAGCAGCGGCCGAGAAGGCGGCGAACGAGGCCCAGCGGGCCGGCGGCGCCGCGGGCATGATCGCGCTGGCGACCCTCGCCCAGATCCGCGCGCGCCGCGTCGCCGCCAACGGCGGCGGCGCTGAGGTGCGCGGTGCCGCGCGCCTCTTCAACGACCCGATCGCCCTGCTGGAGCAGGCCGGCCGGCGTGACCCGCTGCTGAAGCTCGCCGGGGCCGAAGCCCGGCTCGCGCGCTCGGAGCTGCTGGTCGGCGCGGGCCTGCGGCTGAAGGACGAAGACCTTCTCCGCGCCGCGCTCGGCGACCTGACCGCAGCCGAGGAGCGGCTCGACGGCGCCTACGAGCCGCTGACGCTGTCGCGGGTCGCCATCGCCAGGAGCTCCGGGAAGGCCGCGCTCGGCGAGATGACCGGCGATGTGGCCCGTCTAGCTCGCGCGGTTGGTCAGCTCGCGGCCACGCTCGACACCCTGGGCCGCGAGCAAAGCCCGCTCGACTGGGCTCGCGGCCAGGCCGCGCTCGCGCGCTCGCTGGCCCAGCTGGGGGAAGCCACCGACAACGAGACGGCGTTCAAGAAGGCGCTGGCCTGCTATGACCGCGCCGGCCTGGTGCTGCGGGAAGCGCCCGGGCTGGTGCTGCGCGCCGAGGCCGCCAACGGCCGCGGCCAGACCCTCGCCCGCCTCGCCGAGCTCACCGGCGACGCGAACGTGCTCGACGCCGCCGAGGCCGCATTCAAGTCCGAGCTCGCGGCCGCGCCGCACCGCAACGACCCCGTCGCCTGGGCGATGCTCCAGGTGCAGCTCGGCCAGGTCTACGTCACGCGGCTCGACCTCACCGGACGCGACCGCGGCGAGCGCGCGGCCGCCGCTCTCGCGTTCCAGGCCGCGCTGGATGTGTTCGGCGAGCAAGGCCTGCGCTCTCTCGCCGCGATCGCCGCCGACGGCCTAGAACGGCTCGGCGGGGCGAAGGTGGGATAGGCCCAACCGCCGGCGAGTGCGCGCGCGCCATTCACCCTGGCGAAGCGCGGCGGCGCCTTCCGTGGCGCGTACGCTCGGAACGTCGGCTTGACCGGGAGGTCGCGTCAGACAACCCGACCCGGCCTCCGCGACTCTAGGCGGCCATCTTCGGCGCCTGTCGCCGCATCCTCCAGAAGCGCAGCGTCCGCTGAGCCGCTTCCTTGGGAAGCTCGGCGTAGAGGTCGCCGTATTCCTTGGCCCGCCCCATGGCGTCGGCCTCGCGGTCGAGGACGAGCACGGCGAAGGTGAGGAACAGCGACCGCTCGAACTCGGCCGCCTTGCAGACGATGGCGAGCGCGTCCAACTCGCGCCGCTCCAGGATCAGGCGCGCGGTGTGAAAGTCGATCCCGGCCAGTTCGGCCAGGGCCACCATGAACCGCGTCGACTCGCGGTTGCGGAGCATGCTGGCGAGAGCCTTCGGGGTGAGGGCCTTGCGCGCGACCAGCGAGCGCACGTCGCGCTCGGCCTCCGCGTAGTCGGGCGGCAGCGCGCCGTCCCGGGTGGCCACGCGGTTGCGGGCCGCTTCCAGCGCCGCCTCGAGCTCCGCCGGGTCGACCTCGGCGTTGCGCTCCAGAATCTTGGTCCTGAGCTTCGCCTCGACGACGAAGTACATCTCGTTGAGCAGGTCGGGCGGCAGATCGCGCCGGTTGACCACGGCTGCATGAAGGGCGGGGTTGGCCTCGGCGCGGTCAACCGCGGCCTCCTGCGCCTGGCGCGAGAGCCGCGCGCCGTCATTGCTCAGCAGCACGCCCAGCGTCGCGTCGTCGCCGCGAGCGACGATCACCTCTGACACAGCCTCCGGCACGGTGTTGCGGCGGGATATGGCCTGCAGATGCGCCTGGCCGCGCTGGCGGGCCACTTCGATCAGGTCATCCTCGGTGAGCGACGATGAGCGCTCCAGCACCGGCCGGGCTACCTCGATCGATGTGTCGGCGGCCAGGCCGCGCACCAGACGGGAGGGGCCCGGATCGGCGGCGGCGATCCGCTCCGCCAGCTCGGCGCGCACCGCGACCTCCATCTCGCCGGAGAGCTGGCTCAGCACGTCGTCGAACAAGGCCAGCTCGCCCGGACGATGGTCCGGGTTGACGAAGAACAGATCGGTGACCTCACGCAGCAGCACCCGGCGCTTTTCGCTCGAGGGCTCCTTGGCGAGATCGATGAGTTCCTGCAGCTTGGACAAAGGCGCGCCGTCGTCAGTTGCCGCCCCCGCCATCGGCGTGGCGCGCCGCGGAGGGGTCGTTGGAAGATGACGCCGAGGAGCCGCTGTCTGAGGCCTGGCCGTCCTGGCCGTCGCCGCCACCGTCCGCGACGGATGGTGTGTGCGACGAGCTGTCGGGCGGCCCGATCAGCACCATCGGGCGGTTCTTCGGCATGGAGATCGGGTCCGGCGTCAGCCCGTACGGCCGCATCACCGAGTAAAAGCGCACGCCGACCCATGGCGAGGACCCGGACGACTGCGACGCGCTGGGCGTGTTGGCGGCCAGGCGCTGCGGCGCCGGATCCGCGGCGGCCGACGGCTGTGGCGGCGCCTCGCGGGCGTAGCCGCCGGGTGACGACGGCGCCTGCGCCCGTGGCGGCGACGCTGGCGGAGATGCTTGTGGCTCGTTTGCGCCATACGACGCCGGCGGGGGCGCGGCTGGCTGGGGTTGCGCCGTCGGCTTCGGCGGCGCCGGCCGCTCGTACGCGCCATACGATACGGGCGCCGGGGGCTCGCTGGGCTGGGACGACGGCGGCGCGCCGGGCTGAGACGACGGCGCGGTCTGCGGCCGATAGGCGCTATACGCTTCCGGTGGTGGAAGCGGCATCGACCGCACCGCAGGCGAGGGCGTCGGCTCGGCGCGGGCAGGCGCCGGCGCGGCGCTCGGGGCCGGGGTCGGGGCGGGTTCGGCCGCCTTGCCTGCCCAGCTCAGAAACGGACCGCTGTAGCCGTCCTGCGGCGCCCCGCCGCCGGCGGTCTGCGCAGCGGATGCGCCGGCGAAGCCGGCAGCCGCAAGGGCCAGAGCGACTGCGCCGATCGAGACGCGCAGACTGGGGGGTCGTGACGGGTCCATCGCAAACGCTTAGCAACAGCGGCTTAAGGCGCGCCTAACGCGGCGCGAGGGAGCTCAGCGTCCGCGCCACCACGCGAGCGCCCGGGTCTCGAGCGCCTGATAGCCAAGATGCAGCGCCCCCGCGATCAGCCCCAGCGCGGCCACAGCGGCGAAGCTGCGGTCCATCTCCATGCGGTGGCTGGCCTCGAGGATCCGCCACGCCAGCCCCTCGGAGCCGCCGCCGCCCGCCATCATCTCCCCGACCACCGCGCCGACGAGCGCGAGGCCCAGGCCCACCTTGTAGCCTTCCATCGCGAGCGGGATCGCCGAGGGGATGCGCAGGCGGAACATGCGCTGCCAGGCTGTAGCGCCGTAAAGGTCGAAAAGCCGCTCGAGCTCCGGGTCGGCCGACTGCAGACCCGCCAGCGCGCCCGAATAGATGGGGAAGAACGCCGCGACGCACGCCAGTGCGATGACCGCCCGCTCCGGATGTTCGACGCCCGCCCACACGGTGAACAGCGGCGCCAGCGCGATGATCGGCGTCACCTGCAGCATCACCGCGATCGGGCGCAGGCTGTTCTCGACGATCCTGCCGCCGGCGGCGGCGAGCGCCGCCAGGTTGGCGATGGCGCCGACGATCAGGAAGGCGCCGAGCGCCGTGGAAAGCGTGGTCCAGGCCGAGGCGAAGAGCAGACCGGCGTTGGCGACGAGCGCCGCCGCGATCGCCAGCGGCGTCGGCAGGAAGTAGCTCGGCACGTCGAGCAGCACGCAGCTCGCCTGCCAGACGCCGAGCAGGAGCGCGACGAATGCCGCTGGCGCGACCAGGGACAGCGCTCTGGTCACGCCTGCGTCCCCATCGCGCGCCGAAGCTGCTCGGAAAGGTTCTCGGCGGCCTGGCGGAACGTCGCCGAGGTGCGGAACGCGGGCGGGCGCGGCAACGCGGCGTCGATCCGCGCCTCCGCCGCGATGCGCCCGGGCCCAGGCGTCATAACCACGACCCGGCTCGCCACATAGACAGCCTCCTCGACGTTGTGCGTCACGAACACGATCGCCGGGCGCCGCTCCACCCAGAGCGCCAGCAGGTCGTCGGCGAGCTGGCGGCGTGTGATTTCGTCGAGCGCGGCGAACGGCTCGTCGAGCAGCAGCACCTTGGCCTC
>JAKAZA010000063.1 GCA_021816155.1 Pseudomonadota bacterium | reverse complement strand
ATGTGCGCCGACTCCACCTCGAACGGCCCGACCAGGTGGCCTGCGCTCTTGATGACGTCGTCAGCGCGCCCGACGAACCAGTAGTAGCCGTCGTGGTCGCGCGTCGCGAGGTCGCCGGTGAGATACCAGCCGCCCGCGAAGCTCTTGCGATAGCGCTCCTCCTCGTGGAGGTAGCCCCGCATCATCGAGGGCCAGCCCGGCCGCAGCGCCAGCTCGCCCACCGACATCGGCGCCGCGACTTCGCGCGCCCCGTCCGCCGTCCGCTCGACGATACCGGCGGCGACGCCCGGCAGCGGCCTGCCCATCGACCCCGGCCGCACGTCCATCGCCCGGTAGTTGGCGATCATGATGCCGCCGGTCTCGGTCTGCCACCAGTTGTCATGGAATGGCTTGCCGAAGGTCTCGTAGCTCCAGATCACCGCCTCGGGATTGAGCGGCTCGCCGACGCTGGCCATGAACCGCACGTGCGAGAGGTTGCGGCCCCGAACCATCTCGGCCCCAGCCTTCATCAGCATACGGATGGCGGTGGGCGCCGTGTACCAGACCGTCACCTGCTCCCGCTCGAGCAGCGAGTACCAGCGCACGGCGTCGAACTCGGCTTCGTCGACCACCAGGGTCAGGCCGTTGGTCAGCGGCGAGATGATCCCGTATGACGTGCCGGTCACCCAGCCGGGATCGGCGGTGCACCAGAAGACGTCGCCGTCGTGGAAATCGAGCGCGTAGCGGCCTGTGACGTGGTGGGCGACCACCGCCTCGTGTACGTGGATCGCGCCTTTCGGCCGGCCGGTGGTGCCGCTGGTGAAGTGCAGCAGGGCCACGTCGTCGGGCTCTGTCCTGGCGATATCGAACGCATCGGACGCCGTCTCCATCAGCGCCGGCAGGCAGAGCGCGTCCTCGGCCCGTCGGGCGGGGTCGGGGTCGACGATCAGGACATGGCGCAGCGAGGACAGCTCGGCGCGCCAGGGCGCCACCTTGCGACGGTGGTAGGCGGCCGTGGTGACGAGCACCGCCGCCTCGCCGATCTCCATGCGCGCCCGGATCGGCTCCGGCCCGAACGCCGAGAACAGCGGGCAGAACACGCAGCCGGCCTTCAGCGTCCCGAACGCCGCGACATAGAGCTCGGGGCGGCGACCGAGTAGGGCGTAGACGCGCTCGCCCGGTTTCACGCCAAGGCGGCGAAGGGTGTCCGCGAAGCGGTTGGTGCTGCGGCGCAGATCGTCGTAGGTGAAGACCTCGACCCGCCCGTCTTCGGCGACCCAGCGGATGGCCACGCGGCCGCCGCGGCCGTGCGCCACGTGCCGGTCGATGGCCTCGTAGGCGATGTTGAGGCCGCCGCCCGGCAGGCCGTCGAGCAGGGCCCGCGCCGCGTCCCACGAAAAGGCGGCGACCGCGGCGTCGTAGTCGGCGAGATTGGCGCCCGCCGCGTCCTCGGGGCGTTTCCTGATCGGCGGCCAGCCGCTCGCGTCGTCCACCTGCGTCCGCTCCCCGCCGAGGCGTCCGTCGCAATCATGGGCGCCAGGGCCGCGGCGCGCCATGAGCTAGGTCAAAGGAGCTCGCTCGGCGCTCTGGCGGCCTGCGCCCAGCGCGCGAGGCGCGCCGTCATGCGGCGAGCGTGGCTGCCCGGCCAGAAGATCCGCCCGCAGACCGGGCAGGCGTTGAACGGCCCGGCGAGGGCGCGCGCGGTCGGCGGCATCCGGGCGCGCTCCGCCTCGCTGGCCGGCCGCAGCGGAGCGTTGTCGGCCACGCAGCGCGTCAGCGGCGCGGCCAGCCAGTCGAGGCCGAGCGCCTGCGCGAGATGGAGGGCCTGGGCCCCGGCATCGTCATCGGCGAGCAGACAGCAGCGCACGGCCGCGCCTGCGGCCGAAGCCAGCCGCGGGCTGCGCGTGATCAGCACCCGATCCTCGGCGCGGCAGCGGGCGACGATGTCGGCGGCGGTCTCGCCGGTCTCGGCGAGGGCCGCATCGTGGCCGGCCGCGCGCAGCCATCGGGCGAGGCGGGCCAGCATCCGATCGCACAGCAGCCGCAAGTCCCTCTCCGCCGTCAGGCCGACGCCATCTCGCCCTCGCGGCCGCGCACCACCCGCCGCCCCTTCAGCGGTCCCTGCGTCTCGGTGACGACCGTGCACTGGCCCTGGGGCGACACATCGGTCTCGTAGTAGACTACCACCCAATCGCGTGTGCGCCCGAGCTGGTGGGCGAGCGGTGTGTTCGAGTAGAGCGCGGTGAAGCGCCAGTCGCCACGCTCGGTGTGCAGGATCGGCAGCCAGGCCTCCGCGGACCTGTTGAACCGCCTGGGCGCGATCTTCCGCAACGCGCTCGCCGCCGCCCGCTCGCGGTACTCGCGAGCGCCGCGGCGATCCTCGGCCCGATCCCCGGCAGGGCGTCGAGGCCGTCGCGCCCCTCCGCGGCGAGGATGGCCGAGACCGGGCGCGGAACGGCGCGCTCGCCTAGTGGTCCAAGAGGTCTGCGTACTCCCTGAGGCGCGCGGCGAGCGCCCCGTTCTCATCCAGGGCCAGCGCCTCCTGGGCGGGAGTCTCGGCCGGGGCGGCGGGTGTGTCGCGCACGGGAACCCCTCGACGGTCGCCAGGACGGTAGGCCGAGTCCCGTCCGGCCGAATTGAGCTGGCGCAACCGCCGAGGGGCCGGCCGTTGCGTCAGGTCAATGCGCCGGCGCCGCGGATCGGGCCCCTTGCGATCCGACGTCGGACGCTGGAGAGCCAGATGGACTTCGAGCAGGTGATCTATTCGCGGCGGGCCGTGCGCGAGTACACGCGCGAGCCGGTGTCGGAGACTGCGCTGCGCCGACTCGCCGACGCCGCGGTTCAGGCGCCCAGCGCCACCAACGAGCAGCCGTGGATCTTCTCCATCGTGCGCGATCGCGCCACCCTCGCGCGCATCTCGGAGGCGGCCAAGGCGCATGTGCTGGCTCATCCGCCGGCCGGCGTCGTCCTAGGCCATTTGCACGAGGTGGTGGAGAATCCAGAGTTCGACCTCCTCTACGGGGCGCCCGCGCTGATCGTCATCTCCAGCGCGACGCAAGGCCATTGGGCGGTCGAGAACTGCGCCCTGGCCGCCGAGAACCTGATGCTGGCGGCCCGCGCCGACGGCCTCGGCTCGTGCTGGATCGGCTTCATCCAGGGCTGGCTGGGCACAGCCGAAGGCAAGGCGGCGATCAAGGTCCCCGCGGTGGCGCTGCCCGTCGCCCCCATCATCGTCGGCCATCCGACGGTCGAGCCGACGGCCGTGCCACGCAAGACGCCGGAGATCATCTGGGCCTAGCCGCCCGACCGCCGGCGACCGCGCCTCAGAAGCCCAAGGCGACGGCGAGCGCGCCGCCGGCGAGGCCGAACAGGACCACCGCGCCCGCCACGACGGCGAGCACGCGCGGCGGGAAGGACGAGATCAGCATGGCCATCGACGGCAGGCTGATCGGCGGCAAAGTCACGAGGAGCGCGGCCGCCGGGCCGGCGCCGACCCCCAGCGAGCGCATGGCCTGGACGATCGGCACTTCGCCCGCGGTCGGGATCACGAACAGCGCGCCGGCGAGCGCGAAGGCGACGATCCACTGGAAGTGGTCGCCTATGTCCGGTCCGAGCGTCGGAAAGAGCCAAGCGCGCGCGGCGCCGAGCAGCAGCACCAGGACGACGTACTCGGGAACCAGCTGCAGCGTCATGCGGCCGAGGATGAGCAGCCACCTGCGCAGCGGCGCATCCTGCCGCTGCGCCATCAGCTCGGCCACCACCGTCCGCGCGCGCGCCGCCTCGCGCGGCGAGGTGAGGCGGTTGGCGAGATAGCCGAGGCCGAACACCATCGGCGCCCCGAGGAAGAGCCTCAGCGCGGTCCAGCGCCATCCCAGGACGAAGCCGGTGAAGATCAGCGTCGCTGGGTTCAGCACCGAGTTGCCGAGCCAGAAGGCGATCGCGGCGCCGGGCGAGGCCTGCTGTCGGCGCATCCCCGCAACCACCGGCGCCGCGCAGCAGGTGCACATCATCCCCGGCACCGCGAGCAGGCCGCCCGCGACGACGCTGCCGAACTGCGTCTTGCCGAGCAGCCGCGACACCCAATCGGCGGGCAGCAGCGCCTGCACCCCGGATCCGATCAAAAGGCCGACGACCAGCGCCTGCCAGATCGCCTTCCCGTAGGCCACGGCGTATCCGACCGCCGCGCTCCACGATGGCGCGGGCGGATGGGCGGCCTTCCCCATGAGGATCGACTGACCGATCGAGTGATCCGCAGCCGCAACGAACGCGCGGTCCCAATAGGGCATCCACTTGACATAGAAGAGGCCCGCCACCGCGACCGCCGCGAACAGGACGAGGCGCGGCGCCGGATTGAGGCTGCGAGCTTCTGACATCCGCCGGTCCGATGGTGGTTCTCGAAGGGCGCCTTTTGGGCTGTGCGATCTCGCCGATCAAGGTGCGCGAGCCCGTCGCGCTCGCATGACGAAGGGCTCTGGCGTCCTGCGCCATTATTTCGCATATTCTCGAAATATGGAATTCCGCAACGGAGCCGATATGCAGACACGGGAAGTCCTGGAGGCGATCCCCGCGACCGGGCTCGCAACGCCGGATGTCTGGCGGGGTCCGGAGATCGCCGAGAATTCGGCCTGGCGCCATGCCTTCACGCCGGCTGAGATCGAGGAGCTGCTGGCGGCCTATCGGCGCGCGGCCGCCAAGGACCTCTTCAGCTGGACGCGGGACGATTTCCCGCTGCCGACGCTCGCGCCGAAGGTCGCAGCCTGGATGAGCGAACTGGATAGCGGCTGCGGCTTCATCCTGCTGCGAGGCTTCCCGGCCGATCGGCATCCGCAGAGCGTATGCACGGGGGTCTACTGGGGCCTGGGCCTGCACATGGGCCGGGCCGTGTCGCAGAACACCGACGGCGACCTCATCGGCCATGTCCGCGACACCGGCGCCGATCCCGACGCCTATGGCGTGCGGCTCTACAAGACCCGGGCGGAGCAGGACTTCCACACCGACGGCGCCAACATCATCGGGCTCTTCTGCCTTCGCACGGCCCGGAGCGGCGGCGTCAGCCGCATCGTGAGCTCGGCGACCATCTTCAACCGCATGGTCCGCGAACGACCCGGCCTGGTCCCGACGCTGTTCGAACCGTTCCCGTTCGACACCCAGGGCCAGCACAGGCCCGGCGGGAATCCGTGGTTCGAGCAGCCTCTCTGCCGCATGGAGGACGGGCGCCTCCGGTTCTTCTTCATTCCCTGGTACATCCGCGAAAGCCAGCAGCACCCTGCGGCCCCGCGCCTCACGCAGGGCCAGATCGAAGCGGTGGCGTTCATCGAGGCCGCGGCCAACGATCCGGCCGACTACCTCGAAATGGACTTCCAGCCGGGCGACATGCAGTTCCTCAAGAACTCCTCCGTCCTCCACAAGCGCACGGCGTACGAGGACTGGGACGCGCCGGAGCTGAAGCGCCACCTGCTGCGGCTCTGGCTGGCCCAGCCGCTGCCGGGGCGCTGCTGAACGCCCTGCTGGCTCGGCGGCCCTTCGAGCGCCGCGGCCTCCAGGCTGTGATCGGCGATTCGGCGAAGCTCGATGCGTTCGGCGCCTCGCAGGCGGATCGCCAAGCGCTGGCCCGCATACCGCGCTCACGCCTCGTGTCGGCGGAGAACGCCGAAGCCCTCTGGGCGCAGCCGCCGGTCCCTGTTCTTCAAGCCCGCGCAGGCGAAGTGCCGCTGGCCGCCGCACGGCTCCACCAGGGCCGGACCACCAACTTCCGCGCGCCCGGCGGCGGCTTCGCGCCGGTGATCGCGCTCACAGACTGATCCGCGCCTGCCCCTATGGTGCGAAGGGGAAGTTCCTCGACGCAGAACTGTCCGCTATTCCCGCGATGGGAACTCGAGGGGGGGTGCGCCACGTGGCGAGCAGTCACATCAGCCCGCAGAAGCGCGCCATCGGCGCGAGCGATCCGCCTCGCCAATCCGCGGCGGCCCGCGCCGGCGCGCTTGCGCTGGTCGCGAGCGGCCTTCTCTTCGGCCTCGGCGGAACGGCCGCAGCCGACGGCCAGAGCGACGGCCCGCAGCAGCCGCAGCAGCAGCAGACATGGGCGGTCCATGGCCAGGCCACCGTCGTCTGGCAGGGCTACGCCGGCTTCCGGTCGCCGTTCTCCGGCCCGCAAAGCCTGCCGGCCGATCCGAACGGCCGCGAGACGACCGATATCACCCTGTTCGCCGGCGTCAGGCCGTGGAGCGGCGCGGAAATCTGGATCAATCCGGAGATCGATCAGGGGTTCGGACTGAACAACACCCTCGGGATCGCCGGCTTTCCCAGCGGCGAGGCGTACAAGGTCGGCGCCGCCGCTCCCTATGCGAAATTGCCGCGCCTGTTCCTGCGGCAGACGATCGACCTGGGCGGAGCGACCCAGGCGGTCGACGCCGACATCAACCAGCTCGCCGGCGCCCAGACGGCGGATCGCCTGGTGCTGACTGTCGGCAAGTTCAGCGTCGTCGACATCTTCGACACCAACCAGTACGCCCACGATCCGCGCGGCGACTTCCTGAACTGGACGGTGATCGACGCAGGGACGTTCGACTACGCGGCCAACGCCTGGGGGTACACCTACGGCGCGGTCGCCGAACTGTACGAGGGGCGCTGGGCCGCCCGCGGCGGCGTGTTCGACCTCACCACTGTGCCGAACTCGGCGGCGCTCGATCCGACGTTCCAACAATTCCAGCTCGTGGGCGAACTGGAGGAGGACCACGAGATCAACGGCCAGCCCGGCGCGGTCAAGGTGACCGGATATCTGACCGAGGCCCGCATGGGCGCCTTCGCCGACGCCATCCGCCTGGCGCAGCAGACCGGGGGGCCGGCCAACATAGCGGCGGTGCGCCGTTACCGCAGCCGTCCAGGGATCAGCCTCGACGTTCAACAGCAGATCACCGCCGGGATCGGCGCCTTCCTCCGCGCAGGGATTGCGGACGGACGGCTTGAGCCGTTCGAGTTCACGGACGTGGACCGGACGGTCTCCGGCGGCGTCTCCGTGCAGGGCGGGCGCTGGGGACGGCCGAACGACGTCTTCGGCCTGGCGGGCGTCGTGAATGGCATCTCCCGCATCCACCAGGCGTTCTTCGCCGACGGCGGCCTCGGCATCCTGGTCGGCGACGGCAGGCTGCCGAGCGCCGGGCCCGAGAAGATCCTGGAAAGCTACTACGACATCGCTGTCATCGGCCCGCTGCGGCTCAGCTTCGACTACCAGTTCGTCGACAATCCCGCCTACGACCGGGAACGCGGTCCCGTCTCGATCGGGGCGGTGCGCGTCCACACGCAATTCTGACGCCAGGACAACGCGCCCGGCGCCCTACCGCACCCACCAGGCGCGCACCCCTTCGCGGCGCAGGAACTTCTCGGCGTTGCGGCCCTGCAGCATCGCCAGCGTGGAGATCAGCCCGGCTTCCATGCAGGTGTCGGCCGCGACGCTCACCGAGCGCGGCGCGTCCTTCACCGCCCATCCGGTGCGCGGATCCAGGACGTGGCCGTAGCGAACGCCGTCCCTCAGCAGGAACCGGCGCGCATCGCCGCTGGTGGTCACGGCGCCGACCGATATTTCGAGCGTGGTGTCCGCGGCGGCGGACTCGTCCGCGGGCTCGACCGCGATCCGCCAGCGGCCGAACCCGGCGCGCGGCCCGGTGACGCCGACGTCGCCGCCGAACCGGATCAGCACCGGCGCGCGGGTTTCGCGCCTGACGAGGCCGAGCGCGCTGTCGACGGCGTATTCCTTGTCGAGGCCGCCGAGGTCGATCTCCATGCCGGGCCGGAGCGTCAGGTGGGGCCGCCGCCACAGGACCTTCCCCCATCCGACGAAGGGCATCAGCTCACGCACCTGCCGCCGCCTGGGCACCTGGTCCGAGCCGTCGAACCGCCAGACGCGGCGCAGCACGCCGCAGGTGATGTCGAATCGCCCCTTGCTCAGCCGCCAGCAGGCCTCGGCGTAGTCGAGCAGGTCCGCCGTCTCGTCGTCCACCCTCATGGGCGCGCCAGCCGCTCCGTTGATCTCGGCGACGACGTTGTCCGCCCGGGAATGGCTGAACTTGCGCTCGATGCGCAGCGCCTCCGTCTCGGCGATGTGCCCGATGCTCTCGGCGAGCGCCTTGTCATAGCTGTCGAGGCGCACCTCGCACGGCGCCGCCATCGCCCGGAATCCATAGACGTAGCCGTCCCGAACGGCGCGGAGCTCCGGGAGGTTGTAGATCGAGCCTGCGGGCGGGAGGGACGTCGACGGTCTCCGTCATTGGAGGCGAGGCCTCGGCGCCGCCAAAAGGGGCGGCGCCGGCCGAAGGCGCTCGGCTAGCGCCTGTGCGCTCAGGCCGGCGGGGGTCCTGGGCAACGGGGGCGGGCGGACCGCGCGCGGGCCCAAGCGTATGGCATCGTCACGTCTCCGAGGTGGCTGCAGCAGTCACCCTGTCCGTAAGACGACATCATCCATCGCCTCCCTCACCCCGGCGTCACGGAATCCGACGGCTTACCGTCCAGGTCACGGTCGTCGGGCGCTGGGGGGTCGTCTGCGGGAAATAGCGGAAGCTGAACGGATTGCCGTAGGCGAAGGTGTCGCCAAGCCCAGTCAACGGAGCCTGCAGGAACAGGCTGGTTGTCCAACGCCCGCCTTCGAGCTGAGCGCCGAACCGGCTGTAGCCGTAGTTCCCCATCACGGCTGACGTCGTCGCATCGAGCGTCAGGCGGGACGCGCCCACCCAGCCGTAGGCGCTCATGAGCCGCAGCGTCAGGCCGCGCGGCAATCGCCGCGCGTAACTGACCACGACAGCCCCGGAGAAACTCGCCGCACCGGGCAGGCCGTTCTCCGGCGCGGCCGCGAACGCCGGATTTGGGTGCGTCAGGTCCGGCTCGCTCAGGGTCGCGTTGGCCTGCACGCGCCAGTGGTCGTCAGGCCGGACGTCCGCCTCGAACTCGCTGCCGAAGTCCCGGCCGTCGCCGAGATTGGTGGTGTAGGGCAGTCCGTTCGGCAGCAACTGGTCGCTCTGCACGCTGTTCCAGACCATGTAGAAGCCCGCCACCCTCAGCTGCGCACGACCGTCGAAGAGTCGCAGCTTGAGGCCGGTCTCGTAGTTCCAGAGCTCGTCGCCCTTGAACTGCCTCGGCGGCTGCGCCCCCGCCACCGTGGCTGAGAAGGCTTGCCCGACCAGCCCGGCGGTGTTGAACCCCCCGGCCCGATATCCTTCCGAGGCCTGGGCGTAGACGCTGGCGGCGTCCGTCGGCGAATATCGGACGATCAGCTGCGGCGCGAAGCCGCTGAACGCGAGACGACCGCTGAATGCGCTGGTCAGCCCCGCCAGCGGCTGCGCGGTCGTTGCGTTCGTCGAGATCGCGTCGCGGAACCAGCGGCCGCCGGCGGAGACTGTGACGCGCGGCAGCACCTCGTAGGAGACCCGCCCGAAGACCGCTCCCTCGACGATAGAATCGTTGCGGTTCTGACTGTACGCGATCGCGCCCGCGCGGCCGCCGACCGGAGTCATGAGCGTCGACAGCAGATCATCGTCGCTGAAACTCACGAAGGCGCCAGCCAGCCAGCGGAACCGCCCAGAGTCGGGCGAACTCGCCGTCAGTTCGTTCACGAAGGCGCGCGTTCCGTCCGCCTCGTCGAACGGACTGGGCGCGATGGCTGCCCCGGGGACGAACTGCGGAAGCGCAAGCGAGGCATCGTAGCGGCTGTCGAACTGATGGCTGGTCGCCGAACTGGTGAGATCCAGTTCGCCCCACGGTTCGACGCCCTGCACGCGCACCGACGCCTCGGCGAAGTTGTTGTTGTGCGGTTCCTGCAGGTAGACCCGCCGCGCGAGCGGGCCGATGGCCGGGTCGGCGTAGTGCGTGTCCGCCGAGTTGATGGACTGCCAGACCGCCGTCGCTTCGACTTTCCACGTCGGGCTGACCTGCCAGTCGGCCTCGCCGCGCAGCCCTTCGCGGGCGACGCGGTTGACGTTGCTGAGCCCAAGCCCGACGTCGGTTATGTAGCCGCCGTCGACCTCGTCATAGCCGACGAGGCGCACGCCGAGCCTGTCCTTGACCAGCGGCATGTTGAGCACGGCGTCGCCCGACCAGCCCGGGGCGCCCGACTGGGTCGCCGATCCGCTGGCGTCGGCTTCGGCCGACCAGGCCGAGAGGTCCGGACGCCGGGTGGTCACCTGGACCAGTCCCGCGATCGATCCGGCGCCGTAGAGCGCACCCTGCGGACCGCGCAGGATCTCGATCTGGTCGATGTCGACGAGCTTCAGGTCGGGGTCCGGCGCGTTGTAGGTGACGCGCGCGCCGTCGAGATAGAACCCGACCGTGGACTGGGTCTCGCCGGTGAGCGGGCCGTCGGACAGGCCCCTCAGGAAGAGTTTGTCCCGCCCGGGACCAAGATCGGTGGTGGTGAGGCCGGCCGCCATCAGCGCAACGTCGCCGATGTCGGTGACGCCGGTCTGCGCGAGATCCTTCCCCGTCACGACGCTGACCGAATAGGGCGCGCGGTCCAGCAGGACCGGCCGACGCCCAGCGGTCACGACCAGTTCGGAAAGCTGGCCGGCGGACGGCGACATCGCCTTCGGCGAGGCCGGCGAGAGCGCCGGCTTGCGCCGGGGCGGCGGCGTCCGCGGCCTGAAGACGACGAAGGTGCGCGCGTCGAGCGCCCGGTAGCGGCAGCTGGTGTTCGCCAGCAGACGGGTCAGCGCTTCGGTCGGGCGCATCCTGCCGACGACCCCGGCGCTCGGCCCGCAGCCGCCGACATCCGCGGCCGACACTGAGACACGCGCCTGCACCGCGAACGCGGTCACGACGGTCGCGACGGAACCCGGGGGGACCTTGAAGGCGACTGCCGCCTCCTGGCCCGCGGCCATCGACGGCGCCAAGGTCCAGAGAAAGGCTGCGCCGAGGGCCGCGACGCCGCGCGGCGGACAGGCGCGGAACGGCGCGGGAGGCAAGCGTGGCGGCTCTCGAACGAACTACCGCGGCTGTAACACGATCTCCTGGGCGCCGCGAACGGCCCGCACGGGCATGAATCCCTCCAGTCGCCCGACCACGGTGTCTTCCCCGTCGAGCATCAGCACGCCCGAGAACCTCAGGGACGCGACAGACGCGGCCGGCCGCAGCGGCGTGGCGAAATATCGGTTCAGCGCGCGGGCGACCTGCGCCAGGGTCGCGTCGCGGAAGATGAGGTATCCGTTCGTCCACGCCAGCGCGTCGGCCACGGACGCGCGACCGGTCACCGAGACGGCCGCGCCGATGTCTCGCCGCAGCTGGTCGCCAGCCGTCAGCCTGTACGTCGGCGCGCCGCCGACGCCGGGCAGATCGCCGACCTCGACGACACCGCTGGCGACCGTGACCGTCAGCATGCGGGCGTAGAGGCTCACGTCGAAGCGCGTGCCGACGTCCGCGACGCGCTGATCGCCGGCCAGGACCTCGAATGGCCGCGCCGGATCATGCGTCACGTCGAACATGGCCTCCCCGCGCTCGAGGGTCACGCGTCGGCCGCCTGGGCCGATCCGCACGGTGATTCGCGTATCGGTGTTCAGCCGCACGTGCGTGCCGTCCGCAAGGCGTACGTCCCGCACCTCTCCGACCGCGGTGACGTATGTCTGGGCCGTCGGCGCGGCGCGCCACAAGTAGACTCCCGCCGCCACCGCCAGCGCTGCGATGAAGCTCGCCGCCATCGCCGCGACGCGCGGCCAGGCGAGCCGCATCGGTCGCCGGCGCGGCTCGATGGGGACCACGACCCCCTGGGGCTGCGCCAACCGCTTCAGCTCGGGCTCATCGTAGGCCAACCACAGGCGTTCGGCCCGCTCGAACGCAGTCTGGCGGGTTTCCGAAGCCGCAAGCCATGCCTCGAGCGCCAGCCAGTCGTCCTCTGTCGCAGCGTCGGAATGGACGCGCACGACCCAGGCCGCCGCTTCCCCCTTCGCATCGCCATAGGTCGGAGCGCCCGCCCTGTTCATCGACATCCGCCTGCCCGCGCTCGCGGGCCTTTCGTGAGCAAGACGTTGCGGCCGCCCCTGTCCCTCATGCCCCGTCCTCCTCGGGACCGATCAGAGCGACCAGCTGTTGCAGCGCCGCAATGATGTGCTTCTCCACCGCGCTCCGCGAAATGCCCATCTCCGCAGCGGTTTCGGCGTGGCTCAGCCCCTGGAGCTTGTGCAGCTCGAACGCGCGGCGCCGCTGGGGCGGAAGATCGTCCAGCGCCGAGACGAGGCGTCTCAGCCGCTGGCGGGCGGCGAACGCGGCGTCTGCCGGCGGATCCTCCGCTACGGCCTCGCCGCCCATGCGGACGAGAAAGCCCTCCTGCCAGGCTTCGTCGCGCGCTTCGGCCCGCCGTCGTTGCTTGAGCCGATCGAGCATGAGGTTGGCGCCCAGCCGGTAGAGGTAGGCTGAAGGGTTGGCGACCTGCCCTGTGTCGGCCGATGCGATGCGCACGTAGATGTCCTGGACGACATCCTCGGCGAGCGCCGCAGACTTGAGGCGCAGCGCGAAATAGCGCACGAGGTCCGCCCGCTTTCGCAAGTAGGCGGCCAGCAGCGGCTTGGCGGAGGAATCGTCCAAGCGGGTTACTCGATCCGGCGAGGCCTGGACGACACGGCCGCCCGGCGACGTTTTCGATTGCCGGCGCTTCCTAAGCCGACACGGCCCGGTCGCGCCAGTGGGGCGCGGCGGCAAGGCGATAGAACGGCTTTTCCGCCGCCCACCGGCGGTAGTGGCGCCGCGGCGGCGTCTAGCTTCAGGAACGCGGCGCCCGCCGCCAGCGAAGGAGACGCGACCGCCGTGCCAGCACCCCCTCGGCCGCCCTCCCGGTTCCGGCCCGCGCCCGCCATGGCGGACCTTCAGGGCCCTCCGCGCGTCGGCGACGGCCCGGCAGCCGGCGAGCCGCCGCCAGAGCCGGCGTTCGACAGATCGCTGTCCAGCCTCTTCGCGCGCCTTCAGGAGACCGCCGGCGCGGAGGGTGCCAGGATCTCCGTTGCGGACCTGATGGATGCGCTCGGCTCGACGTCGGTTCCCGCGCTTCTGCTCGTCATCGCGCTGCCCGCCATCGTCATGCCCCCAGGTCCGGCCGCGGCGCTCGGCGCACCGATGCTGTTGCTGTCTACGCAGCTGGCCGCCGGTCGTCGGACGCCGTGGCTGCCGCGGGCGTGCCAGAACCTCGCCATCGAAGGGCGGCGCGCTTCCACGCTGCTCGGGCGACTGTCACGCGTGACGCGACGCTTGGAGCAGCTCGTCCGGCCGAGGGCCGGATCGCTGCTTCATCCGGCTCATGTTCGAGTGGTCGCCGTCGCCTGCATGGCGCTGTCCGCGGTGCTGCTTACGCCGGCGCCGATCGCCCACTCGGCGGCCGGCCTGGGGATCGTCGCCTTCGCTGCGGGACTGGTGCGACGCGACGGCCTCGCGATCCTCTGCGGCTGGGCGTTCAGCGCAGTCTGCGCCGCCCTGGTCGCGGTCATCGTCTGGGCCGCCTTCCAGGCTGCGCGGCTTGTCTAGCGCCCACCACCGGACGCCGGCGGTCAAACCTGGCGCGCCGTGTGGATCACCCAGGGGCCGAGCAGCGCTTCGGCGCCGGTCGCCAGGATCTGGACCCCGATGCAAAGCAGCAGGAAGGCGGCGAGGCGGCTCACCACGCGGGCGCCGTTCTCGCCCACGAGACGCATGACCCGATCGGCGCCGGCGTAAGAAAGGTAGACGAGGACGACGATGGCGACGGCGGCGAGACTCAGGCCCCCGAAGAACTCGAGGACGCCCATGCCGGTCGTCGGCCGCTCTGACGCGAGCGCGATGGCGACCGAGATCGAGCCCGGTCCCGTGGTGATCGGCATGGTGAGTGGGAAAAAGGCCTTCGACGAGAGCTCGGCCGGCGACGCCGTGGACTGAATCGGGACGGCCGCGGGAGGGTCCGGCGCCATCAGGATGTTCCAGGCGCTGACGCCGACCACGAGGCCGCCCGCCACGCGAAGCGCGCCCAGGCTCACGCCGAAGAAGTTGAGCACATAGCTTCCAAGCCAGATCGAGCCCAGCAGCAGCACCAGCGCGTACATCGCGATGCGCCTCGCCAGCACAATGCGCTCGGCGTGGCTATGGCCCGTGGCCAGATTGTAGAACACGAGGGCGGATCCGATCGGATTCACGATCGAGAACAGGGCCGGGAAGCCGAGCAGGAAGGCGCCGGCGACGGTGTTGGTCGGCAACGGTCCGAATGGCATCGGCGAATCCTGACGGTCGACCTGGCGAGCGCGCCGCGGTTCCGAGCTTACTCAAATCGCCGAGCGGCGCCGCGGGAAGTCGCCCGGGCCCCTCAGGCGGCGTCCGCCCCGCCCGTCTCGACGGTCAGGAGCGGCTTGCCTTCCGACCACATCTCGACGCTGAGGTGATGATAGGTCTCGCGGAGGATCCGCTCCGCCAGCCTGCAGGCCTCCTCGTAGCCATGCAGGCGCACACGCCGCTGGACCGGTGCATCACGGCGATCATCGCGGACGAAGTACACGTACTCTCGCACCACTACAGCTCCAGTCGAACCGACCCGGCGACGATGAGACCCACTTGCGGCCGCCCTGACAACCAGCGGTTCAGTGGCGGTGTGAATTCCGCGGCGCTGTCACCGTCGCGCAACGACGATGTCCCCCGCGGCGATTCCAATCAAGCCGGCCTTCACGACGACACCTTCCGATGATCCGGTTGCGGTGCGACCGCGTACGCAGTGGATGGGCGACGCTCCCTCCGCCGTCACACGCCGCCTTTTCCTGGCCTGCTTCTCCGCCATCGCCTGCACACCCGCGATCGCCGCCAACCGGCCGGTGCGAGCGCTGCGCTTCGAGGCCTTCAGGAACGGTCAGCGGGTCGGCGCGCAGGCGATGACGTTCGAGACGGCGCCCGGCGCGCTGACGGTCCGCACGGTCGCGGACTTCGCGGTGAAGCTCGGCCCGATCACCATCTTCAGCTACCATCATGAGGCGGTCGAGCAGTGGCAGGACGGCGCGTTCGCAGGCATCCGGACCAGGACCAATCAGAATGGCCGGTTGGCGTCGGTTTCCGCGGTCCGGCGAGCGGACTGCGTCCTGATCGCTCCATCACCCGGACGTACGATCACGGTCCCTGCGGCGGCGCTGCCGTTCACCCACTGGAACAGGAAGATCGCCAGCGCGCCGCTGTTCAATCCGCAGGACGGCAGGCTGCTGCACGAACACGTCTCCAACGCTGGGCTCGCGACGATCCGGCTCGCCGACGGCTCGGCGGTTCTGGCCAGCCGGATCGGCTTCCGCGGAGACGCCAGCATCGACGATTACTACGGGCGCGACGGCGCCTGGGTGGGCCTCGTCGGGCGTCTGGCCGACGGCTCGGTCATCGAATACCGACTGTCGCAGGGTCCGGCGCGGCCCTGAGGCGGTAGTGGCTGACCCCCCAGACCTCGCCGGCCTCCGCGCCGAAGAGGCCGGCGGTGGCCAGGAAGAACAGCCGCCAGCGCCGCCGCCACAATCGCCAATCCCGGCCGTAGACGCCCCGCAGGATGTGCGCGATCGCAGGGCCGTGACGATCGTAGTTGGCGAGCCAGGCGAGGGCCGTGCGGCGATAGTGCTCGCCGCTCCACCGCCATTCCGCCTCGACCTCGAACAGGTCGCCGAAGCGCCGGATCAGTCCGTGACTCGGCATGATGCCGCCGGCGAAGAAATGCTGGGCGATCCAGTCGGCTGCGTCCGCGACATCGAAGGCGTAGGGCCGAGTGCGATGCGTAAACACGTGCAGGAAAAGCCGTCCGTCCGGCTTCAACCAGCCGCGGACGCGCGTCAGCAGGGCGCGCCAGTTCGACATGTGCTCGAACATTTCGACCGATACGATCCGGTCGAACTTCGTCTCGATCGCGAAGTCGTTCATGTCGGCGGTCGTCACGCGCAGGTTCGCGAGACCGCGCCGCTCGGCCTCCGCCTCGATGAAGGCGCGCTGCCGGGCCGAGTTGGAGACCGCGACGATGCGGCTCGCGGGGTGACGTTCGGCCAGCCAGAGGCTCAGCGAGCCCCAGCCGCACCCGAGCTCGAGGATATCCTGGCCGTCCGCGATCGCCGCGTGGGCGCAAGTCGCGGCGAGTGCGGCGTCCTCGGCCTCTGCGAGCGTGCTTCCCGGCTCGTAGAGACACGACGAGTACTTGCGCCGCGGGCCGAGGATGAGCTCGAAGAACGCCGCCGGCAGCTCGTAGTGCTGGCGATTGGCGACATCGGGCGCCAGCGCGATCGGCCGCCGCGCCATCTCGCGCGTGAAAAGGCCCTCGTCGGTCCGCTCGGCGTCCAGCTTTCGGCGCGTCCGTTCGACCAGGCGGCCGACGCCAAAGCGGGCGACCGCGTCAGGCAACGGCGCACGTTCGGCGGCGGACGCGGCAAGGCGGGCGAGGCTCATTGCGGGGTCTCACTGATGGTCCGCCGGCGAGGCGGCAGGGGAACGAAGGGGCTGACCCGCGCCTGGTAGGCGGCGAGGAGCGGGCCGCGCGATTTCGCCATCGCCCGCTCGGTGGCGGGCACGCCCGAGACGTGGCGGAGAAGCACGAACATGAGCGTCGGCCCGACCAGGGCGACGAAGCTCGCGGGTCGACGGAAGTCGGGTCCGATGGCGATCGCCGCGTAGGCGAGCCAGCCAAGCCATTCGAAGAAGTAGTTCGGGTGGCGCGACCAGCCCCAGAGCCCGGCCTCGCAGAGTCGACCGCGATGGCCCGGCGCCGCCTTGAAGCGCGCCAGCTGCGCGTCCGCGACGCTCTCCCCTGCGATGGCGAGAACGAACAGGCCGAGACCTGCGGCGTCGCTCCAGGCTGGGAACGGCGCCGGGTTGCGGGCCGCGGCCAGCATCGCCAGCGCAAGCAGCGCCGAGGCCGCCGCCTGGACTTGCAGGAACCCGAACATGCGCGCCTGAAACCCCGCGCCCCACGCCTGGCGCAGCTCCGCGTAGCGGGCGTCCTCGGCTCGCGCCCGCACGGTGCGTCGCCACAGATGCGCACCGAGCCGCACCGACCAGGCCGCCGCGAGCAGCGCGACCAACAGCGCGCGTGGTCCGGCCCGGAAGCCGGCTGTCGGCGCCAGCGCGTAGGCGACTCCGGCCGCACCCGTGGCGAAGCTCCAGACAACATCGGCCCAGCCGCCGTCGCCGGTCCGGCGCTGCAGACCCCAGGCCAGCGCCATGGCGAGGCACAGGACTGCGGTCACGGCGGCGATCAGCGCTGCGAGCGGCATGGCGACCTTGGTCAGATGCCGACGAACGGCTGGAAGATCCGGCCGATCAGGTCGCGTGGCACGAGCGGACTGTCCGCCGCGATGAGGCAGACGCACTCGCCGTCCGAAGTGACGCGCGGCCGGTGCTCCACACCCTCGTCGCAGGCGACAAAGTCGCCGGGGCCGTAGACCACGCCGCGGTCCTCGAACGCGCCTTTGAGGACGCAGGTGAACTCGCCGCCGTCGTGCGTGTGGCGCGGCACCGCCATGCCGGCGGCGACGCGGAGCAGGTAGCTTCTGGGCCCGCGTCGCGCGTCTCCTGTAACGTTCGCCACCCAGACTCCCGGTGCGGCCCACCGGCGCCCACGCCGCGCCGCGTCGACGACCTCGCCGGGAATGCGGATCCAGTCGGACGGCTGCGGCGGCCGCGCGGCCGGTGCGGCTGTCCCGACCTCCAGCTTCGTGAGCGCCCTGTCGAGGGCGTCGGCGGCCATCTCCGACGGCGGAAGGTCCTGCAGCAACACGCCGCCGACGGCCTCAACCGCCCGCACGACGGCGCGACAGGCGCGGCAGACGCCGAGATGGGCGTTCAGGACCAGCGATCGGCCGGGCTCGAGCACGCCGCGGCCGTAGTCCAGCAGCAAATCGTCGGCGGGATGGCGGGTGGGCTGGCTCAAGCGAGGTCTCCCAGCAGGCCGCGCAACCGCCCCATCGCCAGGCGCAGCCGAGATTTGACGGTTCCGAGCGGGAGCCGAAGCTCCTCAGCGATCTGCGCGTGCGGCTTGTCGGCGAAGAACGAGAGTTGGATCACCTCGGCCTGCTCGACCGGCAACGCCGCGAGCGCGGCGCGGACGCGGGTCTCGGATTGCGCGATGGCGAGCGCCGCATCGGGCGCTTCCGGCGGCTCGGCGTCGAACGGGTCGTCGTCGAACGTGGGGCGGCTGGACCGCCGCAGCGCGTCGATCCTCAGGTTGCGCGCGATGGTGAAGATCCACGTCGCGGGCGCGGCCCTGGCGCGGTCGAACGTGGCGGCCTTTCGCCAGACCGTCAGCAACGTCTCCTGCGCCAGTTCCTCCGCCAGCGCCGGTTCGGCGCCGAGGCGCAGCAGATAGCTTTTCAGCCGCGGCGCGAAGTGGCCGAACAGCGCGGCGAAGGCCTCGCGGTCGGCCCGGACGGCGATCGCAGCGATCATCTCGGCGAACGCGTCGCCCGCGGCGTGAGGGCCCTCGTTCACGAGCCGCCGGCCCGGGGGTCGGAACACCCCGCCTCCCGAAACGTGGCCGCCATGATCGACTGCGATCGCATACATGCCGCCTTTACGCGTTCGTTCCGGCCCTGGATCAGCAAATCCTGGTCCTGCTTCTGATCCGCTGACACGACCGCGCCGTAAACCTCGAGACGGGCGCCGCGCCGCTGCGGCCGGCGCCCGGCGTAATCCGCCCGCAGTCGAGGGGGTCTGCATTGGTGAGCTTGGATCGTGGACAATCGCCCGGCGCGGCGCGCCGGCTGAGGATCGCCGTGATCGGTCAGGGCATCGCCGGGATGTCGGCGGCCTGGCTGCTGTCGCAGAAGCACGAGGTCGTCGTCTACGAGGCCGCGTCCCGCTTCGGGGGACACAGCCACACCGTCGACGCTCCCTCGGCGCGCGGCCCGATCCCCGTCGACATGGGGTTCATCGTCTACAACGAGGCCAACTACCCGAACCTGACCGCGCTCTTCCGTCATCTCGACGTGCCGACCGCTTTCACCGACATGTCGTTCGGCGTCTCGCTCGACGACGGCGGCCTCGAATACGCCTCGACCGATCTCACGACGCTGTTCGCCCAGCCGCGCAACCTGCTGCGCCCGAGATTCTGGTCGATGCTGAGCGACTTGGTGCGGTTCTGCCGTCAGGCGCCGTCGCACGCCTGTGCGCTCGACGCGCAGATGACCAGCCTCGGCGACTACCTCGGCGCGGCTGGTTACGGGCAGGCGTTCCAGGACGACCACATCTTGCCTCAGGCCGCCGCGATCTGGTCGGCGTCGGTAGAGGCGGTCCGCGAGTTGCCCGCGGCGGCCTTCATCCGCTTCTTCGAAAATCACGGGCTGCTGAAGATCCTGAGCAAGCCGCTGTGGCGCACGGTGGTCGGGGGCAGCCGCGCCTACGTCGAGCGGCTGACCGCGTCCGTGACGCCCGCGGCCAGGCTTGGCGTGGCGGCCACGCGCATCGAGCGGACGCCCGCAGGGGTCTTCGTCAGCGACGCGGCTGGCGGCTGCGCACGCTACGACCAGGCCGTCGTGGCCTGCCACGCCGACGACGGCCTGGGGCTGCTGGCCAGCCCGACGACCGGAGAGCGCGCATTGCTCGGCGCCTTCTCCTACACGCAGAATGTCGCCGTGCTGCACTCGGACGCCAGCTTCATGCCAAGGCGGCGCAGGGCGTGGTCGAGCTGGAACTACCTCGGCCGGTCGGGGGCCGGCGCGGGGCGCGAACTCTGCGTCACCTACTGGATGAACCTGCTGCAGGACCTGCCGCGCGAGACGCCGCTGTTTGTCACGCTCAACCCGGCGAGCCCGCCCGACCCGGCCAAGGTGATCCGGGTCGAGAGCTACGATCACCCGCTGTTCGATGCGGCCGCGCTCCGAGCGCAGAAGCGTCTGTGGTCGATCCAGGGCGAGGGCGGGGTGTGGTGGTGCGGCGCATACTGCGGCGCCGGCTTCCACGAGGACGGCCTGCAAGCGGGGCTGGCGGTCGCCGAGGCTATCGGCGGCGTGCGCCGCCCGTGGAGCGTAGCGAACGAGTCTGGCCGGATCTTCCTCGACGGCGCGCCGCCGCCTTTGGAGCGCGCCGCGTGAAAGGGGCGCTTTACGACGGGACCGTCACCCACCAGCGTCTGCGGCCGCGTCGCCACCGCCTGCGCTATCGTCTCTTTCAGCTGCTGCTCGACCTCGACGAACTGCCCCAGATGGAGCGGCGGCTGCGCATGTTCGGCTACAACCGCCCCGCCATCTTCAGCCTGCACGATCGAGACCACCTGGCCGGCGAGGCGCGGCCGCTGCGGCCGCAGGTGGAATCCATCCTGCGCGCGGCGGGGATGGATATCTGCGGCGGCCCGATCCGGCTGCTCTGCATGCCGAGGGTGCTCGGTTACGTCTTCAACCCGCTCAGCATCTTCTATTGCCACCAGCCGTCGGGCGAGCTCGCGGCCGTGGTGCTGGAGGTCAACAACACGTTCGATGAGCGCCACTGCTACGTTCTCGAGGCGGCGGCCAACGCGGGCGAGGTGGTCCGGCGCGACGGCGGCAAGACGTTCTTCGTCTCGCCTTTTCTCGGGCTCGACATGACCTACGACTTCCGCATCTCGGCGCCCGCCGAGCGCGTCGCGACCGCGATCGTAGGACGCGACCCGGCCGGCGCGCCGCTGATCGTCGCGACCTTCCTCGGCCGGCGGCGCCCCCTGCGGGACCGCGAGTTCGCCGCGGCGTTCATCCGCCACCCGCTGCTGACGCTGAAGGTGGTCGCGGCGATCCATTGGGAAGCGGCCAGGCTGGCGGCGAAGGGTTTCGGACTGCGCCGCAAGCCGGCCCCCCCGCCACAGCCGGTCACCATCCTGCGCGCCGAGCCGCGGCCCGCGAGCGAACCCACGGCCGCAGGACCGCCCGCGACGGACCCGCGGATCGGCGGGCTCCGGGGAACAGCGGGACGCTGACATCGCTAGCACAGCTCGGCTATAGCGGCGCGGATCGGCGACGGTTTGCGGGTGTTCGATGTCGGGCGAGCGCGCGGCTTCATCGGAGGGGGAGGCAGGTGACA
>JAKAZA010000062.1 GCA_021816155.1 Pseudomonadota bacterium | reverse complement strand
GCCGAGCCGCGCCATCAGCTGGATCCACGCCGCCGCGATGCGGCCCACGCCCCACCCCGCCGCCGTCGGCTTGTCGGAGAAGCCGAAGCCCGGCAGCGAGGGCGCCACCACGTGGAACGCGTCCTCAGGCTTCCCGCCGTGCGCCACCGGGTCGGTCAGCGGCCCGATCACCTTCATGAACTCGATCACCGAGCCCGGCCAGCCGTGGGTCAGCAGCAGCGGCATCGCGCCGGCGTGCGGCGAGCGCACGTGCAGGAAGTGGATGCCAAGCCCGTCGATCTCGGTCCTGAACTGGCCGAGCGCGTTCAGCCGCGCCTCGCACGCGCGCCAGTCGTAGCGTCGCCGCCAGTGCTCGACGAGCGCCTGCACCTTCGCCAGCGGCGAGCCCTGCGTCCAGTCGTCCACCGTCTCGCGCTCGGGCCAGCGCGTCGCATCCAGCCGCCGCGCCAGGTCGTCGAGCTGCGCCTGCTCGACGGCGAGAGTGAAGGGAACGATCGCGTCGCTCATCGGGCGGCTCCAGGCTCAAGGGCTGGGTCCGGCTTACGATGGACAGAGCCCGGACGCCAGCGAGCGGACGATGCGCGGACATCCAGCCGGCTCAGCTGGCGCGCGGACCATCGGGCGTCCACCTCGTTCGTCTCGTTGTGGCTCGAAGCGGACGTTGGGTTGGTCCGCTTCGCGGGGCATCCCGACACTCGTCTACCGGGCAACGGAAGCCGACGCCGTCGACCGTCCGCGGGCTGGAAGCTGATGTTCGACGGCGAAACGGTTTCGCTCGCGCCTTCGGTCGGCAACTGGAGCTATCCTTGCCGGTCACGTCACTACAACGGGGCTGCGCCGGTGGCTAAGCCCGCCGCGGCGGCAAAGCCGGCGGAGCGCAAGAGGAAGCTGTCCAGCTGGCTACGCAAAGTCACCGGTCCGGATCAGGATTGAGCCGTCGGGCTCCAGCTGCCCGCGCGCAAACTTCCGGCTGGCGAAAGCTTCGATCTCCTCGCGGTGGGCGAGGAACGCCTCGTTTGGCTTCAACCGGTCGCGGTCCGAGAAGTGGTCGTCGAGGGCTTCGCGGCTGATCAGGCAGAAGATGCGCTTGTCGCCTGCCTCGCCCCAGAACATCGCGCCGCGCGTGGTGTCGGTACGGTGTTGCTTGTCGGGGAAGACCAGCATGATTTTCGCTCCGGGCTCGACCAGCGAGTAGCTGGTGCTGCGGCCGCCGCCCGGGTCCTTCTCGAGCATGCGCTGCTTGATCAGGTCGTCGATGTCGCGCGAGGCGGTATCTTGCGACGTCTTGGTGATGATTGCGTACTTCGACGAGGTCAGTTTGCCTTCGAACCCATCGAGCAGCCGGTTGACGATCTCGCGCTGGCGATCGTTCAGCTTGGCGCCGGAGTTGGCGTCCCAGAACTCGGCTTTCCGGATGACGCCGGCCAGCATGCGCTCGGCGCTGTCGAACGCGCGGTCGAGACAGCCCAGAAACCACTCAAGCCAGGCCGTTATGTCGAGGTCGCCCTTCTGGGTGGCTTCGAGGATGTTGTAGTAGTCGCGCCGCTCGGCGCGGATCTGGCTCGACATGCTGTAGAACCGCCACGGCGTCTTCTCAGAGCGGGCGAGGGCCATATCCGCGATCGCGCGGGCGATGCGTCCGTTTCCGTCCTCGAACGGGTGGATGGTGACAAACCAGAGATGGGCGACGGCTGCCTCAAGGACCGGGTCGAGTCCCGAGTTGCTGTTGAACCAGGCGAGGAACTCGTTCATCTCGGCGTCGAGACGCTTGGCCTCGGGCGCCTCGTAGTGGACGCGCTCTCTGCCGACTGCGCCCGATGTAACTTGCATCGGGCCGTGTTTGTCGGTCCGCCACTGACCGACATCGATCTTGTTCATGCCGCTGCGTCCCGTTGGAAACAGCGCCGCGTGCCAGCCGAACAGACGCTCGGCAGTGAGGTGCTGGTGATAGTTCTGGGTGGCGTCGACCATCATCTCGACGACGCCTTCGATGCTGCGGTCGACGGGCGCCAGCGCGCCTGCCTCCATGCCGAAGCGTCTGGCGATGGATGACCGGACCTGATCGCGGTCGAGTTTCTCGCCCTCGATCTCGCTCGATTTGATGACCTCTTCGGTGAGAGATGGCAGAATGGCCTCGGTCTTCAGCTTGAAGCCAAGGCCTTCCATGCGGCCGATGAGCCGGCCCTGATGGTGGCGGACGGCAGCCAGCGTTCCGGCGAGCTTCTCGTCGCTCCATCGGAATTTCGGCCAGGGCCGCAATTCATGTACGTAGGTAGGCATTCTCCGCACCTCTCGCGGAGATTATGCGGCTTTTCCTCCGCAAAACGCAAGCATTATCTCCGCGCATTATGCGGAGGTCGGCTCCGGCAATCTCCGCAATCGCTTAGCTGGCTATGCAACCGACCACTTAGCGCGACGTCCGCTCGTCGGAAGCCCACTAACGTCCGTTCCGGGCGCGGCACGCCCCCAAGCCGCCTGCGCCGAGAACGTCCTCGGTTTCGCGACAGCGCATGCCCTGCAGCGCCGTCCGTGGCGCGCCTACGCCCCGGCCTTTTGCTCCTCGGCCTCCATCGCGGCCCTCGCGGCGGCCATCATCCTGTCGAAGGCGCCGGTGCGGATCAGTTCGCGGCGCTCCTCCAGTCCGCGATGGAGTTCGGCGAGGACGCGGGCGGCGGGCTCCAGCCGCTGGATGGCGCTCCAATAGGCCGCGACGTTGGGGCTTTGCGGCACTGGGTTGTCGAGGCCCGTCCCCGGCAGCACGTTCTCGACCAGGAAGAGGCCCGGAACCAGGGCGCAGTCGGCCAACGTGAGGCGGCCGCTGCAGGCGAAGCCGTCGCGCCCGATCATCCGGTCGAGCGCCCGGATGTTGCGCACCACCTGGCCGCCGAGCAACTCGACGATGCCTTCGTTGCGGGAGGCGGCGCGGGTCTGGGGCGAGAGCATGAACATGTTGTTCATGAGGTAGATGTCGCCCAGGCGGGCGACGGTGCGGATGTGGGCGGTCTCACGCGGCGTCGCGCCGAGCAGCGACGGTTGCGGATAGATCTCCTCGAGGTACTCGGAGATGACTTCGGACTCGGGCATCAGGTCGCCGTCGATGTCGAGCACCGGGATGCGGCCGATCGGCAGCCGCTCGCGGAACCTCGGCGTCCCGAAGTCCGCCGGCCGCTCGAAGACGATGTCGGTGATCCCCTTGGCGTAGATCTGCATCCGCACCCGGGCGGAGTAAGGGCTGAGGTCGCCGGAGTAGAGCTTCATCATCGGGCAGTCGCTTCCTCAGGCTGTCTTGGCGGCGCGCATGACGGCAGATGACCACGGCCGGGTCGCGTTGGCCAGATTCCGCCAGGCGTTAAGTCCGCAACGGGCGCACCGCCGCCGGCGGTGGCGCCCGCTCGTCGCTAGTCGTCGAACCCGACGAACACGGTCGCCTCCGCGACCGACTTTCGCTCGGACACGACCGCGTTGGCCGGGAACGTCTCGTCGGGCCAGCCCAGGGCGATGCTCTTCATGATCACCTGGTCGTCGGCGACGCCGGCATGCTCGCGAACCACCGGCGACTGCATGATTCCCTGGCTGTTGATCACGGCGCCCAGCCCGCGAGACCAGGCGGCGTTGACCAGGGCGGTCGCCACGGCGCCGCAGTCGAAAGGCGCGTCGTCCATGCCGTGCAGCGCGCGATCGTAGGTCACGATGATGCAGACGGGCGCATCGAACTGCCGGAACCCGCGCAGCACCCAGTCCTGCCGGCCTTCCTTGTCGTCGCGCGCGATCCCCATCGCGGCGAACAATTGCTTGGCCACGCCGATCTGCCGCTCGCGGTGCTTGCCTGCGAAGGGGGCGTCGCCGATCCGGAACTCGCGCGATTGCGGGACCCCGGCCAGGTTTCGCTCGGTGTTGCCGGCGCGGATCCGATCGAGGGGCTCGCCGGTGATGACGTAGAAGTTCCAGGGCTGGGTGTTCATGGACGACGGCGCCCGCATCGCCAGCCCGATGATCTCCTCGATCAGGGCCCTCGGCACGGGGTCGGGCTTGTAGCCGCGGATGCTGCGGCGCCCCAGGATGACGTCGTCGTACTGCATTCGGCCTCCGGCTCGTGAACGTCCGATTCTTGGATCTCGCGGACTCGGGCGTCGCTTTCGGCGCGGAAGTCAATGTCCACATCGGGCGCGGCGCCGGCCGAACAGCGTCAGCGAGTTGCGCCTCGAGGCATTGCGCTGCGTGAGGAGGAATGTGTCACTGAGGCGAGGAGGGCCCATGGCCGAACCGCACCGCATGACCGCCGCTCGCGCTTCTCGGCTGATCCGCGCGGGCGAACTCAGCGCCGAGGCGCTCACGCGAGCCTGTCTCGACAGAGCGGCGGCGCGCGACGGCGAGGTGCGCGCCTGGGCGTTCCTCGACCCGGACCTGGCGCTGGCCCAGGCGAGGGCTCTCGATGCGGCGCCCTCGCGCGGGCCGCTGCACGGGCTGCCTGTCGGGATCAAGGACGTGATCCTCACCCGGGACATGCCGACCCGCTACAACTCGCCCTTCCACGCGGGATCGTGGCTTGCGGCCGATGCGGCCTGCGTGAGCCTGTTGCGCAGCGCCGGCGCGGTGGTGTTCGGCAAGACCGAGACCGTGGAGTTCGCCGCCACCGGGCGCAAGGCGCCGACGCGCAATCCGCACGACCTCACCCGCACGCCGGGCGCCTCGTCCAGCGGGTCGGCGGCCGCCGTGGCCGATTTCCACGCACCGCTGGCGCTGGGCACGCAGACCGCCGGCTCGGTCATCCGGCCCGCGTCGTACTGCGGCGTATGGGCGCTCAAGCCAACCTGGGGCTTGGCGAGCACAGAGGGCGCGAAGCGCTTCGCCGCCACTCTGGACACACTGGGCTGGTTCGCGCGCTCGGCCGAGGATCTCGGTCTGATGCTCGACGTCTTCGACCCCGATCCGAGCGACGCGGCGGCGCCGTTCGAGTTGCGCGGCGCGCGGATCGGCGTCTGCCGCACGCCGTCTTGGGATCAGGCGGAGCCCGCGACGCGAGCGGCCCTGGCGACGGGGGCGGAACGCCTCGCGGCGGCTGGCGCCCGGCTGGTCGACCTGACCTTGCCGCCGCTCTTCGATGACCTGCCGGCCGCGGCGATGCGGATCATGTCGGCCGAGGGCCGGGCGGCGTTCCTGCCCGAGTATCGCGCCGCTCCGGAGCTGCTCGATGAGGCGTTGCTGGGCATCGCGACGAACGCCAGCGGGATCAGCCGTGCGGACCTGACCGACGCCTATGATCTCGCCGGCGCCTGTCGGCAGGCGTTCGCCAGCGTCGCGGAGTCGTTCGACGCCGTGTTGGCGCCGAGCACGACCGGCGAAGCGCCCGTGGGCCTGGGCTTCACCGGTTCGCCCGCGTTCAACGCGTTGTGGACGCTGCTGCATACCCCTTGCGTGAATGTCCCCGGGCTTCTGGGGCCGAACGGGATGCCGGTGGGACTGACGGTGACCGGGCCCAGGTTCTCGGACCGCAGAGTTCTCGAGGCGGCCGAGGCGTTCGGGCGGGCCTTCGCCGCCTGACGTCCGGGCGATGATCGGCGCGCCTGCATTCGGTCGGCGCTCAGTCGTCCGCGCGAGGTCCTCGTTCGCTCGCACAGCTCCCGCAGACAGCCTCGCCGGCCTCGCAAGCCGGGGCTGTCGCGGCGCGGGCGGCGGGGCCCCGCGCGTCCGCGGGCGCCCCGAGGCGCGAGCCGGCCGCGCCGTCGCGCCTCTAGGTCGTTCTCAACGATGTCAAAGAGCTGAAGCACCGGAAGTAACGTCACCGAGCCGAGTCGGAGTCAAGCGCGCGAACCGGCGGCGCCCGCCGCCGCGCCGGGCTGTGGGTCTCGCGCCCTCGCCGCGACGGGCCGGCGGTCGCCGGCGGGCGGCTCAGGCCGCCGCGGTCGCCGACGCCGCGTCCCGCGATGCGGCGAGCGCCGCTTCCAGGGCGGCGAAGAGACGGCGAGCCTCGATCGGCTTGGCGACGTGCCCGTCCATGCCCGCGGCGAGACACTCGCTGATCTGGTGGGACATGGCGTTGGCGGTCAACGCCATGATCGGCGTGCGCCGGCGGCCCTCCTCGGCCTCGGCGGCGCGGATGCGGCGCGTGGCGGTCAGCCCGTCCATCACCGGCATCTGCATGTCCATCAGGATCACGTCCCAGGGCTCGGCCCGCCACGCGGCGACAGCCGCCGCGCCGTCATCAACGAGCACCGGATCGACGCCGACCTGATGAAGCAGCGTCCTCAGCACCAGCTGGTTCACCGAATTGTCCTCGGCGGCCAGCACGCGCACCCTGGGCAAGGAGGGCTTGCGGGGCGCCTCGTCTTCCTGCTCCGTCGCCCCCGCAGTCGCCCCGAACGCAGCCTCGGCGCCCCTGGCCAGAGGCAGCCTGACGACGAACGTCGAGCCTTGCCCGAGCATGCTCGCCACCGAGACATCGCCGCCCATCATCACCGCCAGCTCGCGGCAGATGGCCAGGCCGAGCCCGGTGCCGCCGAAGCGGCGGGTGGTGGAGGCGTCGGCCTGGGTGAACTTGTCGAAGAGCGCGGCCACGCGATCGGGCTGGATGCCGATGCCGGTGTCGGCGACGCTGAGCACGAGTCCGCCGTCGGCCGCAGCCGCGATCACCCGCACCTCGCCCCGCTCAGTGAACTTCAGCGCGTTGGAGATCAGGTTGTACAGGATCTGCCGCACCCGCGTCGGGTCGCCGACGTAGACGCCGCGCGCCGGCTCCTCGACGGTGAGGCAGAATGACAGGCCCTTCCGGTTGGCCAGCGCGGTGAAGGCCGAGTGCGCGCCCCGGATCAGCTCACAGAGGTCGAACTCCACCTGCTCGAGCTCGAAGCGGCCAGCCTCGATCTTCGACAGGTCCAGCACGTCGTTGAGGATCGCCAGCAGCGCCTCGCCCGACTGCCGCACCACCTCGAGCCGCTCGCGCTGAACCGGCGCCAGCGCGTCGGCGGCCATGGCCTGGGCCATGCCGAGCACGCCGTTGAGCGGCGTTCGTATCTCGTGGCTCATCGTGGCCAGGAAGGCGCTCTTGGCCGCATTGGCGGCCTCGGCGGCGACCCCGCGCTCGTAAGCCTCGGCCCTGGCCCGGCGCAGCGCCTCACGCGATCCGGCCAGCTGGCTGCGCGCCATGACGAACAGGTTGCACAGCAGCCCGAGCGCGATCACCGCCGACAGCACCGTCCATGGCTTGCCGAGGTGGATCGCGCGCGAGGCCATGTCGCCGACCCCCGCCGCCACGCCGACAAGATAGGGGGACGCCGCGCAGAAGAAGATCTTCGGGCGTGCGTAATACTGCAGCAGCACGTAAAGGCAGGAGATGCAGGTCTGGGCGATGGCGAAGGCTTTCGCCAGCGGCTCGCCGGTCGCCCAGAAGAGCGCCATGAAGCCGGTGTAAAGCACGCCCTGGGTCACGCTGAGCCCGACCGTCGGGATCGGACTGCCTTCCCAGGCCGAGAAGCGAAGGCCGCTCTCCACCGCCTTCGCCAGCCGAACCTCGAGCATCGCCATGCAGACGATGGCCGCGAGCCAGACAGCCGGCAGCCAGTACGGCATGAACGGCAACGCAGCCACCGCGATGGCCGTGGCGGTCACGAGGCGGATCGGGATGTTGCGGCTGGAGGCGACGAAGAGGCGCGCGGCCGCAGCCGCGTCGGCGCGCGACCGGCTCGCACTCTCGCTGGATCGCACCGCATCGGCCATGCCGGCTGATCCTCCCCGGCCTGCGAAGGTAGACGCGAAGAACTACCGGGTGGTTAGCAGCGCGTTCGCCACATGCTGGGCTGGCGCCGGCGCGCCTCTCGCGAGCCGCCGCGCAAGCGGCTAACCGTCTCCCCGCTTGGCCGCTAGCTTCGCCAGCACGCGGCCGCGGCCCTTGGAAAGAGCGGTGATCACGCCACGGAAGGTGCGCACCTCCTGGTCGGTCATCCGCGCCCGGGAAAGGGCGACGCGGAGGTTGCGCACCATCGAGGGCCGCTTCTCTGGCGGATGGAAGAAGCCGGCGGCGTCCAGCTCGCCTTCCAGGTGTTCGTAGAGACCGATCATCGCCGCCTGGTCGGCCGGCGGAGCCGACGGCAGGAAATTCGCCGGCGGCGCGGCGGACTCGGCCACACGCCATTCGTAGGCGCAGATGGCGACCGCCTGGGCGAGATTGAGCGAGCGGAAGCGCTCGTCGACCGGCGCGGTGACGATCCCCTGGCTGAGGGCCACATCGTTTGTCTCAAGTCCTGCCCGCTCGCCGCCGAACAGCAGGCCGGTGGGCCAGCCCTGTTCCGCGCCTTCGCGGAGGTGAGCGGCCGCCTCGCGCGGGCTGAAGACCGGCAGCTCGGTCTCGCGCGGACGCGCCGTCGTGGCGAGCAGCAGGCGAAGGCCCGCCACCGCATCCTCCAGCCGGGCGAACACCTTGGCGCCATCCAGCGGCCAGTCGGCGCCGGACGCGCTCGCCCAGGCCCGCGGCTGGGGCCAGCCGTCGCGCGGCGAGACGAGACGGAGGTCGGCGAGGCCGAAGTTGGCCATCACACGGGCGACCGCACCGATGTTCTCGGCCAGCTGCGGCTCTTTGAGGATCACGACAGGGAGTGGGCGCATCGTGCCCGATCGCTTAGGCCCACGCCGGGCTCCCCGGCAACCATGGACGCGAACGACGCGGTGCCTCAGCCCCGTAGGCCTCGCCGCACAGCTTGCCGCGACGTCGTTTGGGCTGAAGCTTCCCCCCCGCCGCGGAAGCTCCTATAGCCCTGCCCGCGACGCGTAACGACCTGAAGCGCCGCGTCTCAGAACCAAGCGCCGGAGCCCGAATGGCCAAGATCAAGGTGGCGAACCCCGTTGTCGACCTCGACGGCGATGAGATGACCCGCATCATCTGGAAGCTGATCAAAGAGAAGCTGATCTTCCCGTTCCTCGACCTGCCGATCGAGTACTATGACCTCGGGATGGAGCACCGCGACGCCACCGACGACAAGGTGACGACCGACGCCGCTCATGCAATCCAGAAGTGGGGCGTCGGCATCAAGTGCGCGACAATCACGCCGGACGAAGCGCGCGTGAAGGAGTTCGGCCTCAAGCAGATGTGGAAGAGCCCTAACGGGACGATCCGCAACATCCTCGGCGGTGTCGTGTTCCGCGAGCCGATCATCTGCAGCAACGTGCCGCGTCTGGTCCCGGGCTGGACCCAGCCGATCATCATCGGCCGTCACGCCTTCGGCGACCAGTACCGGGCCACCGACTTCGTGGTTCCGGCCAAGGGCAAGTTGACCGTGAAGTGGGAAGGCGAAGACGGCCAGGTGGTCGAGAAGGAAGTGTTCGACTACCCAGGCGGCGGCGTCGCGATGGCCATGTACAATGTCGACGAGTCGATCGAGGAATTCGCCAGGGCCTCGCTACGCTACGGCCTCGACCGCAAGTATCCAGTCTACCTCTCGACCAAGAACACCATCCTCAAAGCCTACGATGGGCGCTTCAAGGATATCTTCCAGCGCATCTTCGAGACCGAGTTCGCCGCCGACTACAAGGCCGCGGCGCTCACCTACGAACACCGGCTGATCGACGACATGGTGGCTTCGGCGCTGAAGTGGTCGGGCGGGTTCGTATGGGCCTGCAAGAACTATGACGGCGACGTGCAGTCCGACCAAGTGGCGCAGGGCTTCGGCTCGCTGGGCCTGATGACGTCGGTGCTGATGACGCCGGACGGCAAGACGGTGGAGGCCGAGGCCGCACACGGCACGGTGACACGCCATTTCCGCCAATACCAGCGCGGCGAGAGCACCTCGACCAACTCGATCGCCTCGATCTTCGCCTGGACGCGCGGCCTGAAGCACCGCGCGAAGCTCGACGACAACGCCGCCCTCGACCGTTTCGCCGAAACGCTCGAGAAAGTCTGCGTCGACACGGTGGAGGACGGGTTCATGACCAAGGATCTCGCACTCCTGGTCGGCGACCATCAGGGCTGGCTGACCACCGAGGGCTTCCTCGACAAGGTGGCTGAGCACCTCGACAAGGCTCTGACGAAATAGCTGGCCCCGCGCCGGCATTCTTCGCTGCGGGAGGAAGAAGACCAGGCGCGGCCAAAGGCCGGCGCGCGTGGGCCTTACGCCGCCAGCGCGGCTCTCACAGCGGCCACACCGTCGGCCGCCTTGGCGCCGTCGGGGGCGCCGCCCTGGGCGAAATCCGGCTTGCCGCCTGCGCCCTGGCCACCCATCGCCGCCACCGCCGCGCGTGCGAGCTGGGCGGCGTCGAAGCGGCCGACAAGGTCGGGGGTGAGCGCGACCGCGATCGAGGCCTTCCCGTCGTTGACCGCCGCGTAGGCGACCACGCCGCCCTGGCCGATGCGCTTCCTGGCCTCGTCGACCAGCGGACGCATGTCCTTCGGCGAGACGCCCTCCACCACCTTGCCGTCGAAGCGGACCCCGCCGACGTCCTCGACGGCCGAGGCGCCGCCGCCCGAGCCGCCGCCGAGGGCCAGTTGCTTGCGCGCCTCGGCCAGATCCCGCTCAAGCTTGCGGACCTGTCCCGAGAGAGCTTCGACCCGCGACGGAATTTCGGCGACCGGAACCTTGAACTGGTCGGCCAGCCCCTTCGCCACAGCGGCCTGACCGTTGAGGTACTGCCGAGCCGCCTCGCCGGTCAGCGCCTCGATGCGGCGCACGCCCGCGGCGACGCCTTGCTCGGACGTGATCTTGAAGAGCGCAACGTCGCCCGTGCGCGCCACATGCGTGCCGCCGCACAGCTCGACCGAATAGGCGCCTTCGCCGCCGCCTAGCGCCCGCCCCAGCGTGAGCACGCGCACGCGGTCGCCGTACTTTTCGCCGAACAGGGCGACGGCGCCGGCCTCGATCGCCGCCTGCGGCGCCATCTCCTCGGTGATCGCCGGCAGGTTCTGGCGGATCACCGCATTCACCTCCGCCTCGATCGCCTCGATCTCGGCCGCCTTCAGCGGCGCCCCGTGGCTGAAGTCGAAACGCATGCGGTCGCCGTCGACGAGCTGGCCCTTCTGCGCCACATGCGGGCCCAGCACATGCTTGAGCGCGGCGTGCGCCAGGTGCGCCGCCGAATGATTCAGGCGCGTGCGGGCGCGGCGCTCGGCGTCGACCTCGAGGCGCGCGTGAACGCCGAGCTCGAGCCGGCCCTCGACGATCTTCAACGCGTGGGCGTGGATGTCGCCAGCCTCTTTCTGCACGTCGACCACGAGCGCGCGGCCACCCCGCCACTCGATCTCGCCTCGGTCGCCCGCCTGACCACCGCTTTCGGCGTAGAACGGCGTGCGGTCGAACACCGCCTGGACCTCGTCGCCGACCGCGGCCGCATCGATCTCTGCGCCCTCCTTCACGAGCGCGAGCAGCTCGCCGGAGGCTTCGATTTCATCGTAGCCAGTAAAGATCGTGGGGCCGAGCCGGTCGCGAAGCGTGAACCACACCGCGCCCTGAGCCTCCTGGCCAGAGCCGGCCCAATGCTCGCGAGCCATCGCGCGCTGCCGCTCCATGGCCGCATCGAAGCCGGCGATATCCACGGTCATGCCCTTGGACCGGACAGCGTCCTGGGTGAGATCGAGCGGGAAGCCGTAGGTGTCGTAGAGCTTGAACGCGGTCTCGCCCGGCAGTTCGTCGCCCGGACCGAGCCGCGCCGTCGCCTCGTCCAGGAGCGCCATGCCGCGACCGAGCGTGCGACGGAAGCGATCTTCCTCCTGGCGCAGCGTCTCCACGATCACCGGCTCTGCGCGGCGCAGCTCCGGATAGGCGCCGCCCATCTCCTCGATGAGCACAGGCGCGAGGCGGTGCATCAGCGGCTCCTGGGCGCCTAGGAGGTGCGCGTGGCGCATTGCGCGGCGCATGATCCGGCGCAGCACGTAACCGCGCCCCTCGTTGGACGGGCTGACCCCGTCGGCGATCAGGAACGAGGTGGAGCGAAGATGGTCGGCGATCACGCGGTGCGAGGGACCGTTGGTCGGCGCGCCACCGGTGAGCTCGCTGCTCGCCGCGATCAGCGTTCGGAACAGGTCGATGTCGTAGTTGTCATGCACGCCCTGCAGCACGGCGGCGAGCCGCTCGATGCCCATGCCGGTGTCGATCGACGGCCGGGGCAACTCGGTGCGGCGACCGTCCGCATGCTGCTCGTATTGCATGAACACGAGGTTCCAGATCTCCACAAACCGGTCGCCATCCTCGTCCGGGGAGCCGGGCGGCCCGCCGGGAATATGGGCGCCGTGGTCGTAGAAGATCTCCGAACACGGTCCGCAGGGACCGGTGTCCCCCATGGACCAGAAGTTGTCGTTCGAGGCGATCCGCAGGATCCTCTCGTCCGGCAGGCCAGCGATCTTCCGCCAGAGGGTGGCGGCCTCCTCGTCGGTGACGTGGACGGTGACGAGCAGCCGGTCGGGATCCAGCTTCAGATCGCTGGCGATCAGGCGCCAGGCGAGCTCGATCGCCCCTTCCTTGAAATAGTCGCCGAAGGAGAAGTTCCCCAGCATCTCGAAGAAGGTGTGGTGGCGAGCCGTGTAGCCGACGTTGTCGAGGTCGTTGTGCTTGCCGCCGGCGCGGACGCACTTCTGCGACGTGGCGGCGCGTGGCGCCGGCGGCGTCTCGGCGCCGGTGAAGATGTTTTTGAACGGCACCATGCCGGCGTTGACGAAGAGCAACGTGGGATCGCTCTGCGGCACAAGGGGCGCCGACGGCAGCACGGCGTGGTCATTGCCGCCAAAGTAGCTCAGGAACAGGCTGCGGACGTCGTTGAGGCTGTGCATGGGACCGGTGGAGCTAAGCGAGCGCGCCCTCTAGCATCGGCAGGAGCGGCCTTCAAAGGATGGGGTCGCGGCAGGCGAATCGCGAGCGGGCGGGATTCGGGTCGGCAGGACTGCGGCGGCCTCGTCCCGACGTGTCGTGCGCGGCTCGTCCGCCGCCTTGTCGTGGGCTCGTCGTGAGCTCGCCGTGGGTTCGTCGCAGGCCGCTGCGGACCAGGTGCGGGCCGCCTGCTTGGCCGGCGCGGGCGCCGCGCCGCCCCTCGCGGGGCGCCGGGCGCGACCGGCTGGGGCGCCGGGAGTGCGAACAGCGGCCCCGCCCGCGGGGGTTCGGCCATTGGACGCCGGTGACCAGCGGTTTGGCGGGACCGGTCGAAGCGTCGTCCGCGGTCGGGGCGGGACCGCCGTTCGCAGAAGGATCCGGCCGCGGCGCGCCGCTTGCGGCCCGCACTCCCGGAGCTTCGCGGCGATCAGGTGGATCGGCGAGGGCCGGCAGGAGTCCGAGGGCAAGCGGGCGGGGGAAGCCGCGGCGGACCCCTACCTCGCCGCGGCTACAGCGAGCCGTCCTCCTCCTCGGCCTCGGCCGGACCGACGAGCAGCTCTTCCTCGATCTTGTCGCCGGCGCCGCGCACCGCCCTCTCGATCTCGGCCGCCACGTCGGGGTGGGTCTTCAGGAACTCGCGCACGTTGTCGCGGCCCTGGCCGATACGCTCGGAGTTGAACGAGAACCACGAGCCCGACTTGTCGATCACGCCGGCCTTGACGCCGAGGTCGATAATCTCGCCGAGCTTGGAGATACCCTCGCCGTACATGATGTCGAACTCGACCTCGCGGAACGGCGGCGCCACCTTGTTCTTGACCACCTTCACGCGGACGTTGTTGCCGATGATCTCGTCCCGCTGCTTGACCGAGCCGGTGCGGCGGATGTCGAGCCGGACCGAAGCGTAGAACTTCAGCGCGTTGCCGCCCGTCGTCGTCTCGGGGCTCCCGTACATCACCCCGATCTTCATGCGGATCTGGTTGATGAAGATGACCAGCGTCTTGGCCTTGGAGATCGAGGCCGTGAGCTTGCGCAGCGCCTGGCTCATCAGACGCGCCTGCAGGCCGGGGAGCTGGTCGCCCATCTCGCCTTCGATCTCGGCTCGAGGCGTCAGCGCCGCGACCGAGTCGACCACGATGATGTCCACCGCGCCGGAACGCACCAGCGTGTCCGTGATCTCCAGCGCCTGCTCGCCCGTGTCGGGCTGTGAGACCAGCAGGTCGTCGAGGTTGACGCCCAGTTTGTGGGCGTAGGACGGATCGAGCGCATGCTCGGCGTCGACGAAAGCGGCGATGCCGCCGGCCTTCTGCACCTCGGCCACCACATGAAGCGCGAGCGTCGTCTTGCCCGAGCTCTCCGGTCCGTAGATCTCGATGATGCGGCCCTTGGGCAGGCCGCCGATGCCCAGCGCCAGATCGAGGCCGAGCGAGCCGGTGGAGACCGATTCGATCTCGATCACCTTGCCCTTGTCGCCGAGTTTCATCACCGAACCCTTGCCGAAGGCCCGGTCAATCTGCGCCAGCGCCGCCTCCAGCGCCCGCTGCTTGTCGCTATCGCTTTGTGCCACGAGCCTCAACGCCGGGTTCGCCATATCCAATAGTCCCCTCTATCCCATGATTCCGACGCCCCATCCTTCCCCTTTGGGCCGCGCCTGGGGCCGTCGACCTGCACGTATTCGTACTCGATTTGTTCCACATTGGCAAGACGCTCTCTCGCCCGGCGATATTGGGATCGAGCCTCCGGCCTGGGGAACCGCACTTCAGGCGCCGCGGGCTGGCGGAGCAGTGCGCCGCGGCCAGCTTCCGGGCGTAGGGGTACGCGGCGCGATGACGCGCAGCACGGCGCGCCCGCCGGCATTCCGTATAGGAATGTAGACAAGATGCGTCGCGACTGGATGAGAAACGTGGGTCAGGTCAGCTCCAACGAGCGCGTGGGCAATCCAAAAAAGACGGCAGCAGGCGTCGCGCACCGCTTGGTTTAGCGCCCCCGCCTGCTGGGTGTGCAAAAGCGGGATGTCGCCCTCGCCCGATCGGCCTGCTTGGCTCCGCTGTTGTGCAATGTCGTCTTTGCCCGGCCCCAATGAAATTCGGCTTCTCGTACTTCGCGTAGCCGGATCGCTCTCAGTCGTTTCCGTTCGAATTTAGGTTTGGCCTGCGATACTCTGTCGCCGTTTGTTTGCCCGCATGCGTTCGAGGAGAGTGAACGCCATGGGTTGGAAAGCCAAACTGGTCAAGGACAACATCAAGGCGGCGCTGCCCTTCCCGGACCAACTCCGGCGCTGGAAACGCAGCCTTTCCCCTTACCGTCCGAACGCCGCCAACACCGCCCTGGCGCTGAGCCAGGGGCTGGAGCAACTGGCCCTGATCAAAGGGGCCGGCGTCACGCCGGCCGGCAAGCGGGTCGTCGAGTTCGGCAGCGGCTGGGTGCCGGTCATCCCCTTGCTGTTTTCCATTGCCGGCGCCCGCCGGGTGATCATGACCGATGTCGACCGGCTGATGGACCGCCAGACCTTGCTCATCGCTGTCGCAGGCCTTAGCGATCGCGCCGGCGAAATCGCCGCCGCGCTGGGAATTCCCCTTGAACAGGTGCGGCTGCGTCTATCCGCAGCCGCTCCAGCCTCCAGCTTCGACGATCTGCTGGAGAGGTTTTCGCTGACCTATCAGATTCCCTACGACCTCGACGCCTGTGCGGATTCCTCGCTCGACATCGTCATTTCCCGCGCCGTATTCGAGCATATCTCGCCCCCCGCCCTGGAAGCCCTGCTGAAGACGTGCCGCCACAAGCTCAGCGCAGGTGGGGTGATGTGTCACATCATCGACAATTCAGATCACTGGGAACACGGAGACAAATCCATATCGCGGGTGAACTTCCTGAAGTACCCTGATCCTTTGTGGCAGCTTACCGTATTGAATGCCCAGAATTACCAGAACCGCCTGCGCCACGATGATTACCTTGGTCTGCTCGCCAGATGCGGCTACCAAGTGGTCATTGAGCGCGGCGACGTGGATCCTGGGGCTCTGGGTGCATTGCGGACGCTGCCCCTGGCCCGCCGCTTCGCCGGACGCCCCCCCGAAATCCTTGCCGCTCTCACATCGTACATCGTCGCCGTAGCGCAAGAGCAGCCGCAGACATGCGTGGCGTAAGGAGCCGGATTGTGGCCCGCCACTTCGTCGCGTGAGCCTTCCCGCTCGAGCACCCGCCCCATCAAGGGGCGACTGATCTCGCATGCGCCAGGGTCCTCGGCGAAAGCCCCATCGCTCAGGAGAGGAGGAGATCGTCGACCCGCGGACTCAACCCGCAAGCCGACACAGGATCCCCCTAATTCGACGCGACCGGGTCGGACTGAAAATACCGGCAGGACGAGACATTCGATTGCGAACCGGGACCGGGATCGTTCGACAGAAGGCCGGCGCAAGCCTCTTTGGAGCTGAACGGCCCCGACAGCGGTACGGAGACAATGGTCACGTACCATCCCGCTCCACGCCAGCCTACGGTCGGCTTGCCGGTTATCATCGCATTGTCGACCAACGCAGTGTCGATCGTGCCGACCTCGTGAATCGCCGGCCCGTTCCCGCCATGTCTGGTCGCGGCGACTGTGCTACCAGTGACGTAGGAACTGAGGTGTGCGGCGACGCCCTCCAGCCAAGTGACCGTCGTCGGATAAACCTTCGCCACCACCGGGATAACCAAGAACGCGATGGCCCAGAATATCGCGAGACCGACGAGCCCCGTGGCGAGCGCGGGCATCGCGTCCGCGAACGGCTTCGTCGCGGCGCCAGCGGCGCCGGATCGCACCCCGGCGGCTCTCAAAGCTGCGCCAACTGACGCCGTCGCCGGCCCTTGCGGAGGACGAAAGGGTGGCAGGCGAGCCGCCTCAGCGGGCGCCGCGTCAGGTGGCGGCGACGTTGGACCGCTCCGCTCAGCGTCGCCCGGCGTCGCCGATGGCGTCGCGACTGACGCTTCGGACGCGCGCCCTGAAGCTGCACTCATTGACGGCGCGATCTTGAAGGGCTGCGAGGCCGCGTTTCCGTAGAGCGCCTCGAGCTCGGCCTGAGCTCGCTTGAATTCACGTGACGCCGCCGCCAGCTGATTGGCTGCTTCGCGGCGCGCTTCCTGGGCACGCGAGGCCGCCTCGCGAGCATTGTCCAGCTCTGACTGCGCGGTGCGCACGACGGCTGCCTTCGCGCGCATATCGACGATGCGCTGGAACTCGTCCTCAGCCGCCTTGAGCGTGTCGGCCGCGTCACCCGACTGTTCCAGCGCCAGCCCCTCGGCGGCCTTCGCGTCGGCAAACGCCACCTGTGCTCGATCGGCTGCTTCGAGCGCGGCCCGCACCGACGCCTCTCGCTCATCAAGCGCCGCTGTCAAATCCCCCGGTTCAACCGCCCCTTGCACAACCAGATGCGCCTCGATGGTTTCCACCACCAGGCGCCAACGCGCATGGGGGCGAACACCATCCCAGTCGTCGATCGGCAGTCCATTGACGCGATCGAACGGAAAGGGCGGTTGCAAGATGCCGCACAGGACATTGACGAGCTTGTCGTGCGAAAGCGCGAGGCGGGCCTCGTCCTTGACATAGGCGCTGTTGCACGACGAAGGCGTCCAGATGACGACGAGCGTGGAGAGCTCGGTTATCTGCCGCTCCAGTTCGTCCTGCCAGTTGACGCCTGGCATGTCCTGGTCCCACCAGACCTTGAGACCAACGGCGCGTAAGCCTCGCAGGACGCGCTCGGCGACCTCCCGATCGGTCCGCGAATACGAAAGAAAGACACCCGCCATCGATGCCGCGCCGTCCGCCTGCGCAACCTTAGCGGAGCGCCCCGACCAAGAACAGGCGAAACCTTCGGTCGGCCGGCATCGCTTGGGACTCGCCCGCGCCCTGGGAGGCGTTCTAACTGAAGGCAGGACCAGGGGCGGCGGCGAGCCGAACGCCCGGGGCCGGAGCGCGAGGAGAAGCTATGGACGTTACGGAAGCCATCGCCCATCTGGGGCCGATGTTCGAAGCCATCGCGGCCGATGGACGTCAGGCGCTCGAACAGCTGCGCCTGCCCGCTGGCGCCGAAGTGCTCGATGTCGGGACCGGCGTGGGGAATTTCGCCGTCTTCCTCGCCCTGCAAGGCTTCGACGTGCTGACCGGCGAGCCCGAGACCGACACGACGCGCTATGCGCGGAAGGACTGGGCGACCAGGGCCAGCGCCGCAGGCGTAGCGGATCGAGTGCGGTTCGAGCCGTTCGACGCCAGCCGCATGCCCTTCGCCGACGCCAGGTTCGCTGCGGTCTTCTTCTTCGGCGTGCTGCACCATGTCGATGCCGCCGACCGCGAGCGCGTCTTCGCCGAGGCGCTGCGGGTGGTGAAACCTGGCGGCGGGGTCGTCTTCTTCGAGCCGACGCAGGAGACCCTCGCGCAGATCTGGACGAACGACCCGGATCACCCCCTGCCCGCCGACCCTTCGGCCTGCGCAGGCGGCGCGAAGGTCCGCGAGACCAAGCTGCGCGGCCGGCGGATGGACATCTACGTCTACCAGCCGGCGTGAGGCGCGCGGCGAGGCGGCAGCCGCCTCGGCGGGCGGCGCCCCACCGTGGTCGAAGCTAGCCTAGCTCGAGAGGAGGCGGATCCCGGCCTGCACGCCCAGCCAGCGGAAAGGCTCATTGGGCAAGTAAGGCGGCAGGCGGCCGAGGTAGGGAAGCCAGGCCCAGTCCGCCTCGCGCCCTGCGGCTATGTCGCCCAGCACACGGCCCAGCACGGACGTGAAGTTCACGCCCTGGCCGGAGAGGCCGATGGCGTAGAGCAGATTGCCGTGGCGGCCCATGCGGCCGACCGACGACGCGCCATCCAGACTCATGTCGACGAATCCCCACCAGGTGCGCTCGAACGGGACGTCGGCGAGGGTCGGATAGAGGCGGCCGAGCTCGCGGCGCAGAAACGCCACCCCGCAGCCATGGTCGTCGGGATCGGCGAGCCCGTCGTTGAACTCGTACTCCTCGACGCCGCCGCCGATGTGCAGGCGATTGTCGCGGGTGAGGCCCGCGTAGACGACATTGGTGCGGCTGTCGTTGAAGGGGATGCGCCGGGTCCAGCCCGCGGCGGCGCGTTGAGCTGCGGTCAGGGGCGGCGTGATCGCCACGTGGTTGACGATCGGCGCTACGGCGCCGCGCAGATAGCCCAGCTTGGACGAGTAGGCGTTGGCCGCGAGGACGACAATGGGCGCGCTGGCCGTGACCGAGCCGGCAAGATGCAGGCGAACGAGCGGCCCCTCGTCCACGGCGACCACGGGGACGCCTTCGTAAACGGTCGCCCCGGCCTGTTCGGCCGCGCGTTTCCACATGGCCACCATCTTGCCCGGGTGCACCTGTCCGCTGCCAGGTTCGTAGAGGCCCGCGGAATAGGCGCGCGTCCCCAGCGCCTGCGCCATTTGCTCGCTGCGCCACAGTTCGACCGGAAGGCCCGCGGCGCGCAAACGCTCGGCGATTGCGGGCATCTTCTCGGCGTCGCCGCTGTCATAGGCGGCCTGCACGGCGCCCTGCTGATCGAGATCGCAATCGACCCCCGTCTCGGCCGAGAGGCGGCGGATGCGGTCGATGTTGTCTCGAGTGAGCGCGTACAGCCGCCGGTGGAAAGCGGGGTCCACGTCGGGCTCCATATAGGTGTCCTCGGTGGAGGTCTGAAGCATGGCGCCGTTGCGCGCCGAAGCGCCATTGCCGCAGCGCACCGCCTCCAGCACCACGACCTTGGCCTTCGGCAGCGCCTGACGCAGATAGTAGGCGGCCGAAAGCCCGGTGAAGCCGCCGCCGACGACGATGACGTCCGCCCGGACATCGCGGGCGGGCGGCGGATTGGGCTGAGGCAGCGCGAGCGACCAGTGGCTTCGGTTGATCCCGAATACCGGCGTCTCGGGCCTGACGACCGGCGCCAGGGCGTTGACGCCGGCAGCCGCCGCGCCCGCCGCCACCACCGCCCCGCCGCCGATCAGCAAACCGCGCCTGATCATGTGGGGGGAACGGTCGCCCATGGCGCCAGCGTCTCTCTTCGATTGGAGCGCAGGCAACTACCGCGGTTTGGCCCGATCACCAAAGCGGCCGGCGCCCGGCTCTCGGCCGCCGTCAGGCGCCGCGCAGCCTCGGCTCAGAGCCAGCGACGGACGCGGCGGGCGTAGGCGTCGAACGCCTCGCCGAACTGCCGGCGCAGCTTTGCTTCCTCGAACGGAATATGGACATGGTTAGCGGTCAGGAACACCAGCACCGGCGCTGCGAGCATTGGCCAGGACCCGGCCCAGATCGCCGCACCGAGTGCGATGATCACCAAGCCAAGGTACATTGGGTTGCGGGTCAGTTGGTAGGGACCGCTTACGATCAGCGCGCTGTTGCTCTCGGCGAGCGGATCGGGGTTGTTGCCGGAAAACCGGAAGAGCGCGAACGCCCAGATCGGCGGCGCCCCACCGGCGAAGAATATCACCATGCCGATCAGGGCGCGGTGCGGCGGCCAGGTCGGTTGCGGCCATCCTATCGCCCAGCCGACGGCGGCGGTGGCCGCCAGGAAGAGCATGGTCCAGATGGGCGGCGGCAGTCGCAGCATCCTTGCCCTACGAAGCTCCCGCGCCCGCCAGCCCTGTCGAATCGATGCCGCCTGTGGCCCGGCTCCGACCCTTGCCTAACTTTACGCCAGCCGCACCGCCAGCCATATGGCCGCCATGCCGGCGGCGGTGGCGAGGCTCGTGGCCAGCGTCGGACGCGCGCGATGGCTGGCCGGGGCAAGCTCGCTCGCCCCGATGAACAGGAAGAAGCCGCCGAACACCGCGATCGCGAACCCGAGAGTCTCAGAGTTGAGGCGGAAGAGCCGTGTGGCGGCTATGCCGATCAGCGGCGCCGCCGCGTCGGCGATCAGCCAGCCGCGGGCGCGGCGCGCGCCGCCACCGCCGGACAGACTGAGGGTTACGGTGTTGACCCCGTCGGCAACGTCGTGCGCCAGCACTGCGGCCGCCGTCACGATCCCGATGGCCGGCGCGACTTGGAAGGCGAACCCCACGCCCAGGCCGTCAACCAGACTGTGCGCCGTGAGAATGGCCGGCGCCAGGTGGCCGCCGGCGCCGCCCGGGCGCACGGCCCCCAGCGCACGATGGAGCAGCATGTAGCTGCAGAAGCCGGCACCGGTGGCCCCGACGGTGACCAGCGTCGGGAAACTCGGACGGGTCAGTTCGAGCGCTTCGGGAATAAGGTCGAACAACGAGACGCCGATGACGGCGCCAGCCGACAGGCCGAGGA
>JAKAZA010000061.1 GCA_021816155.1 Pseudomonadota bacterium | reverse complement strand
GGGCTCCGGGGAACAGCGGGACGCTGACATCGCTAGCACAGCTCGGCTATAGCGGCGCGGATCGGCGACGGTTTGCGGGTGTTCGATGTCGGGCGAGCGCGCGGCTTCATCGGAGGGGGAGGCAGGGCTTCCAGCGCGCAGACGCGCGCCGCACTGGGGGCGAGCGGTTCTCATCGGGCTCGTCGCAGTCCTCGCGGCCCTCGCGGCTCTGGTCACGTATCTCTACGTCGGGGCGCCGGGCCTCGTGCGGACAGAGGTGCTCAAGGTCGTCGCCCAGCGCTATCATCGCACTGCGCGCCTCGATCGGGTGCGGCTCGATCCGCTTCGCCTGAGCGCCGACGTCTGGGGCTTCAGCCTCCCGGACCGCGACGGACGGCCGATGATCGCGTTCCGCCACCTGCACGCGGGGCTGTCCTGGCCGTCGCTCCTGCTCGGCCGGATCGTGTTCGACGACCTCAGCCTCGACGCGCCGCGGCTACGTCTCGTGAGGCGGGCCGACGGCAAGCTGAACCTCGCCGATCTGACGCCGCCGCCGAGTAAGTCGAGCGGCAAGCCGCTCACGCTCCGCATCGCCCGCTTCCAGATCGCGGATGGCCAGGTAGAGGCGATCGACGCGGCGCGCCCGACGCCGTTCGAGAAGCGGTTCGACCGCATCTCGTTCGACATCAGGAACTTCACGACGACCTCGGACGGCGCGTCCTACTCGCTCGCTGCCGAAACCCGGGCGGGTGAACGCCTGAGCTGGCGCGGCGCCTTCGGCATCGCGCCGCTCGCCTCGTCCGGCCGCTTCGAGTTCGCGAACTGGCGGGTCGGACGCCTGGCGGCGATCGCTGGCGATGCGCTGCCGTTCACGATCTCGTCAGGAACCCTGAATGTGGACGGCGACTACGACGCGTCGCTGCGCGGGCAGAAGCTCGGCCTGACGCTCGACATCAGCCAGGCCAGCGTGCAGGCGCCCGCCATCCGCCCGAAAAGCGGGGCCGCGACAGATCCGGTCCGCGCCGAGGCCCTGGCCGTCTCCGGCGTTCACATCGACCTCGCCCGGCGCACGGTCAACGTCGCTCACATCGTCGTCACGCGGCCGGACGTCGTCGCCTTGCGCGACGCGAACGGCGCCGTGAACCTCGCCGCGCTGGCGCCGCGCTCCGCAGGCTCGAGCGCGCCGCCGAGCGGTCCGTCCTGGACCGTATCGGCGCCCGACATCCGCATCGTGGACGGCAGTGCGTCCTTCACGGATCGCTCGCAGCATGCGCCGGCGGCCTGGACGATCGACCCGGTGAACCTGACGGTCACGGGCCTCGCCTACCCGTTCGCGACGCCGCTGCAGGTGTCGCTCAACGCCCGGGCGAACGACGGCTCGACGCTGGCGGCGACGGGAAGCCTCGCCCTGCCAGAGCGCGCCGGTCAGACACCGAGCGGGCGCTTCGAGGTCGCGCTCCGGGGCCTCGAGCTGCGCCGCTTCCAGCCGTACATCTCCGAGGCGGCGCGGGTCAGCATCACGCGCGGTGCGGCCTCGGCCAAGGGCCGGCTGGACCTCACCACCGCCGGCGCCGCGCGCTTCTCCGGCATGGCGCAGATCGACAACCTGCGGGTTATCGATCCGATGCTGAAGTCGAGTCTGGTGACCTGGAACCGGGTCACGGCGACCGGCGTCGAGGCCTCGAGCAAGCCGTTTGACGTGAAAGTCGCCAGAATTCGCGCGAACGCCGCCTACGGCCGCGTGGTGCTGGAGCCGAACTACCAGATCAACATCCGCGCAGTGCTGGAAGAGCCCGGCGCGTCCCCAGGCGTGGCCGCGCTCGACATCAAGCCCGCCATCGTGGCGAAAGCCCCGCCCCCAACCCCGACCAAGGCGATCAACCTGCCGATCGACATCGCCCGCATCGATTTCGTCAACAGCCGCATGGACTTCACCGACCTGACGGTCGAGCCGCATTTCTACGCGGGCATAGAGGGGCTCAACGGGAGCATCACGAACTTCTCGGCCCGCGCGAACGCGCACGCCTCAGTCGATCTGAAGGGTGACGTGGGCCCCTATGCGCCAGTCGTGATCGCAGGCTCGCTCGATCCCTTCGCCGCGGACCGCTTCGTCGACATGCGCATGCAGTTCCACAACATGGAGCTGACCACCTTCTCGCCCTATTCGGGCAAGTTCGCGGGGTATCAGATCGATCGCGGCAAGCTCGATCTCGACCTGCGCTACCACATCGTCGACGAGCGGCTTAACGCCAGCCACCACGTAGTGATCAACCAGCTGCAGCTGGGCAAGCAGGTGGACAGCCCCAACGCGACCAAGCTGCCGGTCAAGCTGATCATCGCCCTGCTCGAGGATCGGAACGGCGTCATCGACCTGCCGATCGACGTCTCGGGATCCTTGAACGACCCGACGTTCCAGTACTGGCCAGTGATCTGGAAGGTCATCGGCAACGTGCTCGGGAAGATCGCCGCCGCGCCCTTCACCCTGCTCGGCGATCTCGTCGGCCACGGCGGCGCCCAGGATTTGAGCCGGGTCGACTTCCAGCCCGGCGCGTCGGCGCTCACACCGGACGACACGAGCCGGCTCATGGCCCTCGCCAGGGCCCTCGACCAGCGGCCGGGGTTGAACCTCAACATCCCGGAGACGGTCGCGCCTGGCGTCGATGGCCCGGCGCTGGCCCAGGCGGCCTATCAGGACGCCTTGCAGCGCACCTACGACACGACCTTCAAGCACGCCGATCAGCCGGGCCTCACGCAAGCGCTGGCGACCCCGAAACTGAAGCTGAAGCTGCTAGACACGCTGTATCGCCGGGTCTTCGGACAGGCCCCGCCCCGGCTCGTCCGCGCGGCCGGCAAGGACGGCAACGCCGCGACGGCCGCTTCGCTCGAGACGGCGCTTCGCGCGCACTTCGCGGCCAGCAACCACGCCCTGGATGCGCTGGCTCAGGCGCGCGCCCAGGCCGTCGAGGCGACGTTGGTGCAGACGGGACATGTGGACCCGAGACGGATATTCCTCGTCGCCGCCCCGCCGCTGAAGACCGCGCCGATCGTCATGACCGTGGCCCTGCGCTGATCGCGCGGGCGGCCTTCGGCGGCGGGAGTGGGCCGGAGGGTCAGCGAGGCCAGGGTCGGATGTTCTGGAAGCCGCCATCGATCGGCAGCGTCACGCCGGTCACCCAGCGGGACTCGTCGCTGGCCAGGTAAACCGCGGCGTAGGCGACGTCCCAGCCGGTGCCCTCGGTCTGCAGCGGAACGGCCTTGCGCCGACGCTCGCGGCCCTCTTCGCCGAGCGCCCTGACCAGCGGCGTCGCGACGGTGCCAACGACGAGGCAGTTCGCGCGGATGCCTTCCGCCGCATGGTCGGCGGCGACCGAGAGGGTCAGGCCCTGCAGCCCGGCCTTGCTCGCGGTGTAAGCCACCGCCCCCGGCGTGCCCGAGAGACCGAGCACGCCGGCGGTGGAAGAGACGTTGATGATCGCGCCCCCGCCCGTTGCGCGCATTCTCGGGATCGAGGCGCGGCAGCAAAGCATGGCCGAGGTCAGGTTGACGTCCAGGAGGCGGCGCCAGTCGTCGAGCGACTGGGTGACGGTGTCGCCGCCTGCGCCGACCCCGACGTTGTTGTGAAGGATGTCGAGACGACCGTAGCGCTCGACGGCGAACGCGGCCACGGTTTCCGTGGCCTCGGGCTGGGTCACGTCCGCGGCGACCGCCGCGGCCTCCCCGCCCTCGGATCGGATGACCGCTTCGAGGGCCTTCGCCCGTTCTAGATTGCGGTTGACGAGCACGACGCTGGCACCTTCTCGCGCGAACAGCATCGCGACCGCGCTGCCGTTGCCCACACCCTCGGCCTGGGCCGCCGCCCCGGTCACGATGGCGACCTTGCCCGCCAGCCTGCCCATGCTCACTCCCGATGCTCCCGGATCGGCAAGTCTCTACCACCTCGGACCGGACCGCCGAAGCGCGACGACGCCGCGCCCCTTTGAGGCGGCCCGGCGGAGTACTGTACGGGCGACCAGGTTCGTGCGAGCCTCGTCCGAGATGGACGAACCCGCATGCTGAACGTTCATTTCGCCTGGGCCGTGGTCGTCGCGGCCGCGCTGGCGCTCTCGGTCCCCGTCCTGCCCGCGGAGGCCGCCCCACCAACCGCCGCCGCACTCATCGCCCGCTACGTCGCCTGGCGGGGCGGGCCAGCCTACGAGCGGCTGAATTCGATCCACATGGTCCTGAGCCTGCATTCGCCTTCGGGACCTCAGCGACAGGAACTCTGGCTCGATCGGGACGGTCGCGCGCGGATCGAGACCGACTTCGGATCCGGCGCGCTGCGCCAGATCTCCGTATCCGGGCCGGACGGCGCCTGGAACGTGAACGTAAGTGGCCAGGTCACAGCGAAGCCGCGTGGCGGCGCGAGCGCACGGTTGGACGCGCTGCTCTTCGGCGGCGCGCTGCTGGACCCCGACGCCGCCGCGCGGCTCTCGGGCGCGGCCAAGGTCGGCGACAGAACCTGGCCCCTGGTGAGGTTCGACCTCAGCGACGGCGACGCCGAATATGCCGTCATCGACCCTGCGAGCGGCCGTCTGTGGACGCTCGCGCTGGTTCATGATGGGAGGGCGTCGGTCGAGGCTTTCGGCGACTGGCGGATGGTCGATGGCGTGCGCATGCCGTTCTACTGGATGCAGGAGGCGCGCGGGCGACGGCTCAGCCCGAGCGTCGACGTGGTCGATGTGAATCCACCGCTCGATCCGGCGCTGTTCCGCAAGCCCGCGGGCGTGCGCCTCTCGTCCTTCGTCGGCGGCGCCACGTCGAGCGGCTGGATCGGCTTCGACCTCTCGGGAAACGCGATCTATCTGCCGGTGGAAGTGGACGGGCACGCCACGACCGCGCTGCTCGACACGGGCGCCTCGACGTCGGTGGTCGACCGCCGACTGGCTGCGTCGCTCGGGCAGGAGCCGATCGGCTCGGCCGCCGTCACAGGCGCCGAGGCGCGAGGCGGGAACGCGCAATTCCTGAACAACGTGGATTTCGCCGCCGGCGCCTTGCGGCTGGCGGGCGTGAAGGCGGCCGCCATCGACCTCGGTCCTTTCCGGCGCTTCAGTCGCCATCCGTTCTCCGCCATCCTCGGGCAGGACGCCTTCAACGAACTGGTCGTCGACATCGACTTCGCGAGGCGGCGCCTCACCTTCCTCGACCCGGCCGGCTTCATCCCACCCGCCGATGCGGTGGCGCTACCGCTGCGCCCCGACGGCGTCCTCGCGTCCGTCGACGGACGCCCCGCCGCGAAGTTCCAGGTCGACCTCGGATATGACTGGTCGATCGAGCTCTTCCCCGATTACGTCAGGGCCGAGCGGCTGGCCGACGGACGCAAGTTGTCCGATGCGCTGGTGCGCGGCGTCGGCGGCGAGACGCTGGGTCGGGTCAAGCGGCTGCGCCGGCTTTCCTTCGCCGGCCTGGACTTTTCCGACGTGCCTGCGTCATTCGCCGAGCGACAGCCACCGGGCGCGCCCGAAGACCTGGCGGGGCGGATCGGGGTTGGCCTGCTCTCCCGCTTCGAGACGATCATCGACTATCCCCAGGGCCGCCTCTACCTCGTCCCCGCCCCAGACGCGACGACGCGGCCGTTCGAGAGGATCCCGGTCGAGGGCTTTGCCAACCCGGACCCGATCACCAACCCCTCTCCCTGCAAGTTTTACAACGGCGCCCGTCCGGTCTGCTAGGACGTCCCGCGCTTGAGTTGGCCGCCGCGACTAGTATCATCACGTAATCGGGTTGCGGGAGGGCGCGCCCTCCACATGGCCCCCGGCGCACGATGGAACTCCAGCGCTTTGTTCTCGCCGAGAACCTCCGGCACCTCCGGGGGCGTCTGCCGCACGCCGCGGCGGACGTGCGGTCGCGGATCGAGCAGCTGATCGCGACCACCGAACGCGAGCTGGCGCTCTTCGAGGCCGGCGAAGACGGCGCGCACGGCCTTTGGGACAGGAACGACACCGACCTTGAACCAGCCCGCGACGCAGCCCTGCACTGGTTCCGTGGCGAGTACCGCCAGTCGTCGACGCTCGCTTCGCTGATCGATCCTCGCCCGGGCCTCGTCATCGTGGACGTGAACCCGGTCTACGCCGCGGCGACCGGCGTCACCCCGTCCGACATCGCCGGCCGGCCCTTGTTCGCCGCGTTCCCCGACAGCACCGAGGACCCGCAGGCGAACGGCGTCGCCAACCTCTATGCCTCCCTGCGCCGGGTGGCCGAGACCGGCGTCGCCGAATCGATGCCTGTCCAGCGCTACGACACGCGCGACCCCGACGATGGCGCCTGGCGTGAGCGTTACTGGCGGATCGAGAACCGCGCGCTCACGGACGAATCCGGGCGCCTGCTCTATCTGCTCCACCTCGTGGCCGAGGTCGGCGCGCCCGACTGAGGCCAAGCCGTGGCCGGGACGGCGGCGCGACGGTGCGGCGCCGCCGATCGCATTCCCGCGCCGTCGGCTGACGAACTGATATAGAATCGGGCTGAAGGAGACGCGCATGAGCACCGGAGCCGCACCAGAGACGCTGGATCCCGATTGGCGCATGCCGCCATTGCGCGAGGTCCAGGTGCTCGGCCGCAGCATCGCCTATTACGAACAGGGACAGGGGCCGGCGCTGGTCCTGGCGCACGGGTTCTCGGGCTCAGCCTACTTCGAGTGGGGTCGCGTGTTCGACCTGCTGGCCGAGCGCCACCGGGTCGTCGCCCCGCAGCTCATCGGCTTCCTGCCGTCGGAACAGGCCGACATGGCGTATTCGACGGACGCCCAGCTCGCTCACCTCTCCGGCTTCCTCGAGGCGCTGGACCTCGGCGGCTGCACGTTGGCGGGCGAATCCTACGGCGGATGGCTGGTCGCCGCCTACGCCGCCCGCGCCGCCGCAGGCTCGACGCTGGCCCGCGTCGATCGCTACGCCATCCTCGCCGGCGCGGTGGGGCTGGTCCGAACGGCCCAGACGCCGCAGCCGGCGCGTCCGCCGCCGCAGACGCCGCTGTGGCGCGCGATCGTCCGGCGCCTCCCGGAGCTCAACCCACACGACGCGGCCAACAACTGGGCGCGGCAGAGGATCTTCGCGGACAGCGACTTCGCGCGCGGCTGGCCGGACGCGGTGGCGCTGGCGAAGATCGGCGCTCCGACGCTTCTGCTCTGGGGCGACAAGGACGATCTCGTCCCGGTGCGCCTCGGGCAGGCCGCCGCCGAGGCGATCCCCGGCTCGCAGCTCGTCGTGCTGCCCAAGATCGGCCACATCCCCTCGATCGAGACGCCGCGCGACTTCGTTCGCGTCCTCACGGACTTCGCCGCCGGGCGGGCCGTCGCGTAGCCGCTAGGCTGGCGCCGGGGCGCCGATCGCGTCGAGGTCGAGCGCGCTTCCGCTTCGCGCCGCGCGGGCGGCCGCGGCGATGGCGCGGGCGGCTTCCGCCTCCCAGGCGAGAGCCGGCGCCCAGCCCTGCACGGACATTGAGCCGTGAACGTGGCCCTCCATCGTGCGGGCGATGGCGGGGACCCCCGCATCCTGCAGCCTAGCCACATAGGCCTCGCATTCGTCGCGGCGCGGATCGAACTGGGCGTTCATCACGTAGGCGGGCGCAAGCCCGCGCAGATCGGGCGCGAAGAGCGGCGACGCGTAGGGATGGGCGCGCGCGGCCAGTTCCGTAAGGTAGAGGTCGACCATCGCAAGGTCGCGCTCGCGCGTCGTGTCATGCCCCCGCACGGGATTGCGCCAGGCGTGCGAGGACTTGGTGAGATCGGTCCCGGCGATCTCGAGCAGCTGCAGTGCGAGCGCCGGGCCGGCTCTGTCGCGCGCCATCAGCGCCACGACAGCGGCGAAGTTGCCGCCCGAGGAAGCGCCGCCGACGGTCACGATGGTCGGGTCGAGTCCGAGTTGCGCGGACTGGGCCAGGAGGCCGGTCAGGGCGGCGTAGGAGTCCTCGACACCCGCGGGGAACCTATGCTCAGGCGCCAGCCGGTATTCGACCGAAGCCACGACCGCGTCCGCCGCCGCCGCCCGCCGCGACAGTGGCCCGTCGAGCGAGCCCGACAGCGCCGATCCGAAGATGAAGCCGCCGCCGTGCAGGTAGAGATGCAGCGGGAGCGGCCTGTCCGAAGCCGGGACGTAGAGCCGAACCTCCACGCCGTTCGCCGTGACATCCCGCACACGCACCCCGCCCGCGATCTCCCGGTCCCGCCCGCCGGAGAGCCGCTGCCGGGCCCCTGCGATGTCCTCGACGCGGAATGGCCGCGACGCGGCGCGCTCGAAATACTCCAGCAGCCGCTCGACCTCCGCATCGAAGCGCGGCGCGGACGCCCCCACATCGTTCATGCCCTCACCGTCCCTTGCTCGCGGCCTATCGGTTCGGACGAGCTAGTCCCGCGCGGCGTCCCGCTCAACAGGCGACAGGACCATGACCGCTAAGCCACCGCCCGCGTCGGCGTTCCAGCTCGCCCGCCGTGGCGGCTTTGGCTTGCCTGCAGCTGGAAAGCCTCCATAGGGTCCGGGCGGCGCGGCCTCACCCGCGACCGGCTGTCACGCTCGATCGAGGACCTCAGGGACATGGCTTCACACGGATTGCGGAATTTGGGCCGATCGGGGCTGCGCGTGTCGCCCCTCTGCCTGGGCGCGATGAACTTCGGCAACGAGCAGTTCGGCTGCGACGAGAAGACCTCGATCGACGTCATCCACGCCTACCTGGACGCGGGGCACAACTTCATCGACACGGCCAACGTCTACTCGGCGACGAGATCGGAGACGATCGTCGGCAAGGCCGTTAGGGATCGCCGCGATTCGGTTGTCATCGCGACCAAGGCGTCCTCGCCGCTGGGACCCGGCCCGTTCGACTCTGGCTCCAGCCGCAAGCACGTCGTCAAGGCCTGCGAAGACAGCCTGCGCCGGCTGGGGACGGACTACATCGACCTCTACCAGATGCACCGCTACGACGAGTCGACCCCGCTCGAAGAGACCCTGAGCACGCTCAACGACCTCGTCCGGCAGGGCAAGGTCCGCTACATCGGGGTCTCGAACTGGACCGCCTCGCAGATCGTCGAGGCCTGCCTGATGATCGCGGCGAAAGGCTGGGAGCCGTTGGTCAGTCTGCAGCCGCAGTACAGCATCCTCGCCCGCGATATCGAGGTGGAGATCCTGCCGTCGTGCCTGAAGTTCGGGCTGGGCGTGATCCCGTGGAGCCCGCTGGCCGGAGGCATGCTGACCGGCAAGTACAAGCCCGGCGAGGAGCCGCAGGCCGGCACGCGCTTCGCCGCGCCGGGACCTTTCCAGAGGGTGTGGCGCACGCGCTCTCTCAGCGAGCGCAACCACGCGATCGTCGCCGTCGTGCTGGACGAGGCTCGCCGGCTCAACGTCTCGTCGATCGCGCTGGCCCTCGCCTGGAACCTGGCGCGGCCGGGAGTGGTGTCGCCGATCATCGGACCCAAGACCGTGGCGCAACTGAGGGACAACCTGGCCGCGCTCGACGTCGAACTCCCCGCCGACGCCGTCGAACGGATCGACGCGGAGAGCGAGCCGCACCTGCCGTATCCGCACGACTTCATGCGGATGGCCCGGCAGATGGCGGCGATGATGGTTCAGCAGAACGCGCCGGCCGGCCGGTAGCGGGTGGCGGCGCGCCCCTCGGATAGGCCGATAGGCGACACGGAGGAGATCTGATGGCGAAACCGACCCGCGTGCTGGTTGGAGAGATGGCCGGGCGCGTCATCGGCGACGGGCTGGTGGTGCTGCCCGGGCAGGGCAACTCGCTCGCGGTGACCACCGGGGACGGAGTTGTCGTCCTCGACGCGAGCGGACGGGCGCACGCGCCGGCGATGCTCTCCGAGCTGCGCCGGCACACAGATGCGCCCGTGCACGCCATCGTCTACTCCCACGGCCACCTGGGCTACAACGGCGCCGTCGACGTCTGGGACGCCCACAACCGCGAACGCGGCGAGCCTGCGCCGCGGCGGATCGCGCACCGGAACCTGCCCCGCCGCTACGCCCGCTACCGAGAGACCCACGAGCTGCAGGCGCGCATGGCGGCGATGCAGTTCCCCACCCGGCGAACCGTCGCCGAGACGATGGCCGATCTGCCGATGCACGATCCGACGGAGGTGTTTGACGACACTTTGACGATCACGGCGAACGGCCGGCGCGTGGACGTGGCGCACGCGCCTTCGGAGGTCGACGACGCGCTGGCGCTCTGGCTGCCCGACGACGGCCTGCTGGCGGCGGGCGCCGCCGCCCCCGGGTCGACGATCCCCAACATCGGCACGCCGCTCCGCACCCAGCGGCTCACCATCCGCTGGGCCGAGACGCTGGAACGACTGGCCGCGCTCGGCGCCGAGCGGCTGCTGACCGAGTTCGGCCCGCTGGTCGAGGGCGGCGAGGCGGTGCGGCGATGGCTCACAGCCACCGCGGATGCGCTCCGGTGGCTGAGGGCCGAAGTCGTGCGCCGGATGAACGCGGGCATGAGCGAACGGGAGATCCTCGCCGACATGTCCTACCCGCCCGAGCTTTTCGACCAGCGCTGGATGCGCCCGACGTACGGCGCGCCCGATTACATCGTCCGCGACCTCTATCGCGAGGAGAACGGCTGGTGGGACCGCAACCCGACCACGCTGCACCCGGCCGGTCCCGACGCGGCCGCCGCGGCCGTCCGCTCCGCGATCGATCCGGCCCGAGTGCTGGCCCGCGCCCAGGAGCTGGCCGACGCGGGCGAGCCGCAGCTGGCCATGCACGTGATCGATCTGATCGCGGCCGGACCAGCCGACGCGCCGCTCGCGCTCGAGGCGCGCCAGCTGAAGGCGGAGCTCTGCCGGCGTCTCGCCGAGTCGACGCCGGCCTACGTCTCGCGCGCGCTCTACCGCACCAGCGCCAACCTGCTCGAGCAGGGCGAGACGAGCTGGACGGCGCTGAAGTAGGTCGTCGACCCACTCGGCGGGCGCAGCGGCCGTTGCGCCCTAGACGTCGTCCTGCCCGTCGTCGCCCGCGTCGAGCAGGTGGAACTCGTGCCACATCCCGTTCAGGATGCCGAAGGCGACCGCCAGGCCGAGGCCGAGAACCCAGGTGAAGTACCACATGGCCGCTATCGCTCCGGTCAGTAGAGGTCGGGGTTGGAGGTGAGGGCGGCGACGGTCGATCGGCCCCACAGCACCCTGAACACCCAGGCGGTGTAGACGAGCACGATCGGCAGGAAGACGGCTGTCACCAGCAGCATGACGAACAGCGTCAGATGGCTCGACGAGGCGTTCCAGACAGTGAGGCTGGAATGGGCGTCGACGCTGCTCGGCAGGATGAAGGGGAACATCGCCAGCCCGACCGTCGAGATTACCCCGAGCGCCGCCAGCGACGAGCCGCCGAAGGCCGCGGCCTCGCGGCCTGCGCGGATACCGACGAAGGCGAGCGCCGCGCCGCCGAACCCGAGCGCGGGCGCGGCCCACATCCAGGGATGGGCGTGAAAGTTGGCGAGCCACGCGCCGGGCTCGGGCCGGGCAAGGCTGCGCACCGGATTGGAGGGCCCCGCAGGATCGACCGCGCCGACCAAGGCGTAGCCGAGCGGTCCGAAGGCGACGAAGAGGCCGCCGACGCCGAAAAGCGCGATGACCACCAGCGCCGCGATCTGGCCGAGGCCGCGGGCGCGATCGCGCACCAGCCCCTTCTCCGCCTTGATGGTCAGCCAGGCCGCGCCGTGGGCGACCAGCATCGCCACCGACAGCAGGCCACAGACGAGCGTGAACGGCGTGAAGAGGCCGAAGAACGTCCCTTCGTAGGTGGACCGAAGGTCGCTATCCAGCCGGAACGGCGCTCCCTGCAGCACGTTGCCGACGGCGACGCCGAACACCAGCGCGGGCGTGAAGCCACCCACGAACAACGCCCAGTCCCACGCCGCGCGCCAGGCCTTGGACGGGCGCTTCGAGCGATACTTGAAGCCGACGGGCCGCAGGATCAACGAGGCCAGGACGGCGAACATCGCCAGGTAGAAGCCCGAGAAGCTGACCGCGTAGACGAAGGGCCAGGCCGCGAAGATCGCACCCCCGCCGAGGATGAACCACACCTGGTTGCCTTCCCACGTCGGCCCGATCGTATTGATCACCATACGCCGCTCGGCGTCGTTGCGAGCGACAAAAGGCAGAAGGGCCGCCGTCCCCAGGTCGAAGCCGTCGGTGAGCGCGAAGCCGATCAGCAGCACCCCCATGAGGGCCCACCAGATCACCCGCAGGGTCGGATAGTCGATCGGTATCGCCATCGGCGGGTGTCCTATTCAGCGGGGGCGAGGCGCGGCGCCGGCGCGGCGTCGATGGCTGGCGGCTCCTCGGCGTGCGCGTAAGGACCGCGGCGGATCGTACGGACGACGAGGCCCACCTCGATCACGGCCAGCGTCCCATAGAGCACTGTGAACCCGATGATCGTGGCGACAACTTCTGGCGCGGACAGGCTTGACCCGCTGAGGAAGGTCGGGAGCACGCCGTCCACCGACCACGGCTGGCGCCCGAGCTCGGCCAGCACCCAGCCAGACTCAACGGCGATCCAGGGCAACGGCATGATCAGCACCGCCGCGCGCAAAAGCCATCTGTCCCAGCGGCGCAGGGTCACCATCACGAAGGCTGCGGCGAAGACGGCGATCTGCAGGAAGCCAATCCCGGCCATGATGCGGAACACCCAGAACATCACCGGCACATCGGGCACGGTGTCCCATGCGGCCTTGGCGATCGTCGCCGCGTCGGCTGCGCGCGGATCGGCGACGTAGCGCTTCAACAGAAGCGCGTAGCCCAGGTCTCCCCGCCTCAGGTCGAAGTCGGCCCGCGCGGCGGCGTTCTGCGGATTGACCTTCAGGGCCTGAAGGTCGGCGTAGGCCCGCACGCCGTTCTGGATCCGGACCTGCCCCTGAGCGACCAGCGGCAAGATTCCCTCGACGGGACGGTCGAGGCTGCGCGTCGCGATCAGCCCGAGAACGTAGGGGATCCGGATCGCGTCTTTGGTCGTATGCGTCTTCAGATCCGGAAAGCCGAACGCGGTCAGCCCGGCGGGCGGGCGCTCGGTCTCCCACATGGCCTCGAGCGCCGCGAGCTTCATCTTCTGATTGTCGGTCAGCGTGTAGCCGCTCTCGTCGCCCAGGACGACGACCGAAAGCGACGACGCGAGGCCGAACGCTGCGGCGATCGCGAAGGAGCGACGCGCCACGCGTGGCCACTTGTTCAGCAGCAGCAGGATGGCGGAGACGCCCATGACGAAGGCGGACGCGGTGACGTACCCCGCGCTCACGGTGTGCACGAACTTGGCCTGGGCGACCGGGTTGAAGAGGACCTGGCTGAAGTCGGTGACTTCCATCCGCATGGTGTCGGGATTGAAGGCCGCGCCCGTGGGGTTCTGCATCCAGCCGTTCGCGATCAGGATCCACAGCGCCGAAAGGTTCGAGCCAAGCGCCACCAGGAACGTCACCAGGAGGTGCGTCTGGCGCGACAGCTTCTCCCACCCGAAGAACATGAGGCCGACGAACGTCGCTTCGAGGAAGAACGCCATCAGTCCTTCGATGGCGAGGGGCGCGCCGAAGATGTCGCCCACGTAGTGCGAATAGTACGACCAGTTGGTTCCGAACTCGAACTCCATGGTGAGGCCAGTGGCGACACCCAGCACGAAGTTGATCCCGAAGATCATGCCCCAGAAGCGGGTGATGGTCCGCCAGATCGGGCGGCCGGTCATCACATAGACGCTCTCCATGATGACCAGCAGGAACGACAGTCCCAGCGTCAGCGGCACGAACAGGAAGTGGTACATCGCCGTCAGGGCGAACTGGAGACGAGAGAGTTCAACGGCGTCCATGATGAATCCTACCGCCTACCCGAAACGGCCTTGCCGCACCGCCGCGGAAATCTACGTATATGCGCACATTCGTAAATAAGCAATAATAGCGACATGGCGGTTCCAGACAGCACGTCCAGCCGGCGCGTCCTTCGGGACGCGGGGCGCTCGTCGTATGCCGCGATGGCCGGCCTGGTCGCATTGATCTTCGTCAACGCCGCAGCGAGCGGCGTCTTCGCCGCATCCTACACGATACTCCTGGTGCGCGGCGCCGAAACGGCGGCCCTCGGCGCCGGGTTCGCCCTGGCCGTGCGGGCCGCCGTTTCCAGCGCGTCATCTCGCCTCGCGGCGCGCCAGGCGCGGCAGGTGAAGCGGCGGTTGAGGGCGACCCTGCTCGTCGCCGCGCTCTCCCGACGGCGCGGAAATCGCGCCGCCGTCGGCGAGGTCGTCGGGACGATCGTCGACGAGGTCGAGGCGCTCGACGGCTACTTCGCGCGGTATCGGCCGGCGGCGCTCGAGGCCCGTCTGGCGCCGGTGCTGGTCGCGTTGCTCGTGGCGATCGCCAGCCCGGTCTCGGCGGCGATCCTGATCGCCACGCTGGCGCCGTTCGCCGCGCTGATGGCCATCGCCGGGAGCGCCGCCGCGGGCGAGGCCGGCCGCCAGTTCGGAGCCCTGGCGCGCCTCTCCGGCCTGTTCGTGGACAGGGTCCAGGCCTTGCCGGTGGTGTTGTCGTTCCAGGCCGAGGCCGCAGAGACCCGCAAGGTCGAGGTCGCGGCGGCCGATGTCGGGCGGCGCACGCTCGCGGTGCTCCGGATCGCATTCGTCTCGACCGCCGCGCTTGAGTTCTTCGCCGCGCTCGCGGTGGCTTTGGTGGCGGTCTATTGCGGTTTTTCGTTGCTCGGGCTGCTGCCGTTCCGGCCGCCGGAGAGGCTCGATTTCGGGCGCGCCTTCTTCGCGCTCGCGCTCGCACCGGAGTTCTACGGCCCGATGCGGCGGCTGGCCGGCGCCTACCACGAGAAGCAGCTCGGCGAGGCCGCCGCTGCGCGTCTGGGTCCCTGGCTGTCGCCAGCCCGCGCGCCGACCCGGATCTCGCTGGACGGGCCGCCCGCCATCCGGCTGGAGGGCGTCCGTCTCGACGTGGGGGACGCACAGATCGGACCGGTGACGGCCGACCTGCCGCAGGGGGGCGTCACCGTCATCGTCGGACCGACGGGCGCAGGCAAGTCGTCGCTGCTGGCGGCCCTGCTGGGGCTGGCGCCGCTCGCAGGCGGGGCGATCCACGTGGGCGGGCGAAGACTCGCGCCCGACGAGTCCCTGGCCGGCCAGGCTTCATGGGCGGGCCAGTCCCCGGTCTTCCTGCCGGGCGGCGTCGCCGAGAACCTGCGCCTGGCGGCGCCTTCGGCGGACGCCGCGCAAGCGCTGGCGATGGCCGAGGCGGTCGGCCTCGGTCCGACGCTCGCCCGGCGCGGCGCACAGATGCGCCTGGACGAACGGGCGTCGGGTCTGTCCGGCGGCGAGCGCAGGCGGCTGGCGATCGCCCGCGCGCTCCTGAACCCGTCGCCGCTGCTCCTGCTCGACGAGCCCACCGCCGACCTCGACGCCGCCTCGGAGGCGGCGCTGCTGGAGTTGATTCTCAAGGAACGGGGCCGGCGCACGATCGTGATCGCAACCCACGCTGCGCGTGTCGCCGCGGCGGCCGACTGCGTGGTGCGCCTGGCATGACCGGACGAGGGCCCGTCGAGACGTTCCTGCGCGGCCAAGCGCGACGCCAGGCCGGCGCGCTCCTCGTCGCCGCCCTGGCGGGCGCGGCGGCGGCCGGCGCGGCGACCTGGCTGCTGGGGCTCTCCGGCTGGTTCCTGGCGTCGGCCTCGATCGCAGGCGCCGCCGGATCGCTGGCCGCGGCCGGCTTCAACTACCTCTTGCCGAGCGCCGGATTCCGCGCCTTTGCGATCACCCGCACGGCCGGGCGGTACCTCGAGCGGCTGTCGGGACACGCGGCGGCTCTCCGGGCGCTGGCGGCGCTGCGGCCGGCGCTCTTCTCCGCCATAGCGGCCGCGCCGCCCGAGCGCTCGCTGTCGCTGTCCGCCGGCGAGGCCTCGGCGCGGCTCGTCCAGGACGTCGACGCGGCCGAGACCGAGTTCGTCCGCCGCTCCGCGCCCTGGGCCGCCGCGGCGGCGATCGCGAGCGCCGCCGCGCTTGTCGCCCTCGCCTCGCCGCTGGCCGCCGGCGCGCTCATCGCCGGCGTCGGCGTTCAGCTTGCCCTCGCCCCGAGCCTCGCGCGGCGCTGGACCACCGCGCCGGCCGCCCGCTCGCTGGCCGCCGCAGGCGAACTCAAGAGCGCCCTGACCGCCTATCTGGCCGCCGTCGACGAGCTGCAGGCCTTCGACCTTTCGGATCGCGCCGTCGCAGCGCTGATGGAGCGGGACGAAGCGCTCGGCCAGGCGCACGTGGACCGCGCCGACGCCGGCGCGCGGCTTGGCCTCGCCACGGCCCTCGTCGCCGCGGCCGCAGTGGCCGTCGTCGCCGCGCTCTGCGTGCGCGCCGCGACGCCGCTGGCCGCGCTGGCGGACCTGGCGGCGTTGACGGCGTTCGAGGGCGCGGCTGGACTGCTGATCGCGGCCGAACAGCGGGGCGCCCACCACGCGGCCCTTGCGCGCCTGAACGCTGTCGCCGTCTCCGCGCCGCAACCGGGCGCGCCGCTTCCCGGGACCGGCCCGATCGTGCTCGACGGCATGCGCCTCGAACCCGGCGCGGTCGTCGCCCTGACGGGGCCATCCGGCGCCGGCAAGACGCGCACGCTCGAGATCCTCGTCGGCCTGCGTCCAGCCCCGCCGGGTCGTTGCCGCATCGGCGACATCCCGCTCGAGGCCGCGCCGGTGGGCGCCGCGCGGGGGCTTTTCGCTTACGCGCCGCAGGACGCCCGGCTGCTGACCGGAACCGTCGCCGATAACCTGCGCCTCGGCGCGCCGGACGCCTCCGAGGCGGACCTCTGGGCCGCGCTGGAGGACGCCCAGATCGCGGCGCGCGTGCGGCGCCTGCCCGTCGGTCTCGACACCTGGCTGGGACAAGCCGGCGAGGCGCTATCGGGCGGAGAGCGACGCCGGCTGTCGCTCGCCCGCGCGTTTCTGCGCCGCGCCCCGTGGCTGCTGCTCGACGAGCCAACCGAGGGGCTGGACGCCGTCGCCGAGGCCGCCCTGATCGAGGCGCTGGGACGGCGCCTCGAGCGCACCGGACAGGGCGCGCTGATCGTGTCGCACCGGCCCGCGCCGCTCAGGCTCTGCGCCGCGAGCCTGGACGTCAGCGGCTCGGCGTAGGACCGAGGGTCGCTTCCCGTCGCCGCGGCTACGGGCGCGCCGCCGCCGGCAACGCCCGCACCTCCGATGGCGTCAGATGCCGCACGCTGCTGACAGGGCAGCGCTGGCGATTGGCCGGGCTTCGCGCGTAGATTTCGAGGTTGGTCGCCTGCCCCTCGCAGATATTGCCGGCGCCCCGCTTGCGCAGCGCGACGTGATGGAGCCAGTCGACGTCCAGGCACGGCGTGAACAGCTTGAGCTCGTAGACATCACGCTGGTTCACGAGGACGTAGACCGTCCGATTGTCGATCGAACGGAAGCCATCGACGCTTCGGATCCAGAAGCAGTGCCGCCCTCCCCTTTCCGGCGCAGCATTCACAGGCGACGGCGGAAGCATCGCCGCTCCCGCCGCAATCGCTCCCGCCAGGGCGGCGGCCAGCAAGCCGGGGGTCTTCATCTGCCATCTCCTTCAAGCCGCGCGTCCGGCCGCTTGCGGATCGATCGGGCCGGGCGACGCCGACGCGCGTCGCCGTCCTGCGCCGCCGCCACCGAAGCGGCGTTGACTCATGTCAAGCCGGCAACAATACGCGATCGGCGGCGGCCGGGACGCATGCGACAGCCCCCGCGCGGACGTGCTATGGGCCTCCAGCATGATGCGTTCCCTCGCAGCCTCCCTGCTCATCGCCGCCTGCTGCCTCGTTGCGCTGGACGCGAGGGCCGAGGGGACCAAGGAGGTCGAGGGGCTGCTGGTCGTCCCGGGGCCCGGACCGAGCGTGCAGTCGACCTATCCCGCCGCCAAGGCGACGGCGCCGTACGGCGTCATCATCCTGAAGATCGTCTTCGATCAGCCCATGACGCCCGACGCCTGGGCGTATGGCCGCGCGCCAGGCGGCGACTTCCCCGACTGTCTCGAAGATCCGCGGCTGCTCAGCGACAAGCGGACCTTCGTGCTGCTCTGCAACGTGGCGGCGAACCGCACCTACGCGATCCAGATCAATCCCGCGCCTCGTTTCGCGAGCCTCAACGGGCGCTCGGCGAGGCCCTACACGCTGACCTTCTCGACTAGCGGCGTCATCACACGGGCGCTTCACGACGCGCTGCAGCAGGCCGGCCTGACCGACAACGACGATCCGGTCATGACCTGGCGTGACAAAGGACAGGGTGTTTCCGAGACCGCGGCGGCGCCCTAGCCGCCGCGGTCTCGCTCGCCTTGAGGCGCCCCCGGCCTGCGGAAGCGGCGCCACGGCGCCGACCGAAGGATCGCGTCGCCCGTGTCTTTGCTTGCGCGGCCAAGCGAACGGGTTGTATGCGGCGGTCAGGGGAGCAACTTCGTTGCCGATTAGCGGAAGGTGCGACGCTTCGATGTTGCGGCGCCTGGACGATGCCGCACGGCGAGGCCGCGGACTTGCGCGCCTCCCGGGCCAAGGACACGGCGGACGCTCGGTCCGCACACTCGGCGCCATGGCGGCGTTGGCGATGCTGCTTGCCGCCTGCGGGGGGGAGCCTCCTCGTGCGCGGCCCACGCCGACCGTGGGCTTCGTCACCTTGGAACCGCAATCGGTGATGGTGACGACAGAGCTGCCAGGACGGACCAGCCCCTACGAGATCGCCGACGTGCGCCCGCAGGTGACCGGCATCATCATCGCGCGCGAGTTCGAGGAAGGCTCGGTCGTGCACGCGGGCCAAGTGCTCTACCAGATCGAGCCGGCCCCGTTCCAGGCGGCCTACGACCAGGCGACGGCGCAACTGGCCAACGCCGAAGCCAATCTCACGACGACGCAGCTGAAGGCTCAGCGCTACGCCGAGCTCGTCAAGCTGCACGCGGTCAGCAGCCAGGACGCCGACGACGCCCAGGCCGCCTACAAGCAGGCGGCCGCCACCGTGCAGCAGGACCGTGCGGCGGCGGAGGCGGCCCGTATCAACCTCGACTTCACCCGCATCACCGCGCCGATCACCGGGCGGATCGGCATTTCGACGGTGACCAAGGGCGCACTCGTCACCGCCAGCCAGACCACCGTGCTCGACACGATCCAGCGGCTCGACCCGATCTACGTCGACGTCACCCAGTCGGTCGCCCAGGTGGAGTCGCTGAGGCGGCAGATCGCGCAGGGCCGACTCAACACGCCGAACGGCGAGGCGCCGACGCATCTGACGCTCGACGACGGCACGGCCTATCCCATTGTGGGCGACCTGCGCGCCACCGACCTCGCGGTCGATCCGACGACCGATGCTGTGACGATGCGGGCCGTCTTCCCCAATCCGTCAGGCGTGCTGCTTCCCGGCATGTTCGTTCGGGCGACGATCGATGAAGGCGTGCTTCCAAATGCACTGCTCGTGCCCGAGCAGGGCGTCGGTCACGACCAGAAGGGCGAACCGACCGCGCTGGTGGTCAACGCGCAAGGCGTGGTCGAGCAGCGACAGCTGCGGGTCGGGCAGACCGTCGGCAGCAAGTGGCTCGTCACGTCGGGCCTCAACCCCGGCGACCGGGTGATCGTCGAGGGTCTGCAGGGCCTCCAGCCTGGCGCCCACGTGCGCGCCGTACCCGCCGACAATCTCCGCTAGGCGGCCGGCTTGTTCTCGCGCTTCTTCATCGAGAGGCCAATCTTCGCGACGGTGATCGCGATCGTCATCATGGTCGCGGGCGCCCTGGCGATCCGGGCGCTGCCCATCGAGCAATACCCGACGATCGCGCCGCCGATGGTCATCATCTCGGCTCAGTACCCCGGCGCTTCGGCCGAGACCGCCGAGACCACGGTCGTCCAGGTGATCGAGCAGCAACTCACCGGCCTCGACCACCTGCTCTACTTCTCGTCGACCAGCAGCTCGGACGGGGGCGCCCAAATCCAGGCGACGTTCGCGCCCGGGACCAATCCTGACATCGCTCAGGTACAGGTGCAGAACAAGCTGCAGCAGGCCATGCCGCTGCTGCCGGTCGAGGTGACGCAGGAGGGCGTCACCGTGGCCAAGGCCCAGAGCGACTTCCTGATGGTCGTGGCGCTCTACGACACCAGCGGCCGCTTCTCCTCGGCCGACATCGCCGACTATCTGCAGAGCTACATGGTCGATCCGCTGGCGCGGGTGAACGGCGTCGGCAACGTGCGGGTATTCGGGAGCCAGTATGCGATCCGCATCTGGCTCGACCCCTACAAGCTCCAGTCATATGCGCTGATGCCGTCGGACGTGAGCAACGCCGTCCTCGCGCAGAACGTCCAGGTGACCGGCGGCGAAGTCGGTGGCCTGCCCTCACCGCCAGGACAGGAACTGGACGCGACGATCACGGCCCAGTCGCTGATGACCACCCCGGACCAGTTCAAGAAGATCATCCTCAAGACGCAGCCGGATGGCTCGGTCGTGAGACTCTCGGACGTGGCCCGCGTGGCGATGGGCCAGGACGACTATTCCGCAAAGACGCGACTGAACGGCCACCCCGCCGCCGGCGTCGCCATCCAGCTTTCACCCGGCGCCAATGCGCTGACGACTGCTGATCTGGTGAAGCAGAAGGCCAAGCAGCTCGCGGCGAGCCTTCCGCAAGGGCTGAAGCTCAGCTTCCCGGTCGACACGACCACGTTCATCAAGCTCTCCATCCAGCAGGTCGTCGTCACGCTGGTCGAGGCCATCATCCTGGTTATCGGGGTGATGTTCCTGTTCCTCCAGGACTGGCGCGTTACGCTGATCCCGGCGGTCGCGGTGCCGGTCGTGCTCCTCGGCACTTTCGGCGTGCTGGCGGCGTTCGGCTTTTCGATCAACACGCTCACCATGTTCGGCATGGTGCTGGCGATCGGCCTTCTGGTCGACGACGCGATCGTGGTGGTCGAGAACGTCGAGCGGATCATGAGCGAGGAGGGTCTGCCCCCCAAGGAAGCGACAATCCGCTCGATGCGCGAGATCACCGGCGCATTGATCGGGGTCGCCTTGGTCCTGGCGGCCGTGTTCATGCCGATGGCGTTCATCGGCGGGTCCACGGGCGTCATCTACCGGCAGTTCTCGATCACCATAGTCTCGGCCATGGCCCTT
>JAKAZA010000060.1 GCA_021816155.1 Pseudomonadota bacterium | reverse complement strand
TGGCGACCATGTTCCTGGCCGCGATCCTGTTCCGCAGCGACCCCGATACGGCGGCCACGATGATGCTGCTGCCTCTGGCGGTCTGCGGCGTCTGCATCGTCACCTCAATCCTCGGCACGTTCGCCGTGCGCCTCGGCAGGAACAACAACATCATGGGGGCCCTCTACCAGGGCCTCATCGTGACCGGCGTGCTGTCGGTGGTCGCTCTCTGGTTTGTGTTCGACAAGCTGACGCCTGCCGGGGGCATCGACGTTCCCATCCTCGGCGACGTCAGCAAGCACGTCGGCGGAATGGCGCTCTTCGGCTGCGGGCTCGTCGGCCTGGCGGTGACGGCCGCGATCGTGGTGATCACCGAGTTCTACACCGGCACCGGCTTCCGGCCGGTGAAGTCAGTGGCGAAGGCCTCGGTCGCCGGCCACGGCACCAACGTCATCCAGGGTCTCGCCATGAGCTTGGAATCGACCGCGCTGCCGGCCCTGACCATCATCGTCGGCATCATCGTCGCCTACAATCTGGCCGGTCTCTTCGGCGTGGCCATGGCCACCACCGCCATGCTCTCGCTGGCCGGCTTCATCGTCGCGCTCGACGCGTTCGGTCCGGTCACCGACAACGCCGGTGGCATCGCGGAAATGGCGGGCCTGCCGAGCGAGGTGCGGGTCTCCACCGACGCGTTGGACGCCGTCGGCAACACCACCAAGGCCGTCACCAAGGGGTACGCGATCGGCTCGGCGGGTCTGGGCGCGCTGGTGCTCTTCGCGGCCTACACGCAGGACCTGAAGTACTTCAGCGCCAATGCCGGCGCCGGCACCATCTTCAGCAACCTGCAGGGGCAGGCGGTCACCTTCGATCTCTCCAACCCCTACGTCGTCGTGGGCCTGCTGTTCGGCGGGCTGCTGCCCTTCCTGTTTGGCGGCCTCTCGATGACCGCCGTCGGCCGCGCAGCCGAGGCGGTGGTGGCCGAGGTGCGCCGCCAGTTCAAGGAGATCCCGGGGATCATGGAATTCAAGGCCAAGCCCGAATACGGCAGGGCCGTCGATATCCTGACCCGGGCGGCGATCCGCGAGATGATCATTCCGTCCCTGTTGCCCGTCGCCTCGCCGATCGTGCTGTTCTTTGTGATCCGCGCCATCGCCGGCGATGCCAACGCGTTTTCCGCGCTGGGCGCGATGCTGGTCGGCGTGATCGTCACCGGGCTGTTCGTCGCCATCTCGATGACGTCGGGCGGCGGCGCCTGGGACAACGCCAAGAAGCTCATCGAGGAAGGTCACTACGGCGGCAAGGGCTCCGACGCGCACAAGGCCGCCGTGACCGGCGACACCGTCGGCGACCCCTACAAGGACACCGCCGGTCCCGCAGTGAATCCGATGATCAAGATCACAAACATTGTCGCTCTGCTGCTTCTCGCAGTGCTGGCGCACGGACTGGTGAGATAGCTTCGCGAATAGCGCGCCCCTCTTCCCCGCGGGGAGAGGGGTGTCGCCAGAGCCTCAAGAAGCGCCGGGCTGGCATCGCGGCAGCCCGGCGCTTCGTCGTTACTGTCAGGTCGACGGCGCGTTCTTCCGCTTCCCGCCTGGAGCGGCGCGATCAGTGCGGCTCGCCGGGGTGGCTGCCTGGGGTGGCGTTCTGGTCGGACGGCATCACCGAGCCGGCTCCGATCGTGCCGATCATCTGCTCGAGGAAGGTCATCTCGCGGCCGCGCGTCGGCGTTTCGCGGCGATTGTAGGCGAACACGCGCCCGTCCTTCAGCGTGTACGTGTGAACCGACTTCACCTGCTCGGTCGAAGGGTCGAAGGCGATGGCGACCACGTCGCGATGGATCGTCTTCGGATCGAAGAACGAAGTCTGATTGCGCAACTGCGAGATGTAGAACCAGATGTCCTTGTTGAAGGTCGAGGTCGCCGTGGGCGAGCCTAGCTTGCTCAGGACCGTCGAGCGGGTATCGACGCCAGCCTTGATGTCCTGGGGCTTCTGGTCAACGGCCTGGAAGCCCTGATAGCTGACGGTGGGCGAGCACGCGCCCAGCGCTACGCCGCCCAGCGCGAGGGCGGCGGCGAAAGTGAGGAGCGGGAACTTGCGATGCATGAGCTTCGCCCCTTGAGCGTCGGCGTGGCCTTTGACCTATCGTTCCGGCCCGCCTAGTGCAATGGGGCGGCGGTAGCGACCGCCGGCGGCGAAATCTGGGCGTTCCTCGATGTTTGTGAAAAGCTTGCTGAAGCCGAGCCACGCAAAGCAGGGAGCCTTGCGGCTCTACGCCGCCACGGTCGCCGCCGCCCGTGCGCCCGACCTTTATGCCAGCTTCGGAGCGCCGGACACGCCCGACGGCCGGTTCGAAATCTACACGCTCTACGTTCTCCTTGTACTCGGCCGGCTGCGCGCCGAGGGGCGCAGAGCAGCCTCCGTCGCCCAGGCCTTCTTCGACGCCTACATCAGCGGGCTCGACCATGGCCTGCGCGAACTCGCGGTCGGCGACCTGTCGGTCGGAAAGACCATGCGCAAGCTGGGCGAGGCCTTCTACGGCCGTGGCAAGGCCCTCGACACCGCCCTCGAGCAGTTGCCGGATCGGTCGCAGCTCGAGTCGCTTCTCGTCCGCACCGTGCTCGGCGGGGCGCACGGTGCGGACGTGGCGCCGCTTGCCGCGCGAATCCTCGCGGATCGGGACATGCTCGCCGCCGCCAGCCTGGGCGAACTGCTCGCGGGGGAGCTGCCGTGGCGCGTGACGGCGTGACCAGCCGCCTTGCCTCGCGGCGGCGCGCCTCTGTATCGTCGCTGCGCCGCTTCCGGCAGGCTGAGAGCTAACCGTGCCAGGTCCGCTGGTGATCTCCATCGACGCCATGGGCGGCGATCACGGCCCGGCGGTCACTGCGCCGGGCGTGGCGCGGGCGATCAAAGACGCGGTAGGCGCGCGTTTCCTGCTGCATGGCGACGAGACCGCGCTGAAAGCGGCTGTCAGCAAGCTGCCGGCGCTCGAAGGACGGGTCGAGATCCGCCACGCGGAGCGCGTCGTCGGCGCGGAGGAGAAGCCGGCTCAGGCCATGCGCCGCGGCAAGGGCACCAGCATGTGGAACGCGATCGAATCAGTGCGCTCCGGCGAGGCGGCCGCCTGCGTCTCGGCCGGCAACACCGGCGCCCTGATGGCGATCGCGAAACTGCAGTTGCGGATGAGCGCCGACCTCGAGCGTCCGGCGCTCGTCGCCAACTGGCCGACGCTGCGTGGGCGAACCGCCGTGCTTGACGTGGGCGCCAACATCTCCTGCGACGCCCGACGCCTGGTCGAGTTCGCCATCCTGGGGGCTGCTTTCCATCACGCTGTGAATGGTTCGGTCCGGCCGACGGTTGGCCTGCTCAACGTCGGCTCGGAGGACGAAAAAGGTCACGAGGAAGTGCGCGAGGCCAACCGCCTGCTGCGGGAGACCCGATTCGAGGACCTGCAGTATCACGGTTTCGTCGAGGGCGACGACATTGCGAAGGGCACGGTCGACGTGGTCGTCACCGACGCCTTCACCGGCAACGTGGCTCTGAAGACGGGGGAAGGGCTCGCCCGCTACTTCAGGGCCATGCTGAGGAACGCGCTCGGCTCCGGGCCGTTCGCCCGTCTCGGCGCGCTGCTCGCCTCCGCCGCACTGCGTCGCATGGCGAGCGAGCTCGATCCCAGTTCTATCAACGGTGGGCCTTTCCTCGGGCTGAACGGGATTGTAGTCAAAAGCCACGGGGGGACAGACGCGCGAGGATTCGCCACCGCCATCCGGTTGGCGGCCGACCTTGCGGCGAGTGACTTCGTGGCGCACATCGATCGTAACTTGAGAACACTCACCGCCCAGGCGCCCAGGACGACGGTCGAGGTCGGGGAAAGAACCAAGGCGTGAGCTCCTGCATCCGTAGCGTCGTCACCGGCGTGGGCGACTACCTGCCAGCGCGGGTCGTCACCAACGACGATCTCGCCAAGGTCGTCGACACCAGCGACGCCTGGATCGTCGAGCGCACCGGCATCCATCAGCGCCGCGAAGCCGGGGACGGCGAGACCACGTCGGACCTCGCGACGCGCGCCGCGGACCGCGCACTGGCTCACGCCGGCAGGACGCCGGCTGACGTCGACCTGATCATCGTCGGCACCACCACGCCGGACCTCACCTTTCCGGCCGTCGCCACGCAGGTTCAGCGCAAGCTGGGCTGCCCTGTCGGCATCGCCTTCGACGTGCAGGCTGTCTGCTCGGGCTTCGTCTACGCCCTCGCCACGGCCGACAACTTCGTGGTGCGCGGCCAGTCAAAGTGCTGCCTCGTGATCGGCGCCGAGACGATGACACGCCTGATGGACTGGACCGATCGCACGACCTGCGTCCTGTTCGGCGACGGCGCCGGCGCGGTCGTGCTGGAGCCGAGGCCGGGCGAAGGGACGACGGCCGATCGCGGAATCCTCGGGGTGGCGCTGCGGGCCGACGGGACCAAGCAGGACCTGCTCTACGTGGACGGCGGACCTTCGACCACGGGCACGACCGGGAAGCTGCGCATGCAGGGCAACCAAGTGTTCCGAAACGCGGTGGTGAACATCTCCGAAGCGGTCGTGGCCTCGGCGAGGGCGGCGGGCGTGGCGCTGGAGGAGGTGGACTGGTTCATCCCCCATCAGGCCAATCAGCGGATCCTCGAAGGTGTCGCGCGCCGCCTGGGCATCGACGAGCGACGCGTGATCTCCACGGTGGCCGAGCATGCCAACACTTCGGCCGCCTCGATCCCGCTCGCGCTGGCTCAAGGCGTCGCCGATGGCCGCATCAAGCCGGGCCAGCTCCTGCTGATCGAGGCAATGGGCGGCGGCCTGACCTGGGGCGCGGCCGTGTTGCGGCTTTAGGTCCGACCGGCGCGGATCGTCCATGCGCGGACGGCTGCGGCTGGTCATCACCTGCCGCGAAGGCGCCGGGCCGCTTCAGCGCTCTCCTGATTTTCGATGAAGTGTTTGACTTGACGGGACAATCACGGCGTGCACCCATGCGCCGGTTTAGGGGCGCAGGCGACATCCATGAAGGGCCGGACTTTGACGCGGGCGGACCTTTGCGAGGCCGTGCACGAGGAAGTGGGCCTGACCAGGCAGGATTGCGCCCACTTGGTGGAGCGCACGCTCGACTTGGTGGTCGAAGCATTGGAGCGCGGCCAGGCCGTGAAGCTCTCGGGTTTCGGCGTCTTCCAGGTGCGCGCCAAGCGCGAGAGGATGGGGCGCAATCCCAAGACCGGGGAACCTGCGGCGATCGATCCGCGCCGCGTGATCGCGTTCAGGGCCTCTCAGGTGATGAAGGCGCGAGTCGACCGCGCCCTGGCCAAGTAGGCGATAGTACCATGGGGAAGGGCCCAGAGGCCTTCCGCAGCATCTCCGAAGCAGCCGAGGAACTGGGCGTGCCGCAGCATGTGCTGCGCTTCTGGGAGACCAAGTTCTCGTTCATCCGCCCAATGAAGCGCGCCGGCGGCCGCCGTTTCTACCGCCCATACGACATCGCCGTGTTGGCCGAGGTGCGCCGTCTGCTGCACCAGGAAGGCTACACGATCAAAGGCGTGCAGAAGCTTCACCGCGAGCTTGGGACGAAGCGGTTTCTCGCCCGCGACCACGAGCCTGGGCCCGAGCCGGCGGCGGTCGGCGAGGCGACAGCCGCCCCGCTCGGGCCCGATGCTCGCCACCGCCTGCAAGACGCGCTCGCGGCGCTCGAGCAGGCGAAGGCGCGCCTCGACGGCCTGCTCGGCGCCTGATCTTGGCGGCCCCGACCGGGCGCTGGACCCGCCTTCCAACCGGCCGGGCCGCTCAGTAGACTCCGCCGCCGCTCCCGGCTGAAGGCTATCCAAGTGATCATCGGCATCGACCTAGGCACCACCAACAGCGCCGTCGGCGTGTGGATGGACGGCAGGGCGGTGCTCGTTCCGAACCCGCTCGGCCACATGCTGACGCCGTCGGCGGTCAGCTTGGAGGACGAGAGCGGCGGTGCGCTGATGGTGGGACTGCCGGCGCGCGAGCGCCGCTCAACGCACCCCACGCTCACCGCGACAGCTTTCAAGCGCCTCATGGGGACGGAACGGCGGACGCTGCTCGGCAAGCGTGAGTTCCTGCCAGAGGAGCTATCGGCGCTGGTGCTTCGGCGCCTGAAGGAGGACGCCGAGGCTTTTGTCGGCGAGCCGATCACCGAGGCGGTGATCACCGTGCCGGCCTACTTCAACGACAAGCAGCGCAAGGCCACGCGCCGCGCCGGCGAACTGGCTGGGCTGAGGGTCGAGCGCCTGCTCAACGAGCCGACAGCGGCTGCGCTCGCCTACGGCCTGCATGACTCCGGCGACGAAACGCGCTTCCTGGTCTTCGATCTTGGCGGCGGTACGTTCGATGTCTCGATCCTGGAGATATTCGAAGGGGTGGTGGAAGTCCGCGCGTCCACCGGCGACAACCGCCTTGGGGGCGAGGACTTCAACGAGCTCATGGTGGAGCTGTTCCTCGAGCGCGCCGGCAAGGACTGGAGCCGCGGAGACCGGGGCGATCCGTTGCTGACGGAGCGACTTCGCGTCGCGGCCGAGCGCGCTCGACGGGCGCTCAGCGAGGCGCCGACAGCGGCCATGTCGGTCACCTGGCGAGATCAGGCCCACGCCGCCGAGATCACGGCCGAGGCGTTCGAGGCCAGGGCGGCGCCGCTGCTGGCGCGCCTGCGCGACCCGGTGCTGCGGGCCCTGCGCGACAGCCACGTCAAGGCAGACGACCTGGCCGAGATCGTGCTCGTAGGCGGCGCGACCCGGATGCCGATCGTACGCCGGGCGGTGACGCGCATGTTCGGACGCTTTCCGTCCAATGCGGTCAACCCGGATGAGGCGGTGGCGATTGGGGCCGCGATCCAGGCGGGTCTCAAGTCGCGTGATGAGGCCCTGAGGGAGATCGTGCTGACGGACGTCTGCCCCTACAGCCTGGGGGTCGAGACGGCCGAGCGTCTGCCGAATGGCCAGTTCAATGAAGGGGTGTTTTCACCGGTCATCGAGCGTAACACCGTCATTCCGGCCAGCCGCGTGAAGTCATACTTCACGCTCAGAGACGGCCAGCGCCAGGTGCGGTTCGGAATCTATCAAGGCGAGTCCCGAAACGCGAAGGAGAACATCCGGCTCGGCGGAATAGAGGTGCCGGTGCCGCCCGCACCGGCGGGCGAGGTGGGGGTGGACGTGCGCTTCACCTATGACGTCAACGGTCTCCTCGAGGTCGATGCGCACGTGCCGGCGACGGGCGAGCACAGGCAACTGGTGATCGCCGACGAGGAGGGCGCTTCGGCGGTCGACTTCGAAAAGCGTCGCGCGGAGCTTGCGGCGCTGAAGCGCCATCCGCGCGAGGACGACGCCAACCGGGCGGCGCTCGCCCGGGCGCTGCGCTGCTTCGAGGATTTCCTCGGGGCTAAGCGTCAGTTCGTCGGCCAAGCGACCGCGCAGTTCGAGGCGGTGCTCGACGGTCAGGATCCGCGCGAGGTGGAGCGGGCGAGGGAGCAGTTGATCGCGACGCTCGACGAGCTGGAGGGCGAGACCTGGCTCTAGCGTCGCGCCCGTGAAACCTCCGTCGGTCTGGGCGCTGCTGGGGATCGAGGCGACGCGCGACCGCGCCGTTATTCGCCGCGCTTACGCGGCCCGGCTGAGGAAGACCAATCCGGAGGACGACGCGATCGGGTTCCAGGCGTTGCGTGAGGCTTACGAGCTCGCGCTCGCCTATGCCGGATCGGCAGGCGGCGCCTCGGACGCCGCGTCGTCGCCGCCGCACCCGGCCGCCCGTGGCCGCACGCCCGAACAGGACTCCGCGCCGGCCGAGGAGCCGAGCGCCAACGCGCAGGTGGACGATCAGAGGGCCGGCCGCGGTCGCGATTGGCGCCCGCATGAGCCGTCGACGTCGGGCCCCGGCCCGGAGCGACCGCCTGGCCGGGTCCGCGCCTGGCGTCCCGCGCCGGCGCCTGTCTCCGTCGAGGTGTTCGACGCGAGCGAGCGCCAGGCGTTCGCCGAGGCGCGGGACGCGCTTGCCCGACTGGTCGCCGATCCGAGGGCCACGGACGCGGCGCGGATGGAAGGCCTGCGCGCCATGCTCGCGTCGCCGCTCATGGACGACGTGGCCCGCCACGACGAGACGGCGGCCTGGCTCGCGCGCCTCGTCGCCGCCAACGCGCCGCGCGCCGACTGTCTGATCGATGCGATCGTCGCCTGCTTCCACTGGGACGAGCATCTGAGGGGGCCCGGCTCCGCGGCCGCGGGGTTGGTGTTGGCGCGGCGCGAGGACCTGCGGTTCCTGGCTGCGACCGGCGAGATTGGAAATCCGCTTCATGGCGCCTATCAGGCGCTGTCGCGCCGTCCCGCGCGTTGGCGGCTGGTGGCGATTCGCCTGACGCCAGGGCTCGCCGGACGGGTGGGGCGCTTGCTGACCCTGATTCGCACCGAACGGCCCCGACTGATGGTCTCTCTGGATCCGGAAGCGGTCGCCTGGTGGGAGCGCCATCTCTCCCGGCCTCGGCTCGGGCCGGTGGCGATATGGCTCATCGTGCTCGCGCCTGCGGGCCTCGCTCTGGCCGCGCAATGGGGCAACGAGGACGACCCGTCGCGCTTTACCCGGCTCTCACCGGGCGACGTTTACCTCGGCGGCCTGATCGCCATCGTCTCCGCCGTGGCTATCAACCTCTACGCCATTGATTGGCCACGCCATCTCTGGCGCCGGCGCTGGGCGCATGCGTCGCCACGCTGGGTGACGGTCAGCTGGGCGCCGGCGCTGTCCGCTACGCTGCTGGCGGCCGCGCTCGCGCCGCCCAGTCCGACGACGACCCTGACGCTGGCGGCTCTCTCGGCGCCGATGCTTCTCTGGGCGGTGGTGGTGGGCGAGCCTGATCGACGCCAGACCGGCGAGCCGTCGCCAGTCCTCCGCTGGCGCGGCCCGACCAGCGTGTACCCACTCGTGGGGGGCATCTACGCGGCGTATCGGGGGCTTTTCCGGCCTGGCGTGCGCTTTCCGTGGCAGGTCCGCGCCGCCTTCGCCTACGTCTACCTGGCGATCGTCTGGCTGACTCTGGACGGTGCCCTGCCGGCCGGCGCATGGCGCCAGATGTCGCCGCCGTTGGCCGCCGTCGGCGTCGCCTTCGTCGCAGGCGCAGCGACTCTCAGGTCCGGCTGGCGGAGCCTTACGGATCGCAAGCGGCTCGCCGGCGTCGCCGCGCTGGGCTTCGTCGCCCTCGTCGCACTCGCCGCGATCGGGGCCGCGAGCGAACTGGCGGTCGCCCGTCCGCTCGCCGCGGCGCTCGTCGCGCTTGCCGTGCTGGCGCACAAGACGCCGGCCGCCGACCTGGGCCGCGGCGGGTGGATGCTGCGCGACGTCGTGATGCGCTATGGTTGGCTACCGCTCTACGGGGTCGCCGGCCAACCCGATATGAGCGTGCTGATCGGCTTCTATTCACTGCTTTTCGCGACCGGGCTGGTTGGCGGCGCCGGCGCCCTGCGTCCGGGCGCCCGGTTGAAGCCTGGCGAGCGGACGCGAGCTCTGCGGCGACTGACGGGCGGTGTGACGAGATACGGCTGGATCGCAGGCGCGCCCCTGCTGCTGACGGGCCTTCTCGGGACAGACAGCGCCCTCCTCGCCGCCGGCGGCGTGTGGCTCCTGACCGGGGTCGCGGTCACGGTCGCCGGACTTGTCCCGGCGCCGCGCGGCGCGAGGGCCTGACCGACACGCCAGCTGCTCCAGAACCCTTTGCCGATTGCCGGGCGGTGGCGCCGTCCTTATAAGGCCCACTCCCTTCGCGGGGGTTCGGAGCGTAGCGCAGCCTGGTAGCGCACTTGACTGGGGGTCAAGGGGTCGTGGGTTCGAATCCCGCCGCTCCGACCAATCCCGCGGGAGGCCATTTCGCCTACGGATCGGGGAGCGTATAGCCGGGCCGGGGGTAGCCGGGACCGCTGATGACTTCCTTCCTGAAAGACGGCCGCTCCAGGCCCGTCGCGCTGTGGCTGATCACGGTGGCCGCGCTGGTCTTGTGCATGGTGGTGGTCGGCGGCGCCACGCGCCTGACCGGCTCTGGACTTTCGATCACGCAGTGGAAGCCGATTTCCGGGGCGCTGCCGCCCCTGTCGGCCAACGACTGGGCCAGGGACTTCGCGCTCTACAAGGCCACGCCTCAGTATCGCGACGTGAACGCCGGCATGACCATGGCCGAGTTCCAGTCGATCTTCTGGTGGGAGTGGTCGCACCGGCTGCTGGGCCGCCTCGTCGGCGCCGTGTTCGCGATACCGTTCTTCACCTTCCTGGCGCTCCGCCAGATGCCCGCGCGTCTGATCTGGCGTTGCGCGATCCTCCTCGGGCTCGGCGCCCTGCAGGGCCTTGTCGGCTGGTGGATGGTTCAGAGCGGGCTCGAGAGCCGCGTCTCGGTGGCGCCCGAGCGCCTGGCGACCCACCTCGGCCTGGCGTTGATCCTCTACTGCGCCCTGATCTGGACAGCCATGGAGGCGTGGAGCGGGCAGGGGCGTCAGCGCGCCGCGCATACGGGCGCCTGGCCGCTGGCCGCGATGGCCTTCTTGGCGCTGGTCTTCTTCCAGTGTCTCCTCGGGGCTCTCGTCGCCGGCAACCACGCGGGTCTGATCGACAACGACTGGCCGTTGATGAACGGGGATTTCTTCCCGTCCGACTACGTGAAGGCCGGAGGTCTATGGGCCACGCTCGCGCATGGGCGCAGCGCCGTCCAGTTCAACCACAGGATGGTCGCCTACGCGGTGGTTGTGTCCGCCATCGGGCTCGCCAGCGCCGGACTGAACTCGCGGCTTCTGATGGGGCAGAGCCGTGGTCTGGCCCTCGCCGTCGGCGTGATCGCGATGCTGCAGATGCTGCTCGGCATCGCGACGCTGATGAGCCACGTCGTGCTTCCGCTCGCGCTGGCGCACCAGGTCGGTGCGGCGATCCTTCTGGGGGTGGCGACCGCGCTGGCCTGGCGCGTGCGGCGCCCGTGATAGCGACGCGCAAGCGGTAGCTGAATACCGTGCCGTGAACCGCCTTGTATTTCATGACTTTTCGCCACAATGGGCGCGCAGCCCATTGACTTCGGCACGCGCCGCCGCTACCTGCGCGCCCTTGCTTTCAAGGCCCCACCGATGAACACCAAGACGACGGCTTCGCTGAAGCCCTCCGAGATCGAGAAGAAGTGGATTCTCATCGACGCGCAGGACGCGGTCGTGGGGCGCCTGGCCGCCTTCATCGCGCTGCGCCTGCGAGGCAAGCACCGGCCCGACTACACGCCGCACATGGACTGCGGCGATCATGTGGTGGTGGTCAACGCCGACAAGGTGAAGCTCACCGGCCGCAAGCTCGCGCAGAAGACCTACTACTGGCACACAGGCTATCCGGGCGGCGTCAAGAGCCGAACCGCCGGCCAGCTGCTGTCCGGCAAGTATCCGGAGCGCGTGCTGGAGAAGGCTGTCGAGCGCATGCTGCCCAAGGAAAGCCCGCTGGCGCGCCGGCAACTCACGCATCTGCACATCTACAACTCGGCCGAGCACCGTCACGAAGCGCAGAACCCCGAGCGGGTCGACTTCGCGGGCGCCAACGCCAAGAACGTCCGGAGCTGACCCCAATGTCCGAGACCCACGCCCCTGAGACGCGCGGGCTGGAGGCTCTGCAAGCCCTCGCCACGCCCACCGCCGTCGCGCAGAGCGCGAGGGAGCCCAAGCGCGACGCGCAGGGCCGCGCCTACGCCACCGGCAAGCGCAAGAACGCCATCGCGCGCGTCTGGATCAAGCCAGGCAAGGGCAAGATCACCGTCAACGGCCGCGACCAGACCGTCTACTTCGCGCGTCCGGTGCTGCGCATGATGATCGCCCAGCCCTTGGAAGTCGCGGGTCGCCTCGGCGAGTTCGACGTCGATGTCACCGTGACCGGCTCGGGGCTTTCCGGCCAGGCCGGCGCCGTGCGCCACGGCATCGCCAAGGCGCTCAGCGACTACGAGCCGGCGCTGCGCGCCGCGTTGAAGCCGCATGGCTTTCTCACCCGCGACGCCCGTGTCGTGGAGCGGAAGAAGTACGGCCGCGCCAAGGCCCGACGCAGCTTCCAGTTCTCGAAGCGCTGACGCGCGGCGACGACGTATCGCCGTTTCTGGGGCGCTTCGGAGCTTTCCGAAGCGCCCTTTTTCGTCTTCGGCCAGGCTGGGAGAACGGGCCATGACGCGCAAGGTGTTCATCGACGGCGAGGCCGGCACCACGGGTCTCGAGATCCGCGAGCGGCTGGCGGGGCGCCGCGACCTCGCGGTCGTGTCCATCGCGCCGGAGCGCCGCAAGGACCTCGAGGCGCGGCGCGATCTCCTGAACAGCGCCGACGCCGTGATCCTCTGTCTGCCAGACGAAGCTGCGCGTGAGGCCGTGGGGCTGATCGAGAGCAACAGCGTCAAGGTGATCGACGCGTCGACCGCGCACCGGACCGCGGCGGGCTGGGACTACGGCTTTCCGGAGATGGCGCCCGGTCAGCGCGCGAGGCTGGCAGCCTCGCACAGGATATCCAATCCAGGCTGCTGGCCCACCGGCTTCATCGCCCTGGTGCGGCCGCTCGTCGAGGCGGGGCTGATCCCGACGGATGAGCGCCTGACCGTCCACGGCGTGTCCGGCTACTCCGGCGGCGGAAAGTCCATGATCGCAGAGTTCGAGGACGAGGCTGCGCCGACCTACACCGCCGCGCCATTCCGGCTCTACGGCCTCAATCTGGCGCACAAGCATCTGCCGGAGATGCAGGCTTACACCGGCCTGACCCATCGGCCCGTCTTCAGCCCGGCTGTCGGACGCTACCGAAAGGGCATGCTGGTCGAGGTCCCGATCGACTTGGCCGCGCTGCCGGGCGCGCCATCCCCGGGCGATGCGCGCGCCTGTCTGGCCGGGGCCTATGCGAATGAGCCGTTCGTTCAGGTCGCGGATGCGGACGAGACGGCCGCGGTCGCCACGCTGCCGCCCGAGGGTCTCAACGGGACCAACCGCATGCGCCTGTACGTCTTCGCCAACGCGTCGACGGGGCAGGCGCGGCTCGTCGCGCTGCTGGACAATCTCGGCAAGGGCGCATCGGGCGCTGCGGTCCAGAACCTCAACCTGGCGCTCGGTCTCGAGGAGACCGCCGGACTGTGAGCTTGCGGCGGGCGACACTCGACGACATGCTGGCGCTGGCGTGCCTTCACCGTCACACGGTGACGATCTCGCTGCCGTTCGTCCCGCATCTGCACACGCCGCAGGAGGACGCCTGGTGGTTCGCCGAGCGGCTCTATCCGGCCAACGATATCTGGCTCGTTGACGGAAAGGATGGCCCTGACGGCTATGTCGCCTTCCGCCCCGATTTCATCGAACACTTGTTCGTGCGGCCGGAAGCGCAAGGCGCGGGCCTCGGGCTCGTGCTGCTCGATAAGGCCCGGGAGCAAGCGGTCGAGCTCACGCTCTGGACGTTCCAGCAGAACCTTCGGGCGCGGCGGTTCTACGAGCGGCGCGGGTTTGTGGCCGTCAAGCAGACGGACGGCGCGGACAACGAGGAGAAATTGCCCGACGTGCTCTATCGGTGGCGCCGGGAGGGCTGATGAACCCAGCGCGGATGTAACGCGGAGGTCGCGCGCGACGTAAGGATCGAGCATGATACCCAGGAAGGCCCCAGCCATGCCGATCGATCGCCGTCTGTTTCTCGCCTCGACCGCAGCGCTCGTCGCCTGTTCGCCGGCGCTTCGGGCCAACGCCGCGCCGGACCGCTTCGCCAATTCGCCTTGGCGCAGACTGACCGATGCGGCGTGGCGCGCCCGCCTGGCGGCCGAGAGCTACGCGGTGCTGCGCGAAGGAGCCACCGAGGCCCCGTTCTCCAGCCCGCTCGACGCGGAGCGCGCCCAGGGGATCTATGCATGCCTCGGCTGCGGGCTGACGCTCTTCAGATCCGACTGGAAGTACGACAGCGGCACCGGATGGCCGAGCTTCTGGACCGAGAGTCCCGGAACGCTTCTGAAGAAGGCCGACCACCAGCTGATCGTCCCGCGCACCGAGTACCATTGCGCCCGTTGTCTCGGCCACCAGGGTCACGTGTTCGACGACGGCCCGAGGCCGACCGGTCTGCGCTACTGTAACAACGGCGCCGCGCTGAAGTTCGTCCCGGCGTGAGCGCCGCGGCGCCATCCTTGCGGCTCATAGTTCGCCTGACGCCGCGTGGAGGTCGCGACGCCATCGACAGCTGGACGGTCGGCGAGGATGGCCACGCGTGGCTGAAGGCGCGCGTCGCCGCGCCGCCGGTGGACGGGGCCGCCAACGAGGCGCTCGTACGCCTGATCGCCAAGACCCTGCGTCGGCCGGCGAGCGCGATCCGGATCGTGGCGGGTGATCATGGGCGGGTGAAGCACCTTGAGATTGACGGCGTCGCCGAGGGCGACCTGGTGGGCGCGCTGGGGGCGCCGGGCTGATCGACGACGGTTGCGGCGGGAGTCGTTTTCGCCTATCGCGATCGTTGCTGCGCCCGCCACCCGCCGCATTTCCCCTGACAGCGTCATCCAACGCCGGCCGGTGTCGCGCATCCCAGATGCGCGCGCGGTCCAGGAGTCCATCGCCATGAAGCGCTACATCTTGACCGGCGCGCCCGGCGCCGGGAAGACCATCATCCTGCGCCAGCTTGAGCTCGACGGCTTCGCCGTCGTCGAGGAGGCCGCCACCGACCTGATCGCGCTGGCTGGCGCGAACGGCGTCGCGCGGCACTGGGAGGCGCCCGGCTTCATCGATGGCATCCTCGCCCTTCAGATCGACCGCCAGCGCCGGGCGGACGCCTGGCCGGTCGAGGTCGTCGTCTATGACCGGTCCCCGGTCTGCACGCTTGCGCTCGCTCGCTTTCTCGGGCGCCAGCCCTCAGCAGCCTTGTCGGAAGAGATCGAGCGGATAGGCCGCGGGCAGACCTACGAGAACGCGGTCTTCTTCGCGGACGGCCTCGGCTTCATCACCCCGACCGAAGCGCGCCGCATCACGCCGAACGACGCGCTCCGCTTCGAGGACATCCATGCCGAGACCTATCGTGAGCTCGGCTACGACCTGATCCGCGTTCCGCGCGCGTCCGCCGCCGCGCGCGCGGCGGTCGTGCGTCAGGCGATAGACCGCGGTTGCCGACGCCTCGGCCCGAACGACTCTCGATGACGCCGAGACGCGCCCGGCGGCGCCAGCTCTCGATTGGGCGAGAGCCGCGACTACGACCTCACCTTCACGTAGCTGCCGGGCGCGTCCTCCAGCGGCTTGAGCGGGCCCTTCGACGGGTCTCGGGCCGGGACCTGGCCGCCGGAGCGGGCTTTCAGCCAGACGATCCAGTCGGGCCACCAGGAGCCAGGGTGCTCGGCGGCGCCGTTCATCCACTCTTCGACCGTCGACGGCAGCCTTGAGTTGGTCCAGTGCTGGTATTTCTTGGCGTCTGGCGGGTTGACCACGCCGGCGATGTGGCCGGAGCCGGCCATCATGAAATTGACCGGGCCGCCGAACAGGCGGGCGCCTTTGTAGACCGAGCGGTAGGGCGCGATGTGGTCTTCCTTGGCGGATTGCGCGTAGATCGGGGTTCTCACCTTGCCCAGGTCCAGGCGCACGTTGTCGAGCACGAGCTCGCCCTTCGCCAGCGCGTTCTCCCCGTAGAACTTGCGCAGGTAGAACAGGTGCAGCGCGCGCGGCATCCGGGTCTGGTCGGCGTTCCAGAACAGGAGGTCGAAAGGGCGCGGCTCCTTGCCCATGAGGTAGTTACTGACGAAGAAGCTCCAGATCAGGTCGTTGGACCGGAGCGCGTTGAACGTGTCGGCCATCGTCTGGCCAGAGAGCACGCCGCCGCCGGCGTCCATCTTCTGCTCGAGGTCGCGCAGCCAGTCCTCGTTCGTGAAGAGGAGCAGGTCGCCGGCTTCGGAGAAGTCCTGCTGGGCGGCGAAGAATGTCGCCGACTGCACGCGGTCGTCGCCGTGCGCCGCCATATGGGCGAGCGCGCAGGAGAGCAGCGTGCCGCCGATGCAGTAGCCGACGGTGTTCACCTGCCGGACGCCCGTCTGTCGCTGCACGGCGTCGACCGCCGCGTAGATGCCGTCCTTCAGGTAGTCCTCGAACGTCTTCTCGGCGAGCTGGCTGTCCGGGTTCACCCAGGACGTGACGAAGACGGTCACGCCCTGGCTCGCGAGCCATCGGATCATCGAGTTCTCGGGCCGGAGATCGAGGATGTAGTACTTGTTGATCCAGGGCGGGAAGATCAGCAGCGGGATCTCGCAAACCGTCTGGGTCGACGGCGCGAACTGCAGGACCTGGATGAGTTCGTTCTGGAAGATCACCTTGCCGGGCGACGTGGCGACGTTCTCGCCTACCTTGAACTGGGAGAAGTCGGTTTGGCTGATCGAGAGCTGCCCGCCGCCGCGGGCGAGGTCGGCCGCAAAATTCTCCATGCCCTTGAGCAGCGACTCGCCCCTGGTCTCCATCGCCTCGCGCAGCGCGGCGGGGTTGGAGAGCAGGAAGTTCGACGGCGAGATCGCGTCGGTGAGCATCTTGGTGAAGAACTCGACCCGGCGCTTGGTGAGCGGGTCGACGCCCTCCACGCCGCCGACGAGCTCGTTCAGCCAGTCCGCGGTGATGAGGTAGGACTGCTTGATCACGTCGAAGACGGGATTCTGGGTCCAGCCCGGATCGGTGAAGCGCTTGTCGCCCTTCTGCGGTTGGACGACATCGCGCGGCGGCTCCCCGTTCACTCGGGCGGCCGTGGCCTTCCAGAGGTCCATGTAGCGCTCGAAGAGGTCGGCCTGCGCACGCATCAGCCGGTCGGGCTGGGCGGCGAGGCGGGCCATCACCTCGCTGAGCGCCGGCGCCACGTGTAATGGGTCGGGCGTCAGCGCGGCAGGTCGATCCGCCTGGCGCAGCGCCGCCTCGGCGATCGCGCCTTGCGCGGTCATCGCCGCGCGGGCGAGGTTGAGCGACAGCTGCGCCAGCCCCTCACGCTGCGCAGGCGTCAGCATTTCGAGCGAGGGCGCGGAGGACGGCGTCTGGGCGCTTGGAGCCTCGACCGCCGGCGCGGACGCCTGCGGCGCGGCGCGCGGCTTCTTCTTCGGCGGGGCGGCTGGCTTGCCGCCGGCCCCCGCCGCCGCGACCTCCTTGGCGGGGGACCTGGACGCAGACCTGGGCGGGCGCCCGCCCGTCCCGCGGGCGACGGACTTTGCCATCCTACCTCCTACGACCCTCGCTTGGCGCGGTCTTCCTCAAGCAACCATGATGTCATAAGACCCCGACAAATGAATGATGCCCGGATCATTTATTCAAGTTGCGCGGCCGCCTTGGCGCTGGTTCTCGCCGGCGTCGGCTCTGCGGCGCCTCTCGCCCTGCCGCCGCCGAAGCCCGGCGCCGATTACGCGCCTGCGACCAAGGCGGCGATCGCACACGCGGAGGCGCCCGCGCCCTATCCCTCGCTGACATCCATCCCGGCCATTCCCAAGGACGTGCGCTCGATCCCCGACTGGAAAAAGGCCGTGCTGGCGCTCAAGGCCGACGGCGCGCACGTGACCGCGCTGACTGAGGCGGGGCCCTGGACGTTGCACAACACCGAAGCCTGGGCCGCCGGCGAGCGCGCCGAGGCGGCCCCTCCGGCGCCCACTAAGCCGGCGCAGCTCGGCACGGCCGCCTTCGTGGCGGCCATGATCGCTCGAGCTACCCCGCCTCCGCCGTTGCATCACCCGACGACGGCGGGGGCGCATCCGACTTCGCAGCACCCCTAAACGGCTTGGCGGCCCCCTTTCCGGGGTCTATCCATGCCCCCACAGCGCGCCGTCGCCGGCGCGAACATCCCATCTCCGCATGAACCCCGACTTTCCCCGCATCCGACGCCTGCCGCCGTACGTCTTCGAGGAGGTGAACCGCCTGAAGGCGCGCCTCAGGGCCGACGGCGTCGACATCATCGATTTCGGCATGGGCAATCCCGACATGCCGACGCCCAGGCACATCGTGGACAAGCTGATCGAGACCGCCCGCGATCCGAAAGCCGGACGATACTCCGCCTCGCGCGGCATTCCGGGCCTGAGACGCGCCATGGCCGGCTATTATGGCCGCCGGTTCGGTGTGAAGCTCGATCCCGACCGCGAGGTGATCGCCACGCTGGGCTCCAAGGAAGGCTTCGCCAACCTCGCCCAGGCCGTGACGGGCCCCGGCGACGTGATCGTCTGCCCGGACCCGGCCTATCCGATCCACGCCTACGGCTTCATCATCGCCGGCGGTGTGATCCGCCAGGCGCCGGCGCTGTCGCCGGAGGCGTACCTCGCGGGCGTCAGCCGCGCCGTGCACGAGAGCGCGCCGCCGCCCAAACTGATGGTGCTCAGCTACCCGTCGAACCCCACGGCTCAATGGGTCGACCTCGATTTCTACAAGGATGCGGTCGCGCTGGCGAAGAAGCACGACATGCTGGTGCTCTCCGACATCGCCTATTCCGAGATCTACTTCGACAACAACCCGCCGCCGTCGATCCTGCAGGTCGACGGCGCCAAGGATATCGCGGTGGAGGTGAACTCGCTCTCCAAGACCTACGCGATGGCCGGCTGGCGGGTCGGCATGGTGGTGGGTAACGAGCAGATGTGCGCGGCGCTCGCCCGCGTGAAGTCCTATCTCGATTACGGCGCCTTCACGCCGATCCAGGTCGCGGCGGTCGCGGCGCTGAACGGCCCGCAGGACTGCGTCGACGAGATCCGCGCCATCTACAAGTCGCGCCGCGATGTCCTGGTGCAGGCCATGGCCCGCGCCGGCTGGGACATCCCGCCGCCGCCGGCCTCGATGTTCGCCTGGGCGCCGGTGCCCGAGGCTTTCCGCGAGATCGGGTCGATGGCGTTCTCGAAGCTGCTGATCGAGAAGGCGGGCGTCGCCGTCTCGCCCGGCGTCGCGTTCGGCGAGCACGGCGAGGGGTATGTGCGCATCGGCCTTGTCGAAAACGAGCACCGCATCCGGCAGGCCGCCCGCGGCGTGCGCCGGCTGCTGGAGCAGGCCGGCCAGCACCTGAGCTCCATGCCCGAGGACGTGGGCGCACGGTAGCCGTCGGCGGGCGTCGGATCTCGGCGCCCTAGAACGTCACCCTGAGGCTTCCGACGAACGAGTGCTGATACAGCGGCGTCAGCGCCGGTGTCAGCAGCAGCGCGGGCGAAACGGCGAACTGGTAGCCGATGCCGGCGATCAGCTTGCTGCGCCCGACGAGCGGGAAGCGCCCGATGACGACGCCCGGCGTCAGGAACACCTGCGTCTTGTCGGCCCGCAGGCCGTCGAACCAGTGGGTGAGGTTCACCTCGAACTCCGGCCAGAAGTATCGCCAAAGGTGGTACTGGAAGGTGGTGTTCGACACGAGCGACGTGCCGATCGCGCCCTCGTGCGCAAGCGGGACGGGCACGCCGACCGTGGCCTGGATGTCGAACGCGCCCCAGCCCTTGCCGGCGGCGAGCGTCGGCGTGACGATCCAGGCGTCGTTGGTGAACTTGGCGACCCCGGTCGGCGCCTGCACCCCCAGGAAGCCTGTGACGATGTAATCACCGTTCTGGGCGTTCGCGCTGATGAAGCGCTGCTTGATCGTAAGAAACTGCCAGTCGTTGAAGCCGGACACTGGATTCTTCGCCGACCGGGTCTGATACGGCGGAAGATTGATCAGAATCTCGTTCGTAGTGGTCGGGATCAGCTCGAGCCCCTTACCTCCATCGTACACGTTGAGTGAGGAGCCGTTGCCGAGGCTCTCGTTCATGTAGTCGAAGCGGAACTCTTCCTCGAGGCGCGGCGTGACCGTCTCGAGCGGCGTGATCCAGCTCGGCTGGCTTGCTTGCGCCTCGTCGACTCGCTTGAACCAGTTGGCGAAATAGTCCGAGAGCGGGTCGTCTGAAGGTGCGTTCTGCGGCGCAGCGGCCGTTGGCTGCGCGCCTTGTCCTGCGGGCGTCTGGTTGGCGCCTGGCGCTGCGGCCGCCGGTGGATCGGCGCGTGCGCCCTGCGCGGCCAAGATGACGCCGAGAGCCGCCGCCACGGCGGCCGATCGTCTGATCATGGAAGTTCGCCCCCTCAATATGTAGTCGAGATACATAACGAGACGGCCAAAACCAAGCCACGCCTTCGGGGGTTTGGCGGAGCCGGGGCGACGACGCAAAGCAACGCTTTGCGGCAAGAAAGCCGGTGGCGCGCTTTGGCGGAGGCGACTAATCCTCCCGCGACATGGCTGGCAAAGCACATTGGCGGATCGGGATCGCGGGCCTCGGCAACGTCGGCGGGGGACTCCTGAACCTCATTTCCGAGCGGCCTGGCTTCGCGCCGGCGGGCGGCCGGGCCGTGATCTCCGGCGTCTCCGCGCGATCGCGCTCGCGACCGCGGTCTGTCGACATCTCGAACCTGCCCTGGTTCGACGACCCGGTGGCCTTGGCCGCGTCACCCGACACCGACATCTTCGTCGAGCTGATTGGCGGTTCGGACGGGACGGCCAAGGTGGCGGTCGAAACGGCCCTGAAGGCGGGGAAGCCGGTCGTCACCGCGAACAAGGCGCTGATCGCCGAGCACGGCGCGGAACTGGCGGCGCTCGCCGAGGCGAAAGGCGCGCCGCTGCTCTTCGAGGCCGCGGTGATGGGGGGCACGCCCGCCGTGAAGATGCTCCGCGAAGCGATGGTGGGCGATCAGGTCGAACAGGTCGCCGGGATCCTGAACGGCACGTGCAACTACATCCTGACCGAGATGGAGGCTTCCGGGCGCCCGTTCGCAGACGTCCTCGCGGAGGCCCAGCGGCTGGGCTACGCGGAGGCCGATCCCACCATGGACGTCGGTGGCTTCGATGCGGCCCACAAGATCAGCATCCTGGCGGCGCTGGCGTTCGGCTGCGCGCCGACCTACGCCGCCGCCGAGATCGAGGGCATCGACGCCATCGAGCCGATCGACATCCGCCTCGCCAAGGACCTTGGATACCGGATCAAGCTGGTGGCGAGCGCGGTGAGGTCCGCCGAGGGGGTCTCGGTGACGGTCCATCCGGCGCTCGCCCCGCTCAGCCATCCGCTTGCGCAGACCGGCGGGGCGCTCAACGCGCTCTTCATCCAGGGACGGACGATCGGGCGCATCTTCATCCAGGGGCCGGGCGCCGGTTCGGGCCCGACCGCCGCCGCGGTGGCCGCCGACATCGCCGACGTGATGACCGGCGCCCGCCGTCCGGTGTTCCAGGCGCCCGCGTCGACGCTGAAGCCGTTCGCGCGTGTCGATGCGCGCCTGGCGGTCGGGCGCGCCTACGTGCGTCTCCTCGTGCGGGACGAACCGGGCGTGATCGCCGCGGTCACCGAGGCTCTGGCCGAAGCGGGCGTGTCAATCGACAGCTTTCTGCAGAAGCCGGTGGAGGATGCGGGAGGGGTTCCGATCGTGCTGACCACTCACGTCGCCCCCGAAGAAGTGATCCTCGGCGCCGTGCGGCGGATCGCGAGCCTCTCGGCGTTGATCGAGTCGCCGCGGATGATCCGTATCGCCCGCATCTGAGAATCTTCCGAAAATACCCTATGACGAGGCCGGAGAAGCGCCCGATGAGCTCAAAAATGCTGGACCGAAGCCTGGTGATGGAGGCGGTCCGCGTCACCGAAGCGGCAGCGATCGCCGCTTGGGCGCAGGTGGGTCGAGGCGACGAGAAGTCGGCCGACCAGGCTGCGGTCGACGCCATGCGTAACGCGCTGAACGAACTCACGATCGACGGGGTCATCGTGATCGGTGAGGGCGAGCGCGACGAGGCGCCGATGCTCTACATCGGCGAGAAGGTGGGGCAGGGCGCCGGTCCCAGGATCGACATCGCCCTGGACCCGCTCGAGGGCACGACGCTCACCGCCAAGGCGATGGCCAACGCGCTGGCCGTGATGGCCTGGGCGCCGGCCGGCACGATGCTGAACGCGCCCGACACCTACATGGACAAGATCGCGTGCGGTCCGGGCTATCCGGCTGGGGTGATCGACCTCGACGCCACGCCCGCCGACAACGCGCGCTCGCTCGCCCGGGCGAAGGGGGTCGAT
>JAKAZA010000059.1 GCA_021816155.1 Pseudomonadota bacterium | reverse complement strand
GGCGATGGGCTACCGGATAGTGATCTGGCCGGTGAGCAGCCTGCGGGTCGCCAACAAGGCGCAGGAGAAGCTCTATGCCGCCATCGCCCGCGACGGCGGCGCCCACGCGATGGTGGGTGAGATGCAGACCCCGCTGAGCTCTACGCTACCATCGGATTGCACGCGCGCTCGACGCCTCGATCCTGGAGACGGTCATTCCGACGGGCGCGCCACAGCGCGTTTAGGCGGCGGCTGCCGCCAGACTGCCTTTCGCCAATCGTTGCGCGCCCGCGCCGGCCGACGCCCCATCCCGCGCCCTCTATTGCGCGGCCTTCTGTGGGCGGCCGAAGTCTCCCGGAACGTTTGGATCGTGGCCCCTGTAGGAGCTCGGAGGCTCGCCCACCAGCTTCGCGGCGGCGGCTTCCGCCGCCGCGGGGTCGCGGGCGGCAATCTGCGTCGCGACGGCGCGGTGCAGGGCGACGTCATGCAGCTGCGCCGCCGAGGTCTGCTTCTCCATCTCCCAGATCCAGAACCGCGTGGCCACGTTCTGCAGAGAGATGATGAAGCGGGCCAGAGTGGCGTTGCCCGTCGCCGTCGCCACGGCGCGGTGGAACTGGCGATCCATCGCCAGCATGGCCCGAAAGTCCGCGCGCTCTATCGCCGCCTCGGCGTCGTCGAATGCGCCCGCGATCGCCGCGATCTGCTCGGCCGTGGCGTTGCGGGCCGCCAGGCCCGCCGTACGGGCTTCGAGCATGTGACGCACTTCGAAGGCCTGCTCGATCTCGCGCACGTCGAGAGGGGCGACCATCGTGCCGACGCGCGGCCGGCGCACGACGAGGCCCTCGAGGGCGAGGCGGCCCAGCGCCTCGCGCACGCCCGAGACGCCGCCGTGGTAGGCCGCGGCGAGCGCTTTCTCGTCGAGCACGCTCATGGGCGGCAGCTCGCCCAGGATGATGTCGAGCAGGATCTGCTCGTAGAGGCGCGTCTTCTGCAAGCCCTCCGACCACTGGCCCTCGGCGGTCACGCTCTTGGCCGGCCCTTTCATCCCGGCGCCGAGCCGGCTGCTGATGCCCGTCGGACTGGACTGTGACATGTTAGATTCTTGAATTCGCCTGCGTTCTTGGCCCTCGCCCGACATAGGCCCTAGACCCGGGCCATGCCAAGCCCGCGGCCAACGCCTCGCGCCTCGACCGGCGCCCACCTCGAACAGCGCCCCCAGGTGGTGGCGGACGCCTTCACGCGGGCCGTCGCGGCGGCGCGTGCCTACGCAGGCGCGACCGCGCCCAACCCTCCGGTCGGTTGCGTCGCCCTCGACGCGGCAGGCGCCGTCCTCGCCTGCGAGGGGCACGAGCGCGCCGGCGGACCGCATGCAGAGGCCGCCGCCATCCAGGCGTGCGAGCGCGCCGGCTCGGCTGGCCGCATCCACACGCTCGTCGTGACGCTCGAGCCCTGCAACCACTGCGGGCGCACGCCGCCTTGCGCCGACGCCATCCTGGCCACGAGCGCGCAGTCGGTCTGGATCGGCGCGCATGACCCCAACCCGCACGTCGCGGGTGGCGGGGCGTCAAGGCTGGCCGCCGCTGGGCTCGCGGTGCGGTTCATTGACGATCTGCGGGTCCTGAACGTCGCCGAGCTGGCGCACGACGCCCGGCGGCTGATCGCGCCCTTCGCACGCTGGAGCAGAGACGGGCGACCCTGGATTACGGTCAAGCAGGCCCTGACGCGCGAGGGCCGGATGATCCCGCCGGCGGGCCGCAAGACCTTCACTTCCGAGACTTCGCTCGACTTCGCCCATAAGCTGCGACGCCGCGCGGATGCGATCATCACGGGCTCGGGGTGTGTGCTCGCCGACGATCCCGCCTTCACCGTGCGGCGGGTGCGCGACCATGCCGGCAAGCGGCGCTTCCTCGTGATCCTTGATCGGCGGCGACGGGTTCCCGACTCATACGAGCGAGCAGCGGCGGCGCGCGGCTTCGACGTCTGGATGCGGTCTGATCTTGCAGCCCTGCCGGAGGAGCTGGCCGCCGCCGGCGTGATCGAGGCGCTGGTCGAGGCGGGGCCAACCCTCACCGGCTCGCTCCTCGAGCTCGGCCTCTGGGACGAGCACGTGACCATTCGGCAAGGCCCGCTCCCAGGCCTGCCGGATCGCGTCGACGTGCGGCTACGCGCGGCGGTGTGAGCCGATGTTCACCGGGATCATCGAGCGCATCGGCGCGGTCGCCGCGATCGCAGAGGAGGGGGGCTCGCGCTGCTTGAGCATCGTGACGGGCTTTTGCGATCTAGCGCTCGGCGAGAGCGTCGCGGTGGATGGCGTCTGCCTGACCGTGGCGCGGCTCGCCGGCGCGAACGCCGACTTCTTCGTCAGCCCCGAGACGATCGGACGATCGACTTTGGGACGGCTGCGCCAAGGCGCAGCCGTCAATCTGGAGCGATCGGCCACGCTCTCGACGCCGCTATCGGGACACCTGGTGCAAGGGCACGTCGACGGCCGCGCGCGCCTCGTGAGGGTCGATGCGGCCGGCGACGCGCGCCGCATCGAGCTCAGTGTTCCCGCCACCCTGCGGCGCTATTGCGTGGAGAAAGGCTCGATCGCCCTGAACGGGGTCAGCCTGACGTTGAACGGGGTGGGCGAGCCGCGGGAAGGCGGCTTCGCCATCGCCATCATGCTGATCCCCCACACCTGGACGCACACCAACCTGCAGCGCTGCGCGGTCGGCGACGATCTCAACATCGAGGTCGACGTGCTGGCGAAATACGTGGAGAGCCTATGTCGCCCCTATCCGACGCCCTTCGGCGGCTGAGGTCCGGCCACCCGATCATCCTCATCGATGACGAGGATCGCGAGAACGAGGGCGATCTCGTGCTGCCCGCCGAGCTGGTCACCGGCCAGGCCATCAACTTCATGGCCACGCATGGCCGCGGCTTGATCTGCCTGGCGATGGACGGGCCGCTGATCGACCAGCTGGCCCTTCCGCCGATGGTGGCGGAGAACCGCACGGCCAGGAAGACGGCTTTCACCGTTTCGATCGAGGCGCGCGAAGGCGTGACCACCGGAATCTCGGCTTTCGACCGCGCTCGAACGATCCAGGTCGCGGCCTCGGCCGATGCCTCGCCCGCCGACCTGATCTCGCCCGGACACGTCTTTCCGCTGCGCGCTGTCCCAGGCGGTGTCCTGGCGCGCGCCGGCCATACGGAGGGAGCGGTCGACCTGATGAAGATCGCGGGCCTCCGGCCCGCCGCCGTGATCTGCGAGGTGATGCGCGCTGACGGCGAGATGGCGCGTCGGCCCGACCTGGCCCGCCTAGCGGCCGACCACGATCTGTCGATGCTGACCATCGCCGACATCGCCGCGCATCGCTTCGCCAACGAGACACTTGTCGAAAGCGTCGCCCAGGCCAGCCTGCCCTCGAGGCTCGCCCGCGGTGCGCTGGAAGTGCACGCCTTTCGCAGCCTGGTGGATGGCGGCGAGCACCTGGCGCTCGTCAAAGGATCGCTCGGACCAGGCGCGCTGGTGCGGGTGCATTCCGAATGCCTGACGGGCGATGCGCTCGGTTCGCAGCGCTGCGATTGCGGCGCCCAGCTCGAAGCGGCGCTGCGGCTGATCGACGAGAGCGACAACGGCGCGCTGGTTTATCTGCGCGGGCACGAGGGGCGGGGTGTCGGCCTCGCCAACAAGATCTGCGCCTATGCTCTGCAGGACGGGGGGCTCGACACGGTCGAGGCGAACGCGGCGCTCGGCTTCGCTGCGGATCTGCGCGACTACGGGATCGCCGCCCAGATCCTGCGGGCTCTGGGCGCGGCGAAGGTGCGGCTGCTCACCAACAATCCCCGCAAAGCCGCAGGGCTGAGAGCCTGCGGCGTCCAAGTTGTCGAAGAGGTCCCGCTCGAGACCCGACCCACGCGCCACAACGCCGCCTACCTGGCCGCCAAGCGCGACAAGCTGGGACACCGCCTGAAAGTGGTCGCGGCGGACGCCTGGAGCGCGGTCTGACGATGGGCCCGCGTCCGCCCATCCGCTTCGCCATCGTGGCGAGCCGCTTCAATCCCGAGATCACGCAGGGCCTGCTCGAAGGCGCCCGCACTTACCTGGCAGGGCAGGGCGCGGCCGTGTGCGACGAGGACGTCATCGCCGCCAGCGGGGCCTTCGAGCTGCCGCTGATCGCCCAGTCGCTGGCGCGCACCGGGCGGTACGACGGCGTGATCTGCCTGGGCGCGGTGATCAAGGGCGAGACCGCTCACTTCGAGTTCATCAGCCTTGCGACCAGCGTCGGCCTGATGAACGTCTCCCTGGCCACGGACACTCCCATGGCCTTCGGGGTCCTGACGACCTACTCCGACGAGCAAGCAGCGGCGCGCAGCCGCGGCGCCGACAACAAGGGCGTCGAAGCGGCGCGGGCATGTCTCGAACAAGCGCGCGTCCTGCGGGCCATACGCGCCCGCGCCGACGTTGACCGCCCCGAGAGGTCGGGCGTCTGACGGGCGCTTGGGGCGGCCACGAACCAGCGGTGTTGGGTCGGTTGGTGACATGTAGGCGCCGCGGGCTGGGCCGTATTCGTCGAAACTCAGCGTAATCCCGCTGCGCCCTACCCGGTCACCCTCGACATTTTCATCCAGGTCGGCGTCGTGACGCCCCTGGCCAATCGTCATGACGTTCGGGACCGGATTAGGGGGACGAGGCGAGGACTCACGTCTTCCTCATCGTCACCACCACCCGCTCGACGAAGACGTCGACCGCTTCTGCCGCCGCCTTGATGTCCGGGATGAACTCGGCGCGGATGCGGTCGGCGGCGACGCCGCTGGGTGTCGACAGCGTCAAGACCCCGTCGGTGACGCCGTGGAAGCCCACCCGGCCAAACCAGCTGCCGAATTTGCCTTCGCGTAGGATTCGGCGCAGCTCGCTCGCAATCGCCTGCCACTTGGGGTCCTCGGTCCCGGGCGGCGCCACGAGGTCGGCGGCCAATCTCCGCGCCTGAGCCTCGCCGTCCAGGTCGCGGGGCGCTGGCGCGGTTGAGGGTGGGGCCGCGACCGCACCCTTGCCTTTGAGTATCCGCGCCAGGTTGAGACGGAGGTCGGCCGCGCCGCGGTCCTGGCCGGTGAGCCGTCCGAAGTAGCCGCAAGGGCTCTTCACCTCGGGATCCTCGAGCGTGATGGCCAGCATCACCAGGACGCGAACCCCGTGTTTGCGCCATCCCCACATCGCCGTCTGGTCGTTGTTCCGCTCCGGGTTGGGCAGGAACTCCGCCGCCGCGGCCGCCACCCGGGCGGCGTCCAAGGGCTCGACGCTGAGGGGGTTTGCGAGAATGGCGGGGGTGACCAGCGGCGCGAGGCGCGGACACACCTCGGCGGCGGTTTTGAGCTCTTGGCGCACCATCTCCGCATACACGGCCGGCGCCAGGTCCGCGCCGGCCAAGCCGCTGGCTCTCTTCGGAGAGCCAATGGCGCTGGCCCGGCTGGTTCTCGGGCGTTTGGTCGAGTCGTCGCGGTCCTCGCCGTGCGCGGGCCGCGAAGCGGGCCGCTCAACGGGATGACTTCGCGGCGGAGCCGCGGCCTTCTCTCGTACAGAAGAACTGAAGTTCTCATGGGACTGTTCTAGGCGCCGGGATTCCGGCGCCCGGGCGCCATATCTCGTCGCGAAGACGACGTTGTCGGAATAGGCGGCCCTGCGGGCCTCCATCGCCTCCCGGATCGCCTCGTCCACGCTCTCCAGCTCGCCCAGGCGCGCCATCAGCGGGCGCAGGTCGTAGGCCTCCACGCCGGCGGGCCGATTGGCCCTGGTGTAGTCCCGGACCATGAAGCCGGCGGCCTCCAGGGCGCGCCGGTTGGCGCGGGCCTGGCTCTGGCTGCAGCCGAGGTATTCGGCGACCAGGGCCGTCGACGGCCAGACGCAGGCGATGTCCTGCTCGAGGCGCTCCTGGTTCAGGTGCTCGACATAGATCAGCAGCGTCATCCGCTGCGGGATGGTGAGGCTGGGCGTGCCCTTCAGCACGGCGCCGGCGACCCGGGCGATGGTCTCGCCCGGGCTCCAGCGCCAGCCTTCCGCCTGCGCGCAGACTTCGGAGAAGTTCTCCGCGCGCTTGGCGAATCCGGGCCGCCAGTCCTCGGACTGGGCGGTCTGCATGAATGTCCCTTCGGTCGGGACGAGGCCTTCGAGGCGGGCTGACATCGCCGAAATCGGGACAAAGAGATCCCGTCCGGTCCTTGACGCCCTTTCGGACGCCATCTATCGTGAACCGGTCAATTCGCCGCTTGTCACAACGGCACTGCGATATCCGAGAGCCCTCCGCGCCAACGGGGGGCTTTCGCCGTTCTAGGGGTCTCGTCTTAGGTCACGGTTGGAAGTCCTGATTGGGCCCGCAGCGCGGGCGGGAAACGGGACGCGCCGCAGGCTTTGACGCCAGCGCGACGCAGTTGGTTGGATGGAGTTCGAGGAAGGTCCTCCTGCGGACGCGGCCGGTCGGCGCAGGCTCTGGCCGAGGGTGCGCGAAGCCTCGTCTGGGGTCTTGACGCCAAAGAACCGGACGCCTAGCCTTTCCCAATCGAGAGCCGCTCCGACGCAGCTTGAGCCAGAATTTTCGAAGACCCTCGGTTGCCGCCGGGGGTTTTCGTGCATTTGGGCCGCGTCATCCTAGGTCATGGCGGAGCTCCCTCCGTTGGATGGACTGCGCCGCGAAGGCGCGATCCGGCCGGCTGGAGCGTAGGGTGAGTCTTCATAGGCCCTAACGCGCAAATCGGGCCGAAATAGCACTTTTGGCCCGGACACCGCCAAACTCTGCGGCTTGTCGAATCGGCGAAAATGCGGGGTCCACAGATCGAATCAGGCCGAGCTGCGACCGCCCTCCGCCGCGCGGGCGCGCCGCCAGGCCTGGAAGCCGCGATCGGCCTCGAGGTGCAGCGCCAGGATCGAGCCCACCAGCACGTCGAGCTCGACGGCCTCGCCGTGGGTGGCCTGATAGGCCGCCTGGTAGTCGGCGAGGTCGATCGCGACCTTGCCCTTCAGCCGCAGCCGCACGTCCAGCACCTTTTCGGTCAGGTCGATCTTCGGCAGGGAAGGGGCGGGCGTCTTGGCCATCGTCGGGCTCCTTCAGCGGCGGCAAGCGCAGCGCGCGGGACGGCGCGGGCGCCGCGCAAGGCGCGCCGTCGGTGGGACTTACGGATAGGGGGCGAGGATCATGTCATATCCTGAGTGCTGAGTTATGCAGTGCTCTCAACGCATCTCACTGGCTCCGCTCGTAAATTGGCCCAAATCTGTCGGCATAGTTCTGCGCGACTGGGGTCGGCCAACGGTGTTGTGGTCGATGAACAGAGCGTGCCGAAAGAGGCTTACTCGGCTCAATGTCGAGGGGCCGCTGGCTCCGTACTTCGAGCCTTATTCCGAATATCTCGCTGGCCGCGGATATTCGCAGGTCTCCTACTGGAAGAAGACGTTCATTGTCAGCGACTTCAGCCGGTGGCTTGGCCGGGAGGGGGTGGCGGCGGGCGACATCGGTGCAGAGCACGAGGAAGGGTTCCTTCGTGACTCCGCTCGACGGCATCGCTCGAAGGCGCGGCACGAACGCTTCGCCCTGGACGATGTCAGGACCTGGCTGCAGGCGAATGGCGTCATCGCGCACGAAGCGCCGGCGCTGGACGAGACATTCGAGCTCGACCAGGTCTTGCGGGAATACCGATCCTACCTGCAGCGGGATCGTGGGCTGGCGACCTCGACGATCGACAACTACTCCGGCGTGATCAGACGGTTCCTGGCCCGCATCAGCGGGCCGGACGATCTTCGACTTGCGTCGATACGAGGCGCGGATGTCACAGACTACGTTCGGCGCCACGCGCCGCGGGACCAGACATTCGCCGCGGCGAAGGACATGGTGACCGCGCTGCGCTCGTTCTTCCGGTTTGCGCGCTACCGCGACTACATTGAGGTCGATCTGGCCGCCACGGCGCCTAGCGTCGCGGGATGGTCGATGGCGTCGATCCCAAGGGCGATGCCGGCCGAGAGTGTTCGCCGCCTTCTGGACGCAAGCAGAACGTGGCGCACGCCGGCGGGGCTGCGCAATCGGGCCATCCTCCTGCTGCTGGCGCGGCTCGGGTTGCGCGCGCTGGAAATCGTCCGCCTCGAGCTGGAGGATATCGACTGGTCGCAAGGCGCGCTTAGGGTGCATGGCAAGGGCCGGCAGGAACGGCCGATGCCTCTGCCCCATGACGTCGGCCAGGCGATCGCATCCTATCTTGAGAGCGGGCGGCCAGAATCGACGTGCCGCAGGTTGTTCCTGCGCTCGCGGGCGCCGTTCGACGGTCTGGGCTCGCACAGCGACATCAGCCAGATAGTCCACCGGGCGATCAATCGCGCGGGGATCGAGCTGAAGGTCACCGGGGCGCATCAACTGCGCCATGCGCTTGCCGTGGACATGCTGAGCAAGGGGCTGTCGCTGACCGAAATCGGCCAGGTGCTGCGGCATCGCAGCCCAGAGGCCACGCGGCGGTATGCGAAAGTCGACCTGGAAGGCCTGCGGGCGGTCGCCCTGCCTTGGCCGGGAGAGGCGGCATGACCAGCTTGCGCGCCGGCGTGTCCGAATATCTGGAGCTGCGCCGCGCCCTCGGCTTCCGGCTGAAGAAGGACGAGCTCTACCTCCGGAATTTTACCGACTTCATGGAGCGGCGCCATGCGTCGTCCATCACGGCGAAGCTGGCGGTGAAGTGGGCCCAGCAGCCGGCGCGGGGCCACCCGAACTACCTGGCCGGGCGGCTGCGCGCGGTGCGCAGCTTCGCCCGCCACCGTATCCTCAGCGATCCCCGCACCGAGATCCCCGCTGCGGACTTGCTGCCGCGGCAGAGGAGCGCCTTCCGACCTCATATCTTCAGCGAAGACGAGGTCAGGCGCATCCTGGCGGAAAGCTGGCATCAGTGGGCCGGAGCAACGCCGTTCTACTGCCTTGGGCGCTACACGATCTACGGCTTGCTTGCTGTCACTGGGATGCGGGTCAGCGAAGCCCTGAATCTCGATGTCGAGGATGTCGATCTCGATCTGGGCGTCATCACCATCCGCAATACGAAGTTCGGTAAATCCCGGTTGGTCCCCGTCCACGCGACGACCCTCGCCAAGCTGAAGACCTACCGCGAAGCTCGCGATGCCTTCTTGGGCGGCGTAGTCGCCAAGCCCTTCTTCATATCCACTCCCGGCCGCCGGATTATCCCGTCGGCCTTGGATCGGGCGTTCCGAAGGCTGACCAAGAGGCTCGGTCTGCGCGGCGAGGCGGATCCTACGGGGCCGCGCCTGCACGACCTGCGGCACACCATGGCCGTCGAGGTCCTGCGCCGCTGTTACGGCGCCGGCGCGGATCCCGAACGCCGCCTGCCGGCGCTCTCCACGTACCTCGGGCACACCCAGCTCAGCTACACCTACTGGTATCTGCATCAGAACCCGGGGCTGATGGCAGAGGCGGTGGCTCGGCTTCAGCATCGCTGGGAGGCTCCAGCATGACAGCCTCGATCCCGACCTTCTCGACGCTCCTGCAACGGTTCTTCACCCAGCGCCTGATGCAGCAGAAGCAGGTCAGCGCGCACACGATCAGTTCCTATCGCGACACGTTCCGGCTGTTGCTGCGCTTCGCCAAAAAGCGGCTGGGCACACCCCCTGATCGGCTGGCCTTCGAGAAGCTCGACGCGCCGTTCGTCACCGCCTTCTTGAACGAGTTGGAAGAAACGCGGGGCGTGAGCGCCCAGACCCGCAACCTGCGCCTCACTGCGATCCGGTCGTTCTTCCGCTTCGCCGCCTATGAGATGCCGACGCACAGCGCTCAGATACAACGCGTCCTCGCCATGCCGACCAAGCGGTTCGATCGCAAGCTGATCGACTTCCTGACACGCCCCGAGGTCGACGCTCTCCTGGACGCCCCCGACAAGACCACCAGTGTCGGCCGTCGTGACCATGCGCTGCTTCTGACGACCTTGCAGACCGGCATGCGTCTGTCGGAGGTGACCGGCCTGAAGCGTCAGGACGTGGCGTTCGGGACCGGTTCCCACGTCGAGGTCCACGGCAAGGGACGCAAGCAGCGCGTCGTCCCGCTCTGCAAACCGGTCGGCGGCGTACTGGCGGCTTGGCTTGATGAGCCGGATCGAGCCCAGGACGGGTACGTCTTCCCGAGCATCCGCGGCGGACGACTGAGCGCCGACGGTGTCGACCGCCTTCTGAAAAAGCACCTCGCGGTCGCCAGCAAGGCTTGCCCCTCCCTCAAGCAGAAGAACATCACCTTCCACTGCTTGCGGCACACTACGGCGATGGACTTGCTGCATGCCGGGGTGGAGCAGGCCGTCATCGCGCTCTGGCTCGGCCACGAGTCCATCGACACCACCCAGATCTACCTCGACGCCGATCTGGCGCTGAAGGAAAAGATCCTGGCCAAAACCATTCCGTTCGACAGCAAGCCCGGGAAGTTCCGCCCCGACGACAAGCTGTTGGCCTTCCTCAACCGTCTTTAGAAGGTCAGGACTATGCCGATACCGCGCAACTGCGAATGCACCGACTCTCATGGTCTTGACGCACCTGCGCCGGCCCCAGTCGGCATAGTCTGGCCGTCTGGATATGACATGATCCTCACGCCCTATCAGTAGAGAGTTCCCCATGCCCAGTTCTTCCGCCGAGAAGCTCGGCCTTTTCCTCCCTGAAGGCCTGCACGACCAGATGATCCAGGCCGCCCAGCGCCTGAACCGCAAGTCCCCGCGCGGGACCGTGCGCTGCGTCTACGAGCGGGCGTTCGCCCAGCTCGTCGACGCGCTCGACGCCGGCGCGCCCGTGGCGTTTCCCGCCGTCCGCGGGGCCAAGGACCGGGTCTCGGTGCGGCTCTCCGGGCGCCTTTCCTTGCGGGTTCGAAGCCACATGCAGGACCGCAATCTCAAGCTCACGGACCTCGCCTTCGCGGCGATCGACCGTTTCCTCAGCGCCGAACAAGGAGCCGCCTGTGCCGCGCACGCCCGCCCCCACCCTCGCCATCAGCCGCATCGAGACCGAAGAGAAGATGACCGACCTTCGGCTGCGCTTGAAAGGCAAGCTGGCCGTTGACCTGGCGGACTACCTGCGCGCCTACGCCGAGACCAATGGCGGCCACGCCATCGAGCTCGAGCAGCTGGTCCCGCACATGCTGGCCGCGTTCATCGACGCGGATCGGGGATTCCAGGCCTGGCGCAAGAACGCCAACGGCAAGTCGTCGGCGGCCGGCCCGTCATAGAGCGGTCTCCGTTACGCGCCGCCGCATCCGTGCTCGGAATCGGACGCCTCCCAGCGGCCTCCGGTCCTGCCATTGACCGCCACAAAGCCGATGCCGCGGTCATCCGTCGGCGGGCAATGCCCAGGCAGATCGGTGACGCACAGCCGGATCGGATCGCCGACGTGAAACGCTCGCACGACGCGGCTCGTGTCGTACGACACTTGGCTGTGACCGTCGGTGTATCCGACCTCGTCCCCGCTATCGGGGGTGTTTTCGAGCCTGGAGGCAACGGAAGCGACCTGGGTGTCAAAGCAGGCGCCGACCTTCGGGAAATAGTGAGCGCCCCGCGAAGGCTCATCGGGCGCCGCCGCCGAGCACACCGCGTTCCTGTCTTCTGGCGACATCTTGGCGCATTCGCGCCGCTCCGCGGCGTCAGCGGCGGCATCATTGGCCGCCAGTTGTGCGGGCGTTGCCAGCGGCGGAAAGCCGTTTGATTTTCGAGTGGCAACCCAATCCTTGGCATCGGACGCGGCGTAGTCGCCGGTGTTTTTGGCGTCGGTGTCACCGGCCTGACGGGCGGCGGCGGCCGCCGCCGCAGCAATCTCTGCGTCCGAGGCCGAGGGGTGGGCGATGATGAAATCCGCGGCGGCGAGCTTGGCGGCGGCATAGGCGGTTTCAGAATTAGCCGTGTCGGCGTCTGACGGCGCTGGCGTCTCCTGCGCGACGGGCGCGGCCGCCGGGGGCGTCGACGACGGGGCGGCCGGAAAGTCGAAGTCAATGCGTGTGAGCTTCCACCCGAAGAGTCCATGTCGCTCAAGCACCAGCGTCAGCCTCGTTCCAGGCGCGTCTGAACGGCTCATTGCGACCTTGAAGTGATCAAGGTCCGTAAAGCTCGGCGAGGCCTTGAGCGCGGAGGCGACCGCCTGTGATGGTGCAGCAGCAGCATCGGAGGCGCTCAGCTTGGGCGGCGTTCCGTTGTTCACAGCGACGGCGATCCCGTCGGGCGTCACGTAGGTGTCGATCGCGCGATCGGCTATCGCGGGGACAATCAGCGCACCTAGGCCGGCAAACGGATTGTTCGCCATTCCCGGATCGGAGCGCATGGATTGGAGCACGTAGGCGTCAACCTTCGCCTTGAGGTTCTCCCTTACCCTCGGAAAATCTACGAGCTGGTCGAGGCGATCTCTGTCGCCGGTGCGCGCTGCCTGTTGGAGATCGTGGAGCGCAAGAAATGGCGATGCGAAGTAGGCCGCGACGAACATGAAGGCGGCCGCCGCGACCGCGATCGCATAGACCACCATCGGGACCCGGTGCGTTGGGCCGGGGCGTGTTTCCTGTTGGGCTGCCAGGCGCGCGACTTCGGCGCGCAACGCAGCGATCTCTTCCTTGTCAGCGTCGGCCACGGCCGCCCCCGCGAGAACACACTCACGGATACGCTCGTTTGAAGTGAACTGCACGTCCGTGCGAGGCCAGGCTGCGCCAGCTTGGCCGCCATCGGCCCGCGACGCCTATTCGGGCTCGCCCTTGCGCTCGGCGGCCTGGGCCGCTTCACCGACAAGCCCTCTGGGCTGCCGTTCGGTAGAGAGGGTGATGGGGCCATAGTAGCCGAAGTCGTCACGGCAGGCGGCAATGGCGCGGCCGACGTCGCGATAGATCTTGGGGGCGTCGGATTTGTAGATGTTGAGGCGGTACTCGCCGGGGCGGCTGGCTAGGCGCACCCAGACGGTCCAGCCGCCGGTCTCGCCTTCGACCAAGCGGACCTCCTTCAGCGAGCCGCCACGTTCCAGGTAGAGGGCGAGGTTGCGCACGCGGATGGCGGCGTCCGGGTTGGAGCCCATGATCCACGCCTCCTCCTCGCGCGGATCGTCGTCTTCCTTCACCAGCTCAACACTACTCAAGGCGCCTCTCCCCTGCCCCGCCGCAGTTCACTGTAGCGCTGAAGCAGAAACGTGTCGCAGCGAGCGTAGCACTGACAGGGCGGAATCGCCTTGGATTCCAGTGGCTGCAGGGGTTTTGAACGCCCTGGTTGCTATGGGTCGAATTGCCCTTGTGGCTCTGAGGCCAAAGGCGCTGCGCAGACCGAAAAAATCATCAGGTGGCAGACAATCGAGGGTGGCGGTCCTGAGGGGGAGCGCCCTCCCCCTGAGCCGGAGCCCCGGGGTCTCCGTCTACCCCCTTCAGCGGGGAGATCCCCGCAACGCCCCCTCTTGGGCTGGCCGGGCCGGGCGCCGGTCCTGGAGGCCGGAGCAAGGGCCCTGGCTGTCGAAAGTTCGAGCCGGTCAGGAGATCGCCATGTTCCTCGTCTGTGAATCCGAAGGTCGGGAGGGCGCGTCGTGTCCTTGAAGTCCATCGTGCAGGCGCTCGGCGGGGAGCTCTATGACCGGGGCTGCCGCGCCAACATCCCCGCGCCGGGCCACAGTTCGGCCGACCGCTCGGTCTCGTTGCTGCTGCGCGGTGGCCGGATCGTCGTCCACACCTTCGGCGACGGCGACTGGCGCGTGGTGCTCGACGAGCTGCGCGCGCGGGGCCTGATCGACGCCAACAACGCGCCGACCTCGATCGCCGGGGTGCGTCGACGCGCTCGCGAGGCCGCGGCTGGCGGGTCCGATCGCGAGCGTCTGGACGTGGCGCGCCGGCTCTGGGAGGGCGGTCGCGCGATCGCCCGCACGCTCTCCGAACGCCATTGCCGGCTGCGATCCATCTTGCGCCCGCTGCCTGGGCCGGACGTTGCGCGGCACAATTCCGCGACCCCGGTGTCGGCCTATGGCGACCGCGCGCGCTGCCGTCCGGCCCTCCTCGTGGCGCTCAGCAACAGCGACGGCGCCTTCACCGCCGTCGAGATCACCTACCTCGCCGCCAATGGCCGGCGGGCCCTCGATCTGCGGCTGCCGCGCAAGACCGTCGGGCCGGTTCCGCCGGGCTCGGCCGTGCGCATCGATCCGGCCGACCGCGAGATGCTGGTCGCCGAGGGGTTTTTCACGACCCTGTCGGCGAGCGAGCGCTTCGCCCTGCCGGGGTGGGCGCTGCTGTCGACCCGCAACCTTCGGCGCTGGCGACCGCCGGCGGGCGTGCGCTCGGTGCTGATCGCCGCCGACCGCGGGACCGATGGCGAGGCTTCGGCCGAGCAGTTGCGCGCCGCCGTGGTCCGCCGGGGGCTGGACTGTCGCGTCGCGTTGCCGCCGGAGCCTTTCGGCGACTGGAACGAGGCGGCCGGAGCGCCCTGAGAAAGGAGGGAGCAAGGGCGGAGCGGGGTGCGCCCAAGGGCAGGATGGCCCTCGCCCAGGCGCTGGAGCCTGATCCCATGACCGACACTTCCGCCGTCGCTTCCGCGTCCATGGAGGACATCACCGTTCGCCTCGGCGACCTCGGCCTGGCGCCCGAGAACCTCCGGTTCAAGGAGCCTGCCGATGAAGGTGTGCCCCAGCTCGCCGAGACCATCGCCGCCGCCGGCGTGATCATCCCGCCGATCGTGCGGCCGGGCCGCAGGGGCGAGCAACCGTTCATGGCGCTCGACGGGCGCCGCCGGCGGCTCGCGCTCCTGGCGCTGCGCGACGCCGGCCGCGTCGACGACGACTATCCGGTCCGCTGCAAGCTGGCGCTCGACAAGGCGGCGCAGGCGGCGGCCATCGTGCTGCCCAACACCGAGCACGCGCCGGTCCACGTCGCCGACGTGATCGTTGCCATCGGCAAGCTGCGCAAGGCGAAGATGGACACCCGCTCGATCTCCGCCGCGCTCGGCTACGCCGAGCTTGAGATCAAGCGCCTCGAGGCGCTGGCCGAGGTGCATCCCAAGGTGCTCGTCGCCCTGCGCCAGGGCCGGCTCACCTTGAAGCAGGTGCGGCTGTTCGCGCGCCTCGCCGACAAGAAGCAGCAGGCCGAGATCGCTCAGACGGCGCTCGACGGCTACTTCCAGGACTATCAGATCCGCCGCGTAGTCGAATGCGGCCGCCTCACGATCGAGGACCCCCGCTTCACCCTTGTGGGGCTGGATCGCTACGTCAGCGTCGGCGGCCGGGTCGAGTCCGATCTCTTCGGTGAGTTCCCGGACACCTTGCTGGATCCGGATATCCTGCAGGCCGCCTGGCGTAACCGGGTGCAGCCGATCGCGGAGCACCTGCAGGCCGAGGGCCTGGCGGTCTATCTGGGCGACGACGGCGATTTCGGCGCACCTGAGGGGTTCTCACGCCTGCCTTACGTCTATCGGCCGGACCTGAGCGAGGCTCAGGCCACGGCGCTCGACGAGGCCCGCTACCGCGTGACCCAGCTGTCGTCCGAGCTGCAGGACCTCGATCCGACGGCGGACGCGGCGCCGGTGGCGTTGGGGCCGCTGCTGAGCGCCATGGCGGCTGTCGCCGCCGCGCCGCTCAGCCGTTGCAAGATCGGCGCGGCGATGCTCTCGCCGGCGGCGGACGGCTTCGGCGTGGCCGCGACCTTCTACTCGGTCCCGCTCCCGGCCGAGGCGCTGCCGGACGAGGTGGAGGACGACGTCGACGAGGACGAGATCGAGGTGGCCAGCCGCTACGGCTCCGCCATCGCCGACATCGAGGTGCCCAAGGCGGATGTGGAGGTCGACGGCTCCAGTCATGTCTTCCATGAGACCCGGACCGACGTCGCCACGCGTGGGCTCATCCGCGACCTCGCCGACGATCCGAGCGCGGCCCTGACGGTGCTGGTGGCCCAGCTGTTCAAGCAGCTGGCTCTGCATGCCTCCGGTAGCCTCGACGTCGGCGCGGCGCAGATTTCGGGCACGCGCTACGCCCGAGTCGGCGCGCCGGTCATGCCGGCGCTCGACGGCGACGTGAAGGCGCGGCTGGAGCGTCGGCGCGAGGCTTACAAGGCCTCGGGCCTGCGGCCGATCCCATGGGTGGAAACCCTGCCGCACGGCGAGAAGCTGGCGCTGCTTGCTGAGCTCACGGCCATCTCGCTCAATGTTCGGGAGGCGCGGACCTCGGCCATCCGCCACGCGGCCCGTGCGGAAGCGGCCGAGATCGCCGCCCTCTGCGGCGCTGACATCTCGGCCCATTGGACGCCCGACGCCGCCTACCTCGGCGTCCACTCCAAGAAGCAGCTGATGGCGCTGCTCGAGGAGATGGGCGTCGAAGACGACCGCGCAAAGACGTTGAAGAAGGACGACCTGGTGGCCTTCGTCGCCGAGGCCGCCGCCGAGCGGCAATGGGCGCCGGCGGCGTTGTCGTGGGAGGCTGCGGGGACCCCGGTCATCGACAGTGACGCTGAGCCCCCGGCCGAGGCGACCGCTGGGCCGGTCACGGAGCCGGGCTCAACAGAGGCCCTCGATCAGATCGCCGCCTGAACCAACTTGGGCTCCTCGCTACCAGGCGGGGAGCCCCTTTCGCGGAAGCTGTAGTCGCCGAGAAGCCGAAAGAGAAATTATCCGGCACGGCGGACCTCCCGTCGGTCCGGTTCCAGCTACCGCCGGAACATGTCGAGCGTGTCCTCCACCCGAACTTCATCAAGTCCAGTGCCGATCTCATCAAAGTGCAGCAACGTCAGCTCCTGATCGTAACGGTCGGACCGGATGCACATCTCGACAAGCGGCTCCGGGAACCAGACGCCCGCGCCCTGAGCGACGCCCATCTTGGCCTCGTCTGTGAAATCGCGGCGCGTGGCGATCGCCTGGCCGGGCAGCTCGAAGACGGTGTTCTTGGTCCGCAGGAAGCGGCCGGACTTGAAAGCCGCGTCGCTCGATTTCGCCCAAAGGGCGAAGCCTTCGTTGGAGACCACCACGATCGCCCGGGTCTCGGTATATTCCAGCCAGCGCAGGACGGCCGCCGTGAGGGAGACGCCATAGCGCTCAGCGAGCCGGCTCAAGACCTCGAAATCGGGTCTCGCCTTGGCGGGGAGCTGAAGCCGGAAGTCATGAAGGGGCATCAGCAGGGCGGCGGCGAACGCATCCGCCTCTTGCTCCAGGCCACTCCCCGCGCGGCGATCCACACTGTTCTCGTCGCAGTAGATGCCGAGGCCGAACGTCACGTCGGTCTCGATCATCCGCCGATGCAGCAGGAAATGGCCCAGCTCGTGGCCGATCGTGAACGCCCGGCGGCCGGGGGACTGGCCGAGGTGGTACATGATCGCCCATTGCCTCGGCAGGGTCTCGCTGCACACCAGGGCGCCAACGCAGCCGGGGATGTCTCTCTGGACGACCTCGTGAATACGCCCCTGCGGCGCGATCTGCGCGGAATACTCCAGCGCGAGCGCCCTCACATCCACGGGCGCGCGGTCGAAGCGGTCCTTTCCGAAGACCGCGTCGAGCATCAGCGTCAGGCGCGCCGCCTCCTTCAGGGGACGTGGCCGATCCGATTCGGCCATGCCTACGATTTCGTCCCCAGGATCTTCGCCATCTCCCGAAGTTTCCGGCGAGTCTCTGCCGGCATGTTGCTGTAGGCCCGATAGAAGGCCTTGTCCTCGGCCTCGGCCAACGTCTGGTCGTCGCGACCCATCAGATAGTCGACCGTCACTTCGAGGGCGCTCGCGATCGCGGACAGCTTCTCGGCCGAAGGCCGGGGCGGATTCTTGTTCTCAAGCTCCCAGATGTAGCTCTTCGAGGAGTCGGTCGCTTGCGCGAGCTGCTCGAGCGTAAGGCCGCGAGCGACGCGCAGTTCCTTGATCCGTTCACCGAATGTCGCCGCCATGCGCCACGCTGCTCCTCATCGCGGGTTCGGAATAGACGAACTTTAGGCGCCTTGACTCCGGCAATCAAGGACCCCACCTTCAAGTTCGGAGTAGCGATATGCCGACTCCCGTTCGGCCGAATCGGGGCGCCGCCCCTCGTTGGAGGATAAGGAGTGAACGCCCCGTTCCGCGAAACGTCGAACCACATTCTCGATGAAGGTGATGTGCTGCTGGCCGACGTGGCGGCGCGCATCCAGTTGGCCCCGTCTGACTACGGCAAGGCCGAAGGGCGCTACAACACGCTGGCGAACTGGCTCGAGCGGGACGGCAGCCCGCTGCAAGGGTTGGTCGGACTCGTCTACGGCCAAGGCGGCGTCGCGACGGGGTCGGTCGTCGCCAACCGCGCGTCGAACGACGAGTACGACGTCGACGCCATCATCGGCCTGCGGGTCGAGCCGGCCTCGGACCCGCAGTTGGTGCTGGACACGCTCTACGACAGCGTCCGGGGCGAAGAAGGGTCGCGCTACTATGGCCTGACCATCCGTTGCACGCGCTGCGTTCAGGTCGCCTACGCCGACGGCATGCACGTGGACCTCACGCCCGCCGTGCTGCACGTGGGCCGGCCCGAGCGCGAGAGCACGATCTTCCACCATCGGTCGGAGACCCCGGAGATCGCCGGCCGGCATGTGACCGCTAATCCCTACGGCTTTGCGGAATGGTTCAAGAACAATACGCCGCCGGAGGCCCTCTTCGGCTCCGCCTTCGGCAGCTACCAGGCCATGGATCGCGCCCTGGCGAAGGCGCAGACCGAGCCTCTGCCGGACCAGCTCAAGCCGCACGAGACCTCCCGCGCCCTGCTGAGCCTGCAGCTGACCAAGCGGTTCCGGAACCTTCGCTATAGCAACCGGGCGCAGCGTTGCCCGCCCAGCGTGGTGCTGAGCAAGATGATCGCGGAACACAAGGTGCAGGGGGCCGGCTTCGCCGTGGCCCTGCTCTCGCACGTGACCTACATCCGGGACGAGTTCCGGGCCGCCCAGCAGTCAGGGCGGCTCTACTACGCGGTCAATCCGGTCTGCCCCGCCGACGTCTTGACGGACCGGTGGCCGGGAACCTTGGCGGATCAAGGGCTGTGGTGCCGCGATCTCGACCACTACGTCACCCAGCTCACGCTCTACGTCCACGGGTCTCCGACCCTCGCGCAGCGCCAGGCGATCCTCGCGGATCTGTTCGGCGAGAAGGCCGCCAAGTCGGCCGTGCTGGACTTCGCCGAACGCATGGGGCGCGACAAGGAGGCCGGCCGGAGCCGGTTCACCCCCGGTTCGGGCCGCCTTGTCGTCCCGGCGACGCCGGCGATCCTGACTCCGACCCAGGGCCGGGCGGAGCCGCGCACCAGTTATTTCGGCGGGGACGCCTGGTGGCGGCGCTAAGCATCGCCGAGCAGGACCGGCGCATCCGCGCCGCCTGGCCAACCTTCAGGACGATCATCGCGGGCAAGCGCTTGGGAATTTGGAGGGGGACGCTCCGGGGGCTTTCGCATCCCTACGAGATCGAGATCGTCTATGCGCGCAACCGCAGCGGCGATCCCTTTCGCTACGCTTATGCGTGGTTCCCGGAGGTGACCGTGCTCGATCCGCCGCTCTCCAGGCGCGCCGACGACCCCGACGATCCCATACCCCACGTCTACAACGATCCCGGCTGCGATCAGCCGGTCCTTTGCCTGTTCGATCCGCGCGCGGACGGCTGGGAGCGGAATCAAGCCATCGCCGACACCATCCTGATTTGGACGGCGAGCTGGTTGCGCTTCTACGAGGCATGGCATGCCACCGGCATCTGGACCGGCGGAAGCGCCCCGCATGGTCCAAGGACCCTCCCGGCGTCGACGGCTATCGACGACGAGGCGCCGGCGATCTCGACGTCCGTGCGCCACCGGCGGGGCGAGCTGCTCGGCGGCGTCTCGGCCGAGGCGTTGCGGGCTGCGCTCGAGGCTGGCGGCGCCGGCGGTTCGAGCCCCGACGAGTTGGACCGATCAGCCCGCGGTGAGCTGCATTTTTCGGTCGCCGCCTGATGCCGCGCGCCGCCGACCTGGAGACCTCAGGGTGAACTACGTTCCCAACCGGCGCTCGGACGGCACGATCCAGCACACCAGGCTGAAGCAGCCCTGGCCGGAGGGGCGGCTCTTTCGCATCCTCTCGATCGATGGCGGGGGGATTAAAGGAGTATTTCCCGCCGCCTACCTGGCGGAAATTGAGAAGAGGTTCCTTGGCGGCGGCTCGATCGCCGACCACTTCGACATGATCGCCGGCACGTCCACCGGCGGCATCATCGCCCTGGCGCTCGCCCACGGCATGACGGCGCAACAGGCGCTGCAGATCTATACGGATCGCGGGGAGCGGATCTTTCCAACCCTGAAGGGCTGGCGGAAGTGGGCGCGCCTTCTTCGATGGGTCTCGAAGCCCAAACACGAGCAGAGCGTCTTGAAGGAAGAGCTTCTAGCGGTGTTCGGCGACAAGGTGCTCGACGACGCCTTACGGCGCCTTGTCATTCCAAGCTTCGAGGGCCTCCACGGTGAGCCGTTTATCTACAAGACGCCGCATCACCCCGATTACCAGAAGGACCGGCACAAGAAGTTCGCCCACGTGGCGCTGCATACGACCGCAGCGCCCTCTTACTACCCGGCGGTGGATGACGATGGTTACGTGATGATCGACGGCGGCGTCTGGGCCAACAACCCCGTGATGAACGCGCTTGTCGATGCGCTCGCCTGCTACGACGTTCCCCGCGAGAATGTGCGCATCTTGAGCCTTGGGACGGGCGAGGCCGCGTTCACCGTCGACAAGGCCGCACGCGCCGGCGGCGCTGGACACTGGGCTTTCCTGCGGGCGTTCAAGGCCGCGGGACGAGCGCAATCCAAGAACGCCCTAGGGCAGGCGTACCTGCTGGTTGGAAAGAACAATGTTCTCCGGATCGACCCGCCGGAATCGCCGACGCCCATCGATCTCGACGACACGCCGCGCGCCCTCCGGGAGTTGCCGCTCGTCGCGCGCAGCCTGGTCGAGGGCTCAGGTCATCAGGTTGAGACGATGTTCCTCCGCGACAAGGCCGCAGATTTTATTCGGTGTCCGGCGGTTTAATCATCGCTGTCTTCCCGTCCCGGAAAGGACAAAGGCAGGGAGGGGCTCCGCGAGCCCGTAGGCACTGGAGGGAGGCGCCCTCCGCCGCGGGTGAGCTGGATCCCCGCCATGAACGCCCTGCTTCCGCTGTTCACCACGGCCGCCGACGGCGCCGAGCATCGTTCGGCCAACGTCCTGGCCGCCGCACGCGCCTTGGCGCCCCACCTGAACCGGTCACGGACGCTCGATCGCCGGCTCGTCGCGGGCGTGATGACCACGACCTTCGGGGGCTCGGACGCCGAAGGCGCGTGGCTCTGGCGAGACGCCTACGACGCCATCGAGGCCGCTTTGGTGCTGCAATTGCGCCGCCTGGCGCCGCAGATCGGCCGGCTGGAAGACGCGCCGGCCGAGATATGCGCGCTGCTGGCCAATGTCGCCGAACTCAGCCTCACCCATTCGCGCCGCAGCGAAGAGCAGGTCGCGCTGGACCAGTTCTCCACGCCGCCGCAGCTCGGAGCGCTGGCGGTGCTGGCCGCCCAGGTACGGGCGGGCGACCAGGTGCTGGAACCCTCCGCCGGAATTGGCCTTCTCGCAGTGCTGGCGGAGGCCTGCGGCGCCGCCCTGACCGTCAATGAGATCGCGGCCGGCCGCGCTGGCCTTCTCGACGGCCTCTTCCCGCTCGTGGCCCGCTCGCGTCACGATGCGCTGCATCTGAAGGATATCCTTCCCGGGTCAGGCGGCTTCCAAGTCGCCCTGCTCAATCCGCCCTTTCAGGGGCTCGAGGCCCATCTGCGGGGCGCGCTCGATTGCCTGGCCGATGGCGGCCGGCTGTCGGCGATCGTCCCCGTGCGCCTGTTTGAGGACGGTCCGGCCTTGAGGTCGCTCGGCGCCCGCGGCCGCGTCGTCCTGCGTCTCGCCTTTCCGCTGCGTGCCTATGCCAAGCATGGGACCTCGGTCGAGACCGGCCTGATCGTCGTCGACCGGGGTGAGCCGTGCGCCAGCGTCCCGCCGATCGTGGTGGCGGAGTCGCTGGCCGATGCTGCGCAGGCCGCCGCTAGCGTCGCCCAGCGCCCAACCGCCCAGCCGCGCCAATTCCGCGCGCTGGCGCAGGCGGCCGTGCTGGTCCCCCGTGCCCGAGATC
>JAKAZA010000184.1 GCA_021816155.1 Pseudomonadota bacterium | reverse complement strand
CGCAAGAAGCTCTTCAAGCGAGCGCGGTCAAGGCGAGCTCCGGGGCTCTCCCGCCAGGGAGCAACGGTGCGGCGCTGCCGCGCTCCCCTACTATGGGTGGCGTGAAGGGCGCGCCCGGAGCGCGCCGCCCACTATGCGTCGCTGGCGCCGTTCGACCCCGGGCACGACTGGTCGCTCGACCTGGACACCACGAAGCTGCAACCGCCTGAGACGGCGGCGCGATCGTGGATGCGCTCTCGACGCCAACGTAGGCGCAGCGCCGCGGCTCAGGCCGCGGCGGGGACGCCGGTCTCGGCCAGCCACTCCAGGATCTTCTGCTTGGGCATGGCGCCGACCTTCATCGAGGCCATGTGCCCGTCCTTGAACAGCATCATGGTCGGGATGCCGCGCACGCCGTAGCGCGAGGGCGTGGTCGGGCTGTCCTCGATGTTGAGCTTGGCGATGGTGACGTGGCCGGCGAGCTCGGCGGCTATCTGCTCCAGCGCCGGGGCGATCTGCTTGCACGGTCCGCACCATTCGGCCCAGAAATCCACCAGGACCGGGCCATCGGCTTTCAACACGTCGGTCTCAAAGCTCTCGTCGGTGACCGCAACGGTGCCCATCGAACTTGACTCCTTTCAGGTCCGGCGGAGGCGCCGGCCCGCTCAGCCTCGCCCATGTAGGCGCGGCGGGCGGAACATCAACCCGACGCGGCCATCTCGTCCAGCGCCCGTTTCATGAGATTTTCTGGGACGGGCATGAGCCGCGGCCCTTCCGTCCAGATCAGCGCCGCCTGCACCGGCCGGCCGGGGAATATCTCCTGGAGCACGGCCCAATAGAGCGCCATCTGGCGCACGTAGGCGGGATCGGCGGCCTCGATCGTCGCGGGTGCGGGGCGGTTGGTCTTGAAGTCGGCGACGAGCACGCGTCGGTCCTCGACCAGCAGCCGGTCGACCCGGCCGGAGACGGCCAGGCCGGCGGGCAGGCGCGGCGAGGCGCCGGCAATCGCGATCTCGGCGCGGGAGCCGGGGCCGAACACGTCCGCGAAGCGCGCGTCCTCCAGCACGGCGAGAGCGGCGCCGGCCATCTCTGCGCGGTGGTCGTCGGTGAGATCGATCTCGCGGGCTAGGAGGCGCTGCGCGGCGGCCGGGCGCGCGGCGGGCGCGATGTCGGGCAGGAGTTGCAGCAGGCGGTGGATGACGTCGCCGCGGCGGTAGCGGCCGAGGCCGCGCTCGCGGGCCAGCGGCGAGGGCGCCGAGGCGCCCGATTCCTCGCCGAGGCGCGAAGGCGACGCGTAGCGCGTGGCCGCTGGCTCGGGCGGCGCAAGGCGCAGGGCCCAGGGCGGCAGGCCGTGGCCGAGATCGAGCTCGCCCTGCGCGCGCCGCGCGGTGGGCGGATCGGCGCCGAAGCGGGTGATCGAGAGGCCGCTCTCCAGCACCGCCGGCCGAGCCTCGCCGGCGACGTCGGCGTGCTGGAAGCCGGCCTCGACGTGTGCGCGCCAGCTGCCGCGGAAGAACTGCTCCTGGGTCTTCACGCCGGCGATGATCAGACGGTCGCGAGCGCGGGTCAGGGCCACGTAGAGAAGTCGCAGAGACTCGTGCTCCGCCGCCTTCTGCCGCGCTTCCCGCGCCTTGGCGGAGGCTGGGCAATCCTCGGCCTTGCGCGGCGCCCACAGGAAGCCGCCGCCCTCGGTAGGCAGCAGCGGCACGCCCAGCGCGGTCGCCCGGGTGGTGGTGTCGGGCAGGATGACGACCGGCGCCTCCAGGCCCTTGGCGCCGTGCGCCGTCATCACCCGCACCTCGCCCGCGCCGGCTTCCGCCGCCTCGTCCTGCTCGCGCTTCACCTCGATCTCGCTGGCGGCCATGTCGGCGATGAACCGCTCCAGCTCGATCACGCCACGGCGTTCGGCGGCCAGCGCCTCGGCGAGGAAGGCGTCGAGCGCGTCCTCCGCCTCGCGCCCGAGACGGGTGAGCAGGCGCTGTTTCATCGAGGCGCCGTGCGCGTCCAGGCGGCAGAGCACGCGGGCGTAGAAGTCGAATGGCGCGCGCGCGTCGGCCAGCTCGCGCACCCCGGCAAGGAACCGCGCGGCCTCGTTCCACGCCGGCCGCTCGCCGGCGCGAGCGCGCAACGCGCTCCACAACGGGCTGGTCCGGCCGCGGGCCAAGTCGTACAGGCTGTCCTCGTCGACGTCGCAGAACGGACTGCGCAGCAGCGCCGCCAGCGTCAGGTCGTCGCGTGGAAAGCGCGCGAAGCGGCCGAGCGCGAGCAGGTCCTGGAAGGCGATGTGCTCGGAGAGTGGCAGGCGGTCCGCGCCGCCCACCGGGATCTTGGCGAGCTTCAGCGCGCGGATGATCTCGTGAAACAGCGTCCCGCGGCGTCGCACCAGGATCAGCACGTCGCCGTAGCCCATCGGCCGCCGCGACCCATCCCTGGCCGCGACGGTCTCGCCGCGCTCGACCATCGAGCGCACTTCCAGGGCGACGCGGCGTGAGAGCTTCCTGACCGCGCTCTCGGCGGAGGGAGCGTCCACAGGCGCGTCCCACGGATCGGCCTCCTCGGACTGCTCGTCCTCGTCGAGCGGCCACAGGTCGACCGCGCCGCCCGGTCCCCTTGTCGGCACATGCCTGATCCGGAACGACAGCGCGCCAGCCGGGCGCAGACCTGCGGCGGCGTCCGGCGGGGCGAACACGGCGTCCACGAAGGAAAGGATCTCCGGCGCCGAGCGCCAGCTCGCGAGCAGCGGCGCCTCGTGGAACTCCAGCTCCGCCGCGCGCACCGCCCGACCCAGCGCCTGCGCTTCCGCCGCCAGCCGCTCGGGCGCCGCGCCCTGGAACGAGAAGATCGACTGCTTTTCGTCGCCGACGACGAAGGCCGTGCGACGGCGTGCGCCCGCGCCGCGGTCGACGAAGAACTCGGCCGTGAGCGCCCGCAGGATGTCCCACTGGTCGGGCGCCGTGTCCTGCGCTTCGTCCAACAGCACGTGGTCGAGGCCGCCATCGAGCTTGTAGAGCACCCAGGCTGCGTCGGCGCGGCGGGTGAGCAGTTCTTGCGTCCGCTCGATCAGATCGCTGAAATCGAGGGCGCGCAGGGCCGCCTTGGCGCCGTCGTAGAGCGCGCCGTAGGTCAGCGCCAGGGTGATCGCGTGGCAGGTGGCCTCGGCGATCCGCGCGGCCTTGCAGCGCTCGTTGATCTCGGTCAGGCGCGCCTGCTCCTCGCGCAGCCAGGATTGCGCCCAAGCCTCGACGCGCCGCGTCGCCACGCGCTCCCGCGGCTTGCCTTCCTGCGTGGCGAAGATCCGCCAGGCCTCGGCGAAGCTCGGCGCCTCGGCGAGGCGCAACATCGCCTCGCCGGTCGCGACGTCGGACGCCGAGCCCGCAAGCAGGGCCTCGGCCGCTCGACGCCACTGCCCCCAGCGGACCTGGGTCATCGCCTCGGTCTCGATCCGATCGGCGAAGGTCTCGTCCTGGAACCCGCAGCGCCGCCAGACATCGAGCACGAAGCCGCCTCCCGGCTCGCAGGCGTCGGCATAGCGGCGGATGGCGCGCCGCTCGGCCTCGAACGCGGCGAACAGGTCGAGGAAGCGGGCGTAGTCGAGTTCGACCGAGAAATGCGAATAGGCCCGGCCGATCCGGCCTTCTCGGTCCGCGCGCGCCGCCAGCGCCACGTCCTCGCGCGCCTTCGCCGAGACCTCGCGCGCCGCCGCGTCGTCCAGCACGGTGAAGCCCGGCGAGACTCCGGCCTCGAGCGGGAATCGGCGCAGCAGGCGCTCGCAAAAGGCGTGGATGGTGGTGATCTTGATCCCGCCAGGCGTCTCCAGCGCGCGGGCGAACAGGGCGCGCGCGCGCCGCAGGTCGTGCGTCGGCGCGCCGACTTTCTCGAGCGCGGCGACCAGCGCCTCGTCCTCCATCACCGCCCAGGCGCCCAGCTGCTGGAACAGCCGCCGCTGCATCTCGGCCGCCGCGGCCTTGGTGTAGGTGACGCAAAGCAGCGCCTCGGGCCGCGCCTCGGGGGTCAGCAACAGCCGGGCCACCCGTTGCACCAGCGTCGAGGTCTTGCCCGAACCCGCGTTCGCCGCGACGTAGGCCGAGGCGTTTGGGTCGGACGCGCGGCGCTGCGCTTCGCCGGGATCGCCGGCGGCGAGGGTGGTCCTGGCGTCGGCGGGCGCGCTCATTCGCCGGTCCCGTCCTCGCCGATCACGCCCCACTCCCAAACGCGCGCCAGGTGGTCGTAGTCGCCGCCCCACCTGCCCATGAATTGCGGCGTCGCCCAGGACAGGTAAGGCGTCTCGCGCCGGTCGAACGCCGCTACGCGCCGCTTCAGGCCCGCCATCGCGCGCTCCGCGAGGTCGCTGCTGGCCGGCGGTTCGGCGCGGATCTCCTCGCGCCCGGGGATGCGCCCGCCGCTGACCCGGACATAGGCGATCTGGCCGGGCTCGGCCGGTCCGGTGTTCTCGAAGCCGCCGCGCGCAACGATGGCGCCGGTCAGGGTGAGCTGCGGCGCCAGTCCGCTCTCGACCTGCCGGCTCGATGGCGGCGAGCCCGTCTTGAGGTCGAGCACGT
>JAKAZA010000058.1 GCA_021816155.1 Pseudomonadota bacterium | reverse complement strand
AGTTGAACGCCCTCGTATCGCACAACCAGGAGGTGGTGGAACGGCAGCGCACCCACGTCGGCAACCTCGCGCATGCGTTGAAGACGCCGCTATCGGTGATGGCGGCCGAAGCGGAAGCGCGGCCGGGACCGCTCGCCGATGTCGTCGCCCGGCAGGTCGACGTGATGCGCGAGCAGGTCGACCACCATCTGCGCCGCGCGCGGGCCGCCGCGCGTCCGCAAGGCGGGGGCGAACGCGCCGAGGTCGCGCCGCTGCTGGAGGAACTGGCGCTGACCCTCGAAAGGATCTTCCGGGACAAGGGCGTCGAGGTCGACTGGCGCTGCCCCGACGGTCTCTTCTTCCACGGCGAGCGGCAGGACCTGCTCGAACTGGCCGGCAACGTGATGGAGAACGCGTGCAAGTGGTGCCGGGCGCGGGTTCGGGTCGATGCGCGCGCTACGGCGACCAACCAGCTTGAGATCACGGTGGAAGACGACGGGCCCGGCCTCGCCGCGCAGAACCGAGGCGAGGTGCTTCGGCGCGGCTCGCGTCTCGACGAGTCGGCGCCCGGCTCGGGCCTCGGTCTTTCCATCGTCGACGAGCTCGCCAAGGCCTACGGCGGCGCGCTGTCGCTGGGCGATGCCGCCCTCGGCGGATTGAAGGTGACGATCGCCCTCCCGCGCGCCGAATCCTGACGCGGCGTCAATGTTTGGGGAAGTCTTAACCCCGGTTCAGCATGCTGGCAGGCGACTCTGCGCGGGCGGGAAAGCGCTGTCGTTGACTCAAATAACTGAAAGCAAAGCGGAACTCGTCAAAGGCCTGATCGAACGGGCGCCTGACTCCGCGATTCGCAGCCTGCTGATGGCGCTCTCCGCCGACCACGGCCACGACGAGAGCCTGACGCGGGTGCAGATGATGGTCGAGGCCGAAGCCGGAGACCGTCAGGCCCGCAACTTCGCGTTCGCCCCGATCGCGCCGCTGTGCGCCGCGCCCGGGCCGTTCAGCCGCCTCTCTTTCCCGCCACGCACGCTGGCGCTGATCTGGCGGGCGATGAAGGACGAGGCCTCGGCGGAAACCGACGCAGCACGCTCGCTGGCGTACAATTGGAATTCCACGGAATCTTCGCCGGAGGTCTTCGACCGTCTCTGCGCCCTCGCGGCACGCGGGCTGCGCGAGCGGCAGGGCCCGTTCGCCGCGGTGGCCGCGCTTGCGGACCAGGGATGCGGCGCCGAGTCCCTGGCGGCCTGCCTCGATATAGCCGCGGTCGCGCGCCGCGCGCTCGAGCAGATGCCGGAGTGGCTCGGACGCATGACCAGCGAGAAGGCGGCCAAGCTTCGGCTCGCCTACCGCGACGCCGTGGCGATCGCGGAAGACGCAGGGCCGAGGTTCTTCGAAATGCTGGCCGCGCATCTCAGCGAGCCGTGGCTGATCCTGCGTATCATCTCGGGCGTGATGGATCGGCCGAGCGAGACCTATCTGGCCGCGTCCGAACTAGCCACCTTCGGCGAGCGCGTGCTCGACGACATCGAGCGACAACTGGCCACCATATCCGCCTTCAAGCCGACGTCGGGCGGCCAGGCAGCCCATCTGGCGGCGAACGCCGTGCATACGGTGACGCTGGAAGTGGCCGAGCTGGAGCAGTCGATTCACCTGACGCCCCAGGGCCCGTGGGGCAAGCGCCTGGCAAGACAGAAGCAGGCCATGGCCGCGACGATCGAGGCGCAGATGAAGGGCGCTGACGCGGTTGTCGCCCAGGCGCTGCCGCTCCAGACGCTCCGCATGGGCCCGCGCACGCTGCGCGGCGTACCGCGCCTCACCCACGACCCCGATCCGGCCCAGATCGAAAGGGCGACGACGCTGCTCACGTTCATGAGCGAGGTCCGTCCCAGCGCCGCCGCCGGCGGCTTCGCCTCGGCCCGCGCCAAGGCGCTCGAAGAGGTGGAGCAACGGCTGGACAGCTACGTGGAGCACGTACTCGACGAAATCCGGGCGGACGACGGGGTCGATCCCGACCGCGCGCGCGCTTTCCTCGAAGTCGCCGCGCAGCTCTGCGGCCTCGCCCGCGACGAGCAGGCCGCCCAGATCGTCAGGCGCAGGGCCGCCGCCGCCTGACCTCGCGCCGGCTCGCCGGCCGTCCGCATCGCATTTCACCCTGGTGACATTGATGCAGCGGCGCGCGCCATGGCCGCGTCCGCGTCCGCCGCGGCTTCGCCCCCCCAAGCAGTCTAGGCGACAAGTGTCGCAGCTCGACGGCCGGGCCTAGCAATGTTGGCGCGCAGTCGAGCGCCCGAGGCGCACACGTCTCCAACACGCCGCATTGAAGCTTGGGCTGCAATCCGCCGAGTGTGTGAAACGTGTAACGTTCGCCATATTGTTTCATCCATGCGTCAGAAATAGGGCGGTTTTCCGTTGCGAGCCCAAAAGCGTCGCCTAGCCTAGCGTAAGGTCACGGTCACTCCAGAAAGACCGGACCCCAGGGAGCAGAACCGGGGAGGAACCGCTCGTGTCCAAAACTGCATTGCTTTGCGCCAGCTCGACGCTGGTGTTCTCCGCTTGCCTTGTCCCACACGCCATCGCCGCCACAGCTCAGGCCGCGAATCCAGCCGGGGCTGTCGCCGAACTGGTGGTCGTCGCCCAGAAGCGCGAACAGAGTATCGAGAGGGTGCCCGTCGCCGTGACGGCCTTCAGCGCCGAGCAGCGCAAGCTGATCGGCATCCAGATCGTTCAGGACCTTGCCGACTTCTCACCAAGCCTGAACTGGACGGACGTCAACGACCGCATCTACATTCGAGGCATCGGCAGAAATAGTGATAATCTTAATAATACTTCCGGCGTCGCCTTTTATTACAACGGCGTTTACTACGGCGCCAACGCCGCCGTAGAACTGCAGAAAGACGACCTCTTCGTCGGAAACATCGAGGTCGACAGCGGCCCGCAGAACACCCTGCACGGCAGCAACGCCGATGGCGGCATCATCCAGTTCACGTCGCAGAAGCCGACAGACTCGCCCTACGCCGAAATCCGCGGCGGCATCGGCAACTACAACACCTACTTCGTCGAAGGCGTCGTCTCCGGTCCGATCAATGACCACCTCAAGTTCCGCCTCGGCGGCAACTTCACGTCGCAGACAGGGGGCTTCTTCAACAACCTCGACGGCGCGCCCCAGGGCGGTAACCTGGTCCTCGGCGGCGGCGGCCAGACCGAATACTTCGAAGGCCAACTCCAGGGACACTGGGATCACCTGGACGCCTGGGTGATGGCCTCGTCCGGCAACTTCGCCGCCAACACCCACGGCGCAGGCGCTCAGGGCTTCTTCCCGGCGTCGCAGTTCAACGTCGCGGACGGGCTGACCCCAAGCGACTTCTACGGCCTCTGCGGCCTGCCGGGATTTGCGGGAACGGCGAAAGGCGCCGGCTGCGCCGGCGGACCGGCGATCGTTCCGGGCTCGGTGGCGACCCGGCAGTTCACGGCCAACATGTTCCCGGGCAACAACCCAGGCAACCTGAACGTCCGCAATTTCCTCAACGAGGACAACAGCACCAACGACATGCAGGGCGACGTGCAGATCACTGGGCACATCACCTGGCATGCGCCATCGTTCGACATCCAGTACATCGGCGGCTACCAGAACTTCCACTACACGCTGCACATTCCCACCCAGTACATCGGCGGCATCGACGCCGGCGTGACGCGCTGGCAGGAATTCGGCGCGTCCTCGGCCGCCAACGCCGGGCTCTGCACCGCGGCCGGCAACTCGCTGGCGGCCTGCGAGGCCCCGCTGACCGTCAATCCGACGCCCAACTTCCTGGTCTTCGACGAGTTCGATCAATCCTTCAGCAACGAAATCGACTTCATCTCGACGACCGACTCGAAGTTCCAGTACATCGCCGGCCTGTACCAATACCGTGAGCGGTATCACCAGCCGGTGGACCAGTACAGCATGACCGGCCAGCCGCAGATGGGCGCGCCGATGTACGCGAGTTTCCTGGGCGGCAACTGCGGCGGCGCGGTCACATGCGCCGCCCCGCTGAACCCCACCTTCGCCGGCTCGTCCGAGAACACGGCGATCACCTACGACGATCTCGCCGCTTTCGGGCAGTTCACCTACAAGTTCAACGATCAGTGGAAGATCACCGGAGCGGCGCGGTACACGTACGACCACAAGTCCGGCTACCAGACGTGGCGCGTCGTCAGCTTCGACTCCATCTTGCAGTCGAACAGCGCCGGCCCACTGGGCAGTTGGGGATCGGCGACACCCGCGCTCGACATCACCCAATTGGCGGCGACCCTCGGGAAGGCCTATCCCGGCGCTGGCGCGGCAGTCATGAACCCCCTGACCGGCGACGCCCAGCGCACGCTCGGGGCCACCTGGGGCGCCTGGACCGGCGAGGCGGATATCGACTGGACGCCGAACGCGACCACCCTCGCCTACTTCAAGTACAGCCGCGGGTACAAGGCCGGCGGCTGGTCGACCTACACGCTCGGCCCCCAACCGGAAGTGAATCCCGAGTATGTCGACGCGTTCGAGATCGGTGGGAAGAAGACCATAGGCAGCCAATGGACGTTGAACGGTGACGCCTACTACTATAATTACTACGGGGAACAAGTCCCCCTGAGCGTCGTCAACTCTATCGGCCAGATCGTTCCAATTCTCTACAACCTGCCTCTGGTCCACAACTACGGCGTGGAGCTCTGGGGCACTTGGCGTCCGATCGACAATGCCGCGATCTCGCTCAGCTATTCGTACCTCAGCGCCAAGATCGCCCAGTCTGCGTGCGTGCAAGACACGGTCGACCCGCAGGCCATCCAGCCCGGCGCCAACACCGCGGGCTGCACTGTGAAAGGCGCCCAGAACATCGTCGGTCAGACGGTGCCGGGGGCGACGCCGAACAAGATCTCGCTGAACGGCCTCTATACGTTCAACTTCGAGCCCGGCAAGCTGACGACCTCCGCCACGTTCATCTGGCGCGACGGCACCTACGACGGCGTGTTCAACCGCTGGTACACCTACCAGCCGTCGTCCACCCAGGTGAACGTCCGTCTGACCTGGACGGATGCGAAGGATCGCTACAACATCATCCTCTTCTGCGACAACCTGTTCGACACCAACGCGTACGACGGCGCCGCGGGCGCGCTGCTGGCGCAGTCGACCGGCTACGAGGACATCCTGAGCGTTCCGCTGCTCAACGCGCCCAGGACGTTCGGCCTGCAGTTCCAGTATCGCTGGAAGTAACCTCCAGGGCCGCTGGCGCGCCTCCGCGCATCCCGGCTAGGATGCGTGGAGATGCGCGGCGGTAGGCCATTCTCGGGCGGCGGCCCTGGTCCGAGACCGGACGCGGCGGTCGCCGCCCGCCTTCTTGGCGAGGCGGCAGCGCTCATGAGCGCTGGCCGGGCGTCCGAGGCAGCGGTCGCATATGAACATGCGGAGCGGGCCGACCCGACCGACTTCAGGGCCCCGATGTCGCTCGCAACGGCCTGGCTGGCGCTGGGACGGCCGGATCGCGCCCTGGCGCCGTTGCGCCGCGCAGCCCGCCTCGCGCCCGGCCTCTTCGACGCGCAGCACAATCTCGGCGCCGTGGCGCAGAGCCAGCAGCAGTGGGAGGAGGCGGCGCAGGCTTACGAGCGCGCGCTGCAACTGCGGCCGCACGCGCTGGAGACGCGGCGCGAGCTGGCCGTCGTGCTGGCGATCCTCGGCCGGATTGAGGCGGCGCTCGAGCAGCACCGACGCCTAGCCGCGCAACCGTCGACGCGGCTCTGGGCCCTCATGCGGATCGCACTTCTGCGCCCGGACGCGGTCGCGGACGCCGATCTCGCCGAGATGCGCGCCGCGGCCGCGGACGTTGCAGGCGACGCGGAGACGCGAGCCGGGCTCTGGTTCGGCCTCGGCGAGGCGCTGGAGCGGCGCGGCGACGACGAGGCGGCTTTCGTTGCGTTCGCCGAGGGCAACCGGCTCAAGCGCGCGGTCTTCCTCGCGCGGCCCGAGACCAGCCCGCCAGCGCTTCTGGAGGCGCACGCCCGCGCCGCCGAACTGGTGCAGCGGAGCTTCACGGCCGAACACCTGGCGACCCACGCCGGGCTCGGCCTTGCCAGCGAAGCGCCTATCTTCATCGTCGGCATGCCGAGGTCGGGCTCGACGCTGATCGAGCAAATCCTGGCGAGCCACCCGCAGGTGCGCTCGCTGGGCGAGACGGCCGCATTGCCGACGCTGCTGGAGACGGGCCGGCTTCTGGAGCGTCCGGACAAGGCGGAGGTGCGGCGCCTCGCCCGCGCCTATCTCGACGCCGCCCGCGCCAGGGGCTGGAGCGGCGTCGGCCGCTTCGTCGACAAGACGCTCGAGAACTACCTCCACGTCGGCGCGATCGCGATGATGTTCCCGCGCGCGGTCATCCTGCACGCGACCCGCGATCCGATGGACACCTGCCTCTCCTGCTACCGACAGCTGTTCGCCGCCGGCGCGGAGACCCTCTACGACCTCGCGGAGATCGGCGCGGAGTACGTCACCTATCGCGCCGTCGCTGACCATTGGCGGCGCGTGCTGCCAAACCGGATGACCGAGGTTCCCCACGAGGCGCTGGTCGCCGATCCGCGGCGCCAGATCCGATGGCTGGTGACCGAGGCGTGCGGCCTTTCCTGGGACGAGGCCTGCCTCGCGTTCCACGAGACCGGGGGAGCGGTCCGGACCGCCAGCTCCGCCCAGGTTCGCCAGCCGATCTTCCGCACCTCGGTAGGCCGCTGGCGCCGGTACGAGCGGGGCCTCGGACCGCTGAAGGAGGCGCTGGGCCGGTTTCGCCCCGCCTGACCCCCGATCGGCGGCGGCTAGACCACCCGCACCCGCGCGGCGCTCTCGGGCAGGTCGCCGCCGAACGCACGCTGGAAGAACTCCGCCACGGTGGCCCGCTCCAGCTCGTCGCACTTGTTGAGGAAGGTCATGCGGAACGCGAGGCCGATGTCGCCGCCGAAGATCTCCGCGTTCTGGGCCCAGGTGATCACCGTCCGCGGGCTCATCACGGTCGAAATGTCGCCGTTCATGAAGGCGTTGCGCGTCATATCGGCGACGCGCACCATCGCCGCGATCGTGCGCTTGCCTTCGGGCGTCTTGGCGTAGTTCTGCGCCTTGGCCAGGACGATCTCCGCCTCAACGTCGTGAGCCAGATAGTTGAGCGTGGTGACGATCGACCAGCGGTCCATCTGACCTTGGTTGATCTGCTGGGTGCCGTGGTAGAGCCCGGTGGTGTCGCCCAGACCAATGGTGTTGGTGGTCGAGAACAGGCGGAAGAACCGGTTAGGCCGGATCACGCGGTTCTGGTCAAGCAGCGTGAGCTTGCCCTGCGCCTCCAGCACGCGCTGGATCACGAACATCACGTCCGGGCGGCCGGCGTCGTACTCGTCGAACACGAGCGCCATTGGCCGCTGGATGCACCAGGGCAGAATGCCCTCTCGGAACTCGGTCACCTGCTTGCCGTCGCGCAGCACGATGGCGTCCTTGCCCACGAGGTCGATTCGCGAGACGTGGCTGTCGAGGTTCACCCGGATCAGCGGCCAGTTGAGCCGCGCCGCCACCTGCTCGATGTGCGTCGACTTGCCGGTACCGTGATAGCCCTGGATCATCACGCGGCGGTCGTGCGCGAAGCCGGCGCAGATCGCGAGCGTCGTCTGCGGATCGAACCGGTAGGCGTCGTCAAAATCGGGCACGTGGCCGTCGCGCCGCGAGAACGCGGGCACCTGCATGTCCGAGTCGACACCAAAGGTCTCGCGGACACCGACCATCCGGTCGGGGACCATGGCCTGCAGCAGTTCGTCTTCGTCGGAAACAGTCTCGGTCGTCATGGCGCGGGTTCACTAGCTGGAAATGGCGACGAAGCAAACGGCTGTTTCAGCACCGGGGCAGGCGCCGTCGCGGCGCCCTGCGCTCAGACGAGCTTCGCCTTCTTGAGCGTGCGGAACGCCTTGATAACGCGGGCGAGCTTGTGCTCGGTCGAGCGGTCGCCGCCGTTGGCGTCCGGATGGCAGCGCTTGAGGAGTTCGGTATAGCGCTTGCGGATGGTCGGGCCGTCGGCGGTCGCGTCTAGATCGAGGTCCGCGAGCGCGTTGCGCTCCAGGCGCCCGAGGCGCTTGTCGTAGGCCGCCTTCTCCGCCGCCTGCGCCTGGGGGCCGCGACCGAAAATGCCGAACGCGTCGCGGAAGAAGCCACGCGAGGCCGCCGCCGCTGCTTCGCGCGAGCCGCGGCCCGCCTTGAACGACCAGGTCGGCCGCCCGCCCGTGACCGCCTCCTGCTCCTGGCGCGCGCGGATCTGCTCCTCCGAGAGGCCGGCGAAGTAGTTCCAGCTTCGATTGTACTCGGCCGCGTGAGCCTGGCAGAACCAGTAGTGCTCGCTATCCAGCTCCCGCGACTTCGGCGCCCTCGCGACGCCGGCGAGGCGGCAGCCGACATGGTCGCACGGCCGCTCCCCGGGCCCCAGGCCCGGAAACTCCTCCGCCTGTGTCTCCCCGTCCGGCTTCGGCGGCCGCACGCGGATGTCCACGAACCGAGGACGATATTGAAAGCTCGCGGTCATCGTCCGAAGTATGAGGCCGAACTTTTCCCGTTCAAGAATTGACAGTCGCCGAATAGGGAGGCGAAATCATGGGGTCCGTGGCGCAGAGCCTGAAGGACAAGCTCACTGCGGCTTTTTCGCCCACGCAGTTGGTGATCGACGACGATTCCGCACGCCACGCCGGCCATGCGGGTGCGCGTCCCGGCGGCGAGAGCCATTTCAATGTGACGATCCGAGCCGCCGCGTTCGTCGGCGTCTCCCGCGTCCAGCGCCAGCGTCTCGTCTACGCGGCGGTCGCGGACGAACTCGCCGGCCCCGTCCATGCGCTGTCGGTGAAGGCGTTGGCGCCCGGGGAAGCGTGACGCGCCCGCGAGAGGCGGCGGCGCGTCAGGCGCGCCCGAGCGCCTGAGTGAGCGCGCGGGCCAGATCGCCGGCCAGGAATGGCTTCTGCAGGATCGGCGCGCCGCGATCCACCTCGCGCAGGGCCACATCGCCGTAGCCGGTGGAGAAGATCGCCGGCACGCCCTTCTGGCGCAACGCGTCGGCCACCGCGAACACCGGCTCGCCGGCGAGGTTGACGTCCAGGAGCGCCACGTCCGGCGCCGGGTCGGTGCGCGCCAAATCCAGCGCCGTGTCCAGCGCGTGGGCCGGACCGATCACGGCGTAGCCGAGCTCGGTCAACATCTCCTCGACCAGCATGGCGATCATCAGCTCGTCCTCCACGACGAGGACGCGACGCCCGCTGAGCGGGGCGTTCTCGGGCTCCGACAATCCGCCTCCTTGGCAATCCGATGCCGAAAACCCTAGGCCTTGCGCGAATGCGCTGCAACCGTCCTCGCCGCTAGCCCCTCGGAAGCGGCGTGATCCGAAGCGAAGTGACTTGGTTGCGCTGGCGGCGCAAGACCTGAAACCGATGGTGGTGGAAAATGAAGGACTGGCCAACCTCGGGGATCGTCTGGGCCTCGTGGATGACCAGCCCCGCCACGGTGACGGCGTGCTCGTCGGGCAGTTCCCAATCGAGCGCCCGGTTCAGCTCGCGGATCGAGACGTCGCCATCGACGATCACGGATCCGTCGGGCTGGGGACGCACCCCCTCGATCGCGGCGTCGTGCTCGTCCTCGATCTCTCCGACGATTTCCTCGAGGATGTCCTCCAGCGTCACCAGGCCCTGCAACCCGCCGTACTCGTCCACCACCAGCGCGAAGTGGGTGCGGCGCTTCAGGAAGGCGTCCAGCTGGTCCTTGAGGTGGGTCGTCTCGGGCACGAACCACGGCTGGGTCGCGATCGCCGCCACGTCGACCTTGTCAGCGCCGCCCGCGGCGGCGAGGGCCAGCGCGATATCCTTCGCGTGGAGCACGCCGACCACGTTCTCCGGCTCCCTCTGGTAGAGCGGAAGGCGGGTGTACGGGCTGGCCAGCGCCTCGGCGACCAGTTGCGACGGCGGCGTGTCGATACTCACCATCTCGATCTGGCGACGATGCACCATCACGTCCGCGACCGTCAGTTCGCCGAGGTCGAGCACGCCGCCCAGCATGCGCCGGTCGCCGCTCTCCACCGCGCCCTCGGCGTGGTGATACTCGACCGCCCCGCGGATTTCCTCGTGCGCGGCGAGCACGTCGGTGGCCATGTCGAGCCGGACGCCGAAGAGGCCGAGCGTGCGCCGCACCACCCACTGGATCGCGTAGATCACCGGCCCGAGCACCCACACCGCGACCAGCATCGGGCCCGAGAGCGCGCGCGCCACGTCGTCGGCGCGCACGATGGCGAGCGTCTTGGGCAGCACTTCAACGAATACGACCACCAAAACGGTCATGACGCTGGTGGCGATGGCGACGCCAAGCGCGCCGGGCACCTCCGCCGTGATGAACTCCGTGGCCAGCGCGGACGAGAGGATGTTGAGGACGTTGTAACCGATCAGCACCGCACCGATCATCGTCTCCTGGTCGGAGATCAGGCGGTTGACGCGCGAGGCGGCGCGGTCACCGTCGCGCTCGAGCTGGTGCATGCGCCCACGGCTGGCGCGCGTCAGCGCGGTCTCGGCGGCGGAGAAGATGGCGCTGATGGCCAGCAGCGCGATGATGAAGGGCGCCGCGGCGATCAGCGCGGCTTCCAGCTTCATGGCGAGGCTCCCTCGCTGTCCAGAAAAACGGCGAGCGCGGACGGATCGACGCCTTTCTCGACGAACGCCTCGCCGATGCGGCGCGCAAGAATGAAGGTCAGCGCGCCAGCCTCGGCCTTCTTGTCCTGCGCCATGTGCCCGATCAGAGCCCGCGCGCTGAACGGTCCGGCGGCCAGCTCGGACAACCGGGTCGGCAGACCGGCCGCGGCGATGGCGCGGGTGACGCGCTCGGCGTCCTGCCGCTCGCACCTGCCGAGCCGCGCCGAGAACCGAAAAGCTAGCGCGCAGCCTATCCCGACCGCCTCGCCGTGCTTCAGCGCCTCGCCGAACCCGGTCTCGGCCTCCAGCGCGTGAGCGAACGTGTGCCCGAGGTTGAGCAGCGCGCGCCGCCCCGCCTCGCGCTCATCCTCCGCCACGATTTCGGCCTTCATCTCCACCGACCGGCGAACGGCGCGAGCGATCGCGGCGGGCTGGAGCGCCAGCACGTCGGGACCGCAGCGCTCGAGCCACTCGAAGAACGCCATGTCGCCCAGGAGACCATACTTGATCACCTCAGCGTAGCCGCACCTGAGCTCGCGCTCAGGCAACGTCGCGAGGATGCCGAGGTCGGCCAGCACCAGCCGGGGCTGGTGGAACGCCCCGATCAGGTTCTTGCCACGCGGCGTGTCGATGGCCGTCTTGCCGCCGACCGACGAGTCGACCTGCGCGAGCAGCGTCGTCGGAACCTGCACGAAATCGATCCCACGCTTGAAGATAGCCGCCGCGAAGCCCGCGAGATCGCCCACCACGCCGCCGCCAAGCGCCACGATCAGGTCGCCCCGCTCAAGCTCCAGCGCCAGAAGCGCGTCGCAGAGCGCCGCTAGGCCCTCGAAGCTCTTGGTTTCCTCGCCCGGCGCGACCGCCACCGTCGCGGTCTCGACGCCGGCGGCGGCCAGCGAGGCGGAGAGGCGGGCGCCGTGCAGGTCGCGCACCGTCTCGTCGGTCACCACGGCCACGCGACGGCGCTTGAGCATCGGGGCGATGAACTCTCCCGCGCGCTCGATCAGCCCCTCGCCGATCAGCACCTCGTAGGGACGGCCCGTCGCGACGTGGACACGGCTCAACGGGTCGCCTCCGCCTGTTGCGCAATCGCGGCGAGGATGGCCTCGACCGTCGCCTGGTGGGGCGTGTCGCCGGTCTCCACCGTGATGTCGGCCTCGTCGAATGCCGGATAGCGGTCGCGGGCCTGCGCGGCCAGCACCTCGGCCGGGTCCTTGCCGGCGAAGAGTGGGCGGCTGTCCTTGCGACCGATGCGGCGCGCCAGCAGGTCGAGGTCGGCCTTCAGCCAGACGGAGATCGCCTTCTCCTTGATCAACCGGCGCGTCTCCGGCTGCACGAACGCGCCACCGCCGGTGGCCAGCACGTGCGGCGGCTCGGTGAGGAGCCGCGCGATCACCCGGCGTTCACCGTCGCGAAACGAGGCCTCGCCATATTGCGCGAAGATTTCGGGGATCGGGCGCCCGGCGGCGGCCTCGACTTCCGAGTCCGCGTCGCGGAACGGCATGCCGAGGGCGCTCGCCAGACGCCGCCCGACGCTGCTCTTGCCGACGCCGGAGAGGCCGACGAGAGCGATGGTCTTGGTGAAGGGGCCCGGGCTCGAGGATGACATGACCGAGAGCGGCTTTACACGAGCGTCGCCCCCCCCGCCAACTTCGCCACAGGACCGACCGTCGCGAGGCGCCGACTGGGTCGATGCGTTTCTCGCAATGATAGCAGGCGCACGCGCCGCCGCGGCCAACACGCTGCGCGCCTATGCCAAGGACCTCGCGGACGCCCAGGCCCACCTCGCGCGGCGCGGCTCCGACCTGGCGACGGCGGCGGCGGAAGAGATCGAGGGCTATTTCCAGTATCTCGGCGCGCGCGGCCTCTCCCCGGCGACGGCGGCGCGGCGAAGAGCGGCGGTGCGCCAGTTCTACCGCTTCGCGCTCGGCGAGAAATGGCGCGAGGATGATCCGTCGCGCCGCGTCGACGCGCCAAAAAAGGGCCGCGCGCTGCCGAAGGTGCTGACGCGCGAGGAGGTCGACGCGCTGACCGCCGCGGCCTCGACCCGGGACGGCGCGGGCGGCCTGCGCCTCGCCGCGCTGATCGAGCTGATCTACGCCTCGGGCCTGCGGATCTCCGAGGCGACCTCGCTGACCCTCGCCGCGGTCGCCGGAGACCCGGCCTATCTGATGGTCCGCGGCAAGGGCGGCAAGGAGCGGCTGGCGCCGCTGAACGGCGCCGCGCGGGCGGCCATCAAGGCCTATCTGGACGCGCGCCACGCGTTTCTGCCAAGGGGCGCGAAACAGAGCCCCTGGCTCTTCCCCTCGCACGGGGCCGCCGGGCGGCTGACCCCGCGCCGCATCGCCCAACTGCTCGACGAGGCCGCCGCCGACGCGGGCGTCGATCCGGCGAAGGTGAGCCCTCACGTGCTTCGCCACGCTTTCGCCACCCACCTCGTCGAGGGCGGCGCGGACCTGCGTGTCGTGCAGACCCTCCTCGGCCACGCCGACATCGCCACGACCCAGATCTACACCCACGTAGCGGAGAGCCGCCTGCGCGAGGTGGTCGAGACCCGGCACCCGCTGTCGCGTCGGGCGAAGTGAGCGCTGGCGACGACGCCGCGCAGCGCAAGGGTCGTCGCGTCGGGACCGAACTTGCCCCGGGCGGCCTTCCTGCCTAGTTTGCGCGACCTTTTCGTGGGCCGCGCATACAGGAGCCATGGCCTCGCATTACCTTGAGTTCGAGCGGCCGATCGGCGAGCTTGAGACGAAAATCGAGGAGCTTTCCAGGCTCTCGCAGACCGCCGGCGCGGGGGCGTTCGACGCCGAGATCAGCGCGCTGCGTCGACGCGTGGCCGACATGCGGCGCGAGACCTATTCGCGCCTGGACGCGTGGCAGAAGACTCAGATCGCGCGCCACCCCGAGCGGCCTCACTTCGTCGACTACGTCGGCCAACTGGTCGAGGAGTTCGTCGAGCTGCGCGGCGACCGCGCGTTCGCCGACGACCAGGCCATCATGGGCGGCCTCGGCCGCTTCCGGGGCCAGGGTGTGGTGATCATCGGTCAGGAGAAGGGCCGTGACACCACGAGCCGTATCAAGCACAACTTCGGCGCCGCGCGGCCCGAGGGCTATCGCAAGGCCGTCCGGCTGATGGACCTGGCCGAACAGTTCAACCTGCCCGTGATCTCGCTCATCGACACCTCCGGCGCCTATCCCGGCCTCGGTAGCGAGGAGCGCGGCGTGGCCGAGGCCATCGCCCGCGGCACCGAGCGCTGCCTGACGCTGGGGACGCCGATGGTCTGCGTGATCACCGGAGAAGGAATGAGCGGCGGCGCGCTCGGCATCGCCTGCGGCAACCGAGTGCTGATGATGGAGCACGCGATCTATTCGGTGATCACCCCCGAGGGCTGCGCCGCCATCCTGGTCAAGGACGGCACCAAGGCCGAAGGCGCGGCCAAGGCGATGAAGATCACCGCGCAGGATCTCATCGGCTTGAGGATCATCGATTCCATCATTCCCGAGCCGCTCGGCGGCGCCCACGCCGACCCGACGGCGGCGATCACGGCGGTGGGCGATGCGATCGAGGCGGAGCTGAAGGCGCTGAACGCGCTCTCGCCGGCCGAACTCAAGAAACAGAGAGCCCAGCGCTTCCTGGCCATCGGCCGGAACTGAACAGCCGCGTCGCGCGGCGGCCGGGAGCCGACTTCCGCCCGACGCCGCTCTATGAGGCCGGAAACTGGGCGAACAGCGTCTTGACCCGGCCGCGCCAGCCGCGGTGCTTGACCAGCTTCAGCATGGCCAGGTTCTGGCGCAGAAGACCGATCGGCGTGAGCACCGAAGCGGCGTCCGAGATCATCTTCAACTCTGCGAGCGCGCCGCGCCAGGCGCCCACCTTCTGATACTTGCGCACGTTGATCACGCGTCGCCAGCGCACCACCGCAATGCGGCACGCGTGGCGGATGAAGATCTCGTTCATATAGACCTCACCGCCCCAGCGCGGCAGGCGCTGCATCGCCTCGACCGCTCCGGCCAGCAGCCATTTGGGGGCGACGCGCTCGCCCGAGACGAAGTCGAGCCCCATCTGGCGGTAGATCCAGAGGCTGTTGGAGCGCAGCGAGATCGAGACGTCCGCCTCGCCGCGCATCACCGGCGCGGCCAGCGCATCAATGCTGGCCGGCGTGACCCCGGCCAGATCGGCGTCCAGCAGCATCAGGTGGTCATAGCGCGCGGCGGCGATGCCGCGGCTCAGCGCGTAGGTCTTGCCGCGGTTCGGCGTGTGGGAGAGCAGCCGAATGGTCGGATAGCTCTGCAGCAGGGTCTCGGTGGCGTCGGTCGAACCGTCATTGACCACGATCACCTCGCCGAGCGCCGGATGGCCGACGATCACGTCCAGTATGTTCTTGATCCTGTCGGCCTCGTTGTAGGCGCAGACCACGCAGGAAACGCCGCGCAGATCGGGCTCGGATCCGCTGTCGGGCGCATGGCCTTCCACCGCTTCGTGGAACTGGGCGCGCGTGTGGCGCGATCCGTCGAGGTTCATATCGCAGCCCCTCCTCGCCCTCCCAAGAACAGGCGTCGGCCCTCATTGAACGCCTGAGAAGGCAAACCGGTTTTACTACGTCGCCTTCCGCGTTTCGCGCGAGGCGTCCTCCCTGCCCACGGCGCATCATAAGCAATCTGACGGCGAAGAGGAAACCTTCCTGACGCCTGCGTCCGCCGGTCGCGCACGTCGTCGTGTCCCAGGGAGAGTGAGCGCGGGGTGCTCCGGCGGCGAACGCGCGGGCGGTCGCGCGTGATCAGCCTTCCGTCAGGCGCTGAAGAATCGGGCATTCGGGCCGGGCGTCCCCAGGGCAGCGATCGGCCAAGCCCAGCAGCGTCGCGCGCATCGCATGCAGGGCCTCGGCCTTTCGGCCGAGTTCGTGCGCCTTGGCCGTGGCGAGCGCCTTAACCTCGGCGCTCGACCGATTCCGGTCGCGCCAAAGTGCGAGCAGCGCGCGGATCTCCTCGATGGAGAACCCGAGGTCCCGCGCGTTGGCGACGAATCGGAGCCTGTGCGCGTCGTCCTCGCCGTACAGGCGGTACCCGCTGTCGCCGCGCAGGGGAGAGGGCGTGAGGCCGATCTTCTCGTAGTGTCGGATCATCCGCTGAGAGACGCCGCTCGCCTTCGCGACCTGACCGATGTTCACGGCGGCGCCCTTTTCATCCAGGCTCCTGACGACGACGCGGAAGCCCGCAGCGGCATCCTAGCCCATTGACTCTGACATGGTGTCAGGCCTCAGCCTGTGCGTCAGCGCGTCTTTGGGCGTGGCCGCGGGTGGCTCGTGACGACCAGGATCAACCGGAGGACCCTGCTCGAGGGCGTGGGGCTCGGCGCCGCGCTGGGCATCGCGCCTCGGCTGCCCGCATGGGCGCAAGCGGTTTCCGGCGGCCTCACCACGCCGCCGCCGAGTCTGTCGGGGCCCGACATCCGGTTGCGCATCGCGCGCATGACGTTGACCGCCGATGGCCGGAGAAGCCGTGCGATCGGTATCAACGGCGCCGTTCCAGGACCGCTGCTGCGTCTGAAGGAAGGCTCGACCGTCCGGCTGTCGGTCACCAACGAGCTCGACGAAGACAGCTCCATCCACTGGCACGGCGTGCTGGTGCCCGCAGACATGGACGGGGTCCCCGGCGTCAGCTTCCCGGGGATCAAGCCGGGCGCGACCTTCGTCTACCAGTTCCCGATCAAGCAGGCCGGGACCTACTGGTATCACAGCCACTCCGGCCTCCAGGAGCAGATGGGCCACTACGGCCCGATCGTGATCGATCCGGACGGACCCGATCCCGTCGCCTATGACCGCGAGCACGTTGTCGTCCTGTCCGACCACAGCCAGATGTCGCCGCACGAGATCATGCGCCGGCTGAAGCTCGAACCGGATTACTTCGACTACCAGAAGCAGACCCTGGTGAGCCTCCTCCTGGGGCGCGACCAACCGTTCGCCGAGCGGCTGCGGTGGGCGGCCATGCGGATGTCGCCGACCGACATCTCGGACGTGACCGGCGCGGCCTATACCTACCTGGTCAACGGTCACGGGCCGCGCGACAACTGGACCGCCCTGTTCTCGGCCGGCGAGCGCGTGCGGCTGCGGCTCATCAACGCCTCCGCGATGACGACTTTCAACGTCCGCATTCCCGGGCTGCCGATGACCGTCGTGCAGGCGGACGGGCAGAACGTGCGGCCGCACACGACCGACGAGATCCAGGTCGCGGTCGCCGAGACCTACGACGTCATCGTCACGCCCGGAGGCGACCGCGCCTACACGCTGGTCGGGGAGGCCATGGACCGGTCGGGCATGGCGCGGGCCACGCTGGCGCCGCGGCCGGGCATGAGCGCGCCTGCGCCCAGGCTCCGCAAACGGCCCCTGGCGACCATGAGGGACATGGGCATGGGCCCCATGTCCGCGTCGGGCGTCGGCATGTCCCGGATGGACGGCATGGCGGGCGCGGCCGGCATGCCCGGGACAGCCCCGGCGTCCGGCGGCGCGCGACGGTCGATGGACATGAACATGCGCGACGCCTCCAGGGCGCCTCAGGTGGTCATGGGTCCCGGCGTCGAGATGATTGCGCCGATGCCGGTGGACCGCATGGGCGACCGCGGGGAAGGGCTCGAGCACGTCGGCCATCGGGTCCTGGTCTACACGGACCTCGTCGCGCTGGAGCGCAATCCCGACCTGCGCGCGCCTTCGCGGGCGCTGACGCTTCACCTCACGGGCAACATGCAGCGCTACATGTGGTCCTTCGACGGGGTGAAGGAGAGCGACGCCAAGACGCCGATCCCGTTTCGGCAGGACGAGCGTGTCCGCATCACGCTCGTCAACGACACGATGATGGGCCACCCCATCCACCTGCACGGGCACTTCTTCGAGCTCGTCACCGGCCATGGCGACCACGCGCCGCGCAAGCATACGGTCATGGTCCAGCCCGGTGGGACGGCGACGTTCGACCTCACCGCGAACGCCCTCGGCGACTGGGCGTTCCACTGCCATCTGCTCTACCACATGCACGCCGGCATGATGCGGATCGTCAGCGTCCGCCCCGCCCCCGGTCAGGCGGCATGATCCGTCGCATCGGACTGGCCGCGGCTATCCTGGCCGCGCCTGCGGCCGCATCCGCGCAGGCCGCCGCGCCGCCCGCGATGCAGGGCATGGCCATGCCGGCGCCGACCGCGCCCACGACGAGCTCCGCCATGGCGCCGGCAGACGCCCAGCCGCCGCCTCCGCCCACCGACCACTATGCGGATCACACCTACGGCGCCGCCACCATGGCGAGCTCGAGGGCGGCGTTCCAGCAGGAGAACGGCGGACAGACATTCTCGCAGATCATGGTCAACCTGGCCGAGGTGCAGCTCGGCGATGGAACCCCGACCTATCGCTGGAACGGCGAGGGCTGGTTCGGCGGCGATATCAGCCGCTTCGTGGTCAAGTCGGAGGGGAGTGACCAGACCGGCTCGAGCCTTTGGAACGGCGAGGTGCAGGCGCTCTATTCGCGGGCGATCGGGCCCTATTTCGATCTCCAGGCCGGAGCGCGCGAGAGGTTCGGTCCGACACCCGCCCGAACTGACTTCGCTGTCGGGTTCGAGGGGCTGGCGCCGTACTGGTTTGAAGTTGAGGGAACGCTGTTCCTGTCGACCCGGGGCGATCTGATGGGCCGCATCGAAGGGTATTACGATCAGTACCTCACCCAGCGCCTGGTCCTGCAGCCGCGCGTCGAGCTGAACTTCGCCGCTCAGAACGTAGCCGAAGACCGCATCGGCGCGGGTCTCTCCGAAGCGGCGCTGGGCCTTCGGCTGCGCTACGAGATCCGGCGCGAGTTCGCGCCCTATGTCGGCGTTTCCTGGGACCGTGACGTGGGCCAGACCGCCAACTATGCGCGCGCGCTCGGTGGGTACGCCGCCGGGCCGGCGATGGTCCTCGGCGTCAGGACCTGGTTCTGACGCGCTCGGCCGTCGGCCCGCGACGCCAAGTCTACGCTAGGCGGCCTTGACCTCGATCTTGGCGCCCTTGGCCGACGCGGGCTTAGGCACGCTGACCTTCAGCACGCCCTTGGCGACCGTGGCCTTGATAGCCGCTGGATCGACCCCGGGCGGTAGCGCCACGGTGCGCGAGAACGATCCATAGATGCGCTCGCTGACGGTGTAGTTCTTCTCCTTGTGCTCGGACTCGGCGCGCTTCTCGCCGCTCACCGTGAGCAGGTTGTCGGCTACCGAGATGTTGATGTCCTTTTCCTCGAGGCCGGGCAGTTCGGCCGTGATCTCGATTTCGCCATCGCTCTCGCCGACGTCGATCTTGGGGAACGCAGGCGCGGACGTGAAGCGATCCCAGCCCCGGCCGAAATCGTCGAAGAGGCGGTCGATCTCGCGCTGAAGAGCGGTGAAGGTGCGGGGCTGGAAGGGCGAGAACACTTCAATGCCGCGCGGCTGAGCAAGCTCTTGCTTGGCCATGACGGGTCTCCTTGGGTGATGGCCGAGAACAGGCCGCGGCGACGATGAAGGGGGGGCCACGGGCGCGCCTTGCGATAGGTCAACCGTCTCCGGGGCCAGACCTGTCCGTGTCGGCCTTCGAGGCGTGATCTGAATCAAGGCGCCGATCGGCCCGGTGCGGCAGCATCGGTCCTTGATTGGGAGCTCCGGCATGTGGCCCTGGATCCTTCGCATCGTCCTGGCCCTCGCGGCCCTCCTGGGCGCGGCGCTCATCGGCGTCGCCATCCGGATGGTCGGCCAGGCGGCGCTTCAGCTGACGCCGTTCATGCAGCAGGCGATCGCCGTCTTCGGCAGCCTTGCCTCCGCCGTCCTGGTCTTCTGCGCGCTCATGCTCGTGCTCAATCCCCCGCCTCACGCCAACGCCGGGAAATGACCGAGACTTCGCAGCGCCCGGGTCGCCTGAAGGCGCGGCCCCTGCCCTACGACACCTTTCGCGAGAACGTCGCGATGCTGGTCCGCGACAACGCCGTGCTGCGGCCGGAACGGCTGGCCGGCGCCCATCGCCTCGAGATCAAGGCGCGCGGCGTCACCCTGCTCGCCTCGCCGATGATCGCGGACGCCGGCGCCGCGCTGGCGCCCGACGAGATCGGCCTGCCGCAGCCGGCGTTCCGGCGTCTGCGCATAGCACCCGGCGACCTTGTCGAGATCGCGCCGGCGCGTCCGCCCAAGAGCCTGGACGCGGTCCGCGCCAAGATCCGCGGCGAGACGCTCAGCGCGGACCAGCTGGCGGACGTGGTCGACGACTTCGCCAACCACCGCTGCTCCGACATGGAGATCGCCGCGTTCCTGATCGCGTGCGCCAGCTTCATGACGGCCGACGAGACGCTCGACCTCACCCGCGCCATGGTCGGCCAGGGCGCGCGCCTGGCCTGGGAGGGCCGTCGCGTCGTCGACAAGCACTGCATCGGCGGCATCCCGGGCAACCGCACCTCGATGATCGTGACGCCGATCGTGGCCGCGCACGGGCTGACCATCCCCAAGACGTCGTCCCGCGCCATCACCTCGCCAGCCGGCACCGCCGACACCATGGAGGTGCTCGCCCGCGTCGACCTGTCCGAGGACGAGATGCGGGCCGTGGTCGAGCGCTGCGACGGCTGCATCGTCTGGGGCGGGCGCATGAACCTTTCGCCGGCCGACGACGTGATGATCTCGGTCGAACGGCCGCTGGGCGTCGATACCCCCGAGCAGATGGTCGCCTCGATCCTGTCGAAGAAGCTGTCGGCCGGCTCCAGCCACCTGATCATCGACGTGCCGGTCGGCGCCTCGGCGAAAGTCCGCGACGCGCCGTCGGCGCTGCGTCTGCGCAAGCTGTTCGAGTTCGTCGCATTGCGCACCGGCCTGGCGATCGACGTGGTGACCACCGACGGATCGCGGCCGATCGGCCGCGGCGTCGGTCCGCTACTGGAGACGCGCGACGTGCTCGCCGTGCTCGAGCGCCAGCCGGACGCGCCGCGCGACCTGGCGGACAAGGCGGCGATGCTCGCCGGGCGGCTGCTGGAAACGGACCCCGACGTGGCCGGCGGGCGCGGCGCCGACCTCGCCCGCGAGCTGATCGCCAGCGGCGCCGCACGGCGCAAGCTCGACGAGATCATCGACGCTCAGGGCCCGAGCCCGATCCGCGCCGAATTGGGGGGGCTGACGCACGAAGTGCTGGCGAGCAGGCCCGGCCGGATCGCCGCGATCGACTGCCTGCGCATCGCCAGGGTGGCGCGGCTCGCCGGCGCCCCCACCGACACCGGCGCCGGGCTGCAGCTCCTGAAGAGCGTCGGCGACGATGTGCGCGCCGGCGATCCGATCTACCGCATTCACGGCGAAGAGCCGTCCGAATTCGGCTTCGCGGTCGAGGCGGCGCAGGCCGAGAGCGGCTTCGCGGTGGCGGACTGATGCGCCTTCGCGGGCTCCCCGGACGAGGCGGCGCCCGCGGCCGGGATCACGGTCGTCCACCGCTCGCTCCACCGGCCCGACGCCAGGCTGATCGAACTGATCCTCGCCGCCGGCGCATGGCGGGGGCGCGCGCCGGATCATCTCCACCGATTCCGTCCGCCACCCAACCAACGCCGCAGAGCTCGCTCCCATCCTGGCGGCCGCGGCGAGGACCATGATCCAGACATGACCGTCACCCTCGACTTCCACGGCGCGGCCGGTTGCGTCACCGGCTCGTGCTACCGGCTGACCACGCCGCGCGCGACGCTGCTCGTCGACTGCGGCATGTTCCAGGGCTCGAAGAGCCTGAAGGCGCTCAACTACGACGGCTTCCCGTTCGACCCGAAGCGGATCGACGCGGTCCTGCTGACCCACGCCCACATCGACCATTCGGGCCTGATTCCGAAGCTCGTCCGCGCGGGCTACCGCGGGCCGATCTGGGCGACGGCGGGCACGCGCGACCTATGCCAAGTGATGCTGGCCGACTCGGCCCACATCCAGGAAAGCGAGGTGGAGCAGCTGAACCGGCGCAACGAGCGCCGCGGCCGCCCCACCGTCGAGCCGATCTACACGCGCCTCGACGCCGACCGCGCCATGGAGCTCTTCCGGCGCGTGAAGCTGGGCGATCTTGTCGAGGTCGCGCCGGGCGTCTCGGCGCGCTGGTGGAACGCCGGCCACCTTCTCGGCTCGGCCTCGATCGAGGTCGTAGCCGACGACGAGCGGCCGCTTCACGTGCTCTTCTCCGGAGATATCGGTCCCGGCGGTCGCGACTTCCTGGCGGACCCGGAGGGGCCGTCAGGCGTCGACCACCTAGTGATGGAATCGACCTACGGCGACCGCGAGCGGCCGGCTATCACGCCGGAGCAGCGGCGCGCCCAACTGGAAGAGGAGCTCCGCGCGGCGCGTGACGCCGGCGGCCCGCTGCTCGTCCCCGCCTTCGCCGTAGAACGCACGCAGGAACTGCTCGCCGACATCCTGCAGGTGATGGACGACGGCCAGGCGCCCACCGCCGACATCT
>JAKAZA010000057.1 GCA_021816155.1 Pseudomonadota bacterium | reverse complement strand
AGGACATCAAGGAAGGCGACCTGATCGAGTGCTTCAACCTGGAAGAGGTCAAGCGCACGCTCTAGGGCCGCGGCGCGGCGCCTCGCGCGGTTAGGTCCAGAAGGGGCTGACGCGCTCGATGACGGTCGCGCCCGACGCATGTGTCCTCGGCTCGCGTGAGGCCATCTGGCTGGGCCGGCATCGTCACGGCGATCCGCTGGAGCTCCGGGGGCTACGGGACCCCGGCGCGACGCGCATCGGGCGACCGCGCCTGAACCGTCTTCCGGCCATCGCGTCGTCCCTGTAGCGTCGGTCCGTATCGGAATGAGGGAGGGCCGACATGGCTGAAGGATCGAAGCACCCGGAGACCCTGGCGCTGCACGCCGGCTGGCGGGCGGACCCATCGACGGGCGCGGTGGCGCCGCCGATCTATCAGACCACGTCGTACCAGTTCGAGAGCACCGAGCACGCCTCGGCGCTGTTCGCGCTGCAGCAGCTCGGCAACATCTACACGCGGCTCGGGAACCCCACGACGGCGATCCTCGAGGATCGGATGGCGGCGATCGAGGGCGGCGTCGCGGCGCTGGGCCTGTCGTCTGGCCAGGCCGCCTCCGCCTTCTCGCTGCAGAACCTGGCGCGGGCCGGCGACAACGTGGTCAGCTCGACCGACCTCTACGGCGGAACCTGGAACCTGTTCGCCAACACCCTGAAGGACCAGGGGATCGAGGTGCGCTTCGTCGACCCCGCCGACCCTTCGGCGTTCGCCCGCGCAACCGACGAACGGACCCGCGCCTATTACGCGGAGACGCTGCCAAACCCGAAGCTGAGGGTGTTCCCGATCGCAGAGGTGGCCGCGATCGGGCGGCCTCTGGGCGTTCCGCTGATCATGGACAACACCGCGGCGCCGCTGATCTGCCGGCCGCTCGACCATGGCGCTGCGGTGGTGGTCTATTCGACTACCAAGTACGTGGGTGGCCACGGCACCTCGATCGGCGGCCTGATCATTGACGGCGGCAATTTCGACTGGTCGGCGCACCCCGAGCGGCAGCCGCTGCTGAACACGCCCGACCCCAGCTACCACGGCGCGGTCTGGACCGAAGCGACGAAGCCGATGGGGCCGGTTGCCTACATCATCCGCGCCCGCACCGTTCTGCTGCGCGACCTGGGCGCAGCGATGAGCCCGTTCAACGCGTTCCAGTTCCTGCAGGGGCTTGAGACGCTGCCGCTGCGCATGCCCCGCCACTGCGAGAACACGCAGAAGGTGGTGGACTGGCTGAGCGGCCGGCGTGAAGTAACCCGGGTGATTCATCCATCGCGGCAGTCCGGGGAGGGCAAGGCGCGTGCGGAGAGGTACCTGAAGGGCGGCTTCGGCGGCCTGCTCGGGTTCGAGCTCGCCGGCGGGCGTGACGCCGGGCGGCGGTTCATCGATGCGCTGAAGCTCTTCTACCACGTCGCCAACATCGGCGACGCCCGCAGCCTCGCGATCCACCCGGCCAGCACCACCCACTCGCAGCTCAGCGGCGAGGAGCAACTCGCCACCGGGGTCACCGAGGGCTACGTGCGACTGTCGATCGGGCTCGAACACATCGACGACATCCTGGCCGACCTTGACCAGGCGCTGGCCGCCGCGGGAGCGTGACCGGAGTGGGCGCGTGATATCGCACGCCAGCCGGCTCTGGCGCACGGTGCCCCTGTGCTGCCTTGCGGCGGCGGCCGAGGGGTTCGACATCCAGTCGATGGGCGTGGCCGCGCCGGGCATGGCGCCGGCGCTGCATCTGACCAGGACCCAGCTGGGTCCGGCGTTCAGCGCCAGCACCCTGGGCCTGCTCATCGGCGCCGTCGTTGTCGGACGGCTGGCCGATCGCATCGGGCGCAAGGGCGCGTTGGCCGGCTCGCTGGCTGTGTTCGGCGCATTCACGCTGGCCACGCCCTGGGCCGGGTCCGTCGGCATGCTCCTCCTGATCCGCCTTGCGGCGGGCGTCGGCCTCGGCGGCGCGATGCCCAACCTGATGGCGCTCTCGGCTGAGAGCGCGGCGGAAGAGCGGCGGGCGACATTCGTGGCCATTTCCGCCGCCGCGATGCCTTTGGGTGGCGCGGTGGCGAGCGGCGTCGCCGCCGCGCTCGACTGGCGCGCAATCTTCGTGGTCGGAGGCCTCGGCCCGATCGCACTCGCCGCGGTGATGGCCGCCGTGTTGCCGGAGTCCGAGCGCTTCCTGGCGGCACGGCGGCGAAGCAGCGGCGGCGCGGCGGCGCCCACCCTCTTCGCCGCGCTTTTCGGCGGCGGGCGCTGGGCGGCGAGCGCCTACCTTTGGACGGCGGCCTTCGCGGCCCTCTTGACGCTGTTCCTGCTGCTCAACTGGCTGCCTATCCTGATGACCGCGAAAGGCGTCAGCCGGGCGGCGGCGGCGGTCGTTGCGCTGGCGTTCAACGTCGGCGGCTCGATGGGGGCGCTCGCGATCGCGACCTTGTTCCGCGGGCCGAAGCGGGGGACGACGCTGGCGGCGTGGTTTCTCGGCATGGCGGTTTCGGTGGTGATGCTGGCGGGCGTCCCGGCGCGGCTCGATCTTGCCGCCGCCGCCGGGTTCGCGGCGGGCTTCTTCGTTTCAAGCACGCCGACGGCGCTCTACGCCCTCGCGCCGGACTTCTACGCCGTCGAGATGCGCGCGACCGGTCTCGGCGCCGTGGTCGGAGTCGGCAGGATCGGAGCGATCCTCGGGCCGCTGCTGGCCGCGGCCCTGCTCACGGGTGGCGCGAGCGCCGCGACCGTGCTCCTGGCGCTGCCCCCGTTCGTGGTGGTCGCCGCCGCGGCGACCTTCCTCGTGTTGATCCGGCGCGCACGCATGATTGAACCGGCCACGGCGGCGGCCTAAGGCCAGGGGAGAGAAAGAAAGGCGAGGAGGCGCCCATGTTCGCCGGCGGTCCCTACGAGACCCTGCGCTGCGACGAGCCGAGGCCGCACGTGGCGCGCATCACGCTGAACCGGCCGCAGGTGATGAACGCCTACGACTGGCGCATGACCCAGGAGCTCCAGTCCGCGATCGCTCTCTATCGCGACGATGACGAATTGCGGGCGCTCGTCGTGGCGGGCGCCGGCGGCCGGGCCTTCTGCACCGGCGGCGACGTCTCGGGCTCGGACCCCGAGCACGGCCGCAAGGTTCGCGCGCAGCCCTGGGGCTCGGGGCGCGAGATGCGCGATGGCATGCAGGCGGCCTGCGCCATGCTGCGGCGCTGCGACAAGCCGTCGGTGGCCATGATCGACGGCTTCGCGGTGGCTGGCGGCCTTGCCTTGGCGCTCGCCTGCGACTTCCGCTTCGCTGGACCCAATGCACGGATGGGAGACACCTCCGGCCGCTTCGGCCTGCTGCCCGACGAGGGCGGCGCCTGGCTCTTTCCGCACACCATGGGCTACGACCGTGCGCTGAAGATGAGCCTGCTGCACGAAGTCTACGACGCCGAGACCGCGTTCCGCCTGGGCCTCATCACCGAGCTCGTCGGTGAGGGCCTGGAAGCACGCACTCTGGAGTTCTGCGAAACGCTGGCGACCAAGGCCCCGCTGGCGGTGCGCATGGTCAAGACCATGATGACGCGGGCCATGGACGCAGGGACCTTCGAGTCCTCACTCACCGACGCCCAGCTGGCGGTGATGATCACCAACCCGAGCGAGGACGTTCGCGAAGGCGGCGCGGCCTTCCGCGAGAAGCGCAAGCCCGTCTTCAAGGGACGGTAGCGGCGGCGACCGGCCCGGAGCCGGGCAAGCACGACGTCCCGGTCAGTACGGCCCAGAGCGCGGTGGGTGCTCGGCCGCGCCGAAGCGCGGCGGCGCCGCCAGCCCGACCCGCTCAATCATGATGGCTTCCAGGATCTTGGCCCGGCGGATGTGTTCGGCGTTCGCCTGGTCGAGCAACGCCTCGACCGAGCTCAGGATCACGCCGCCGCCGGGCGTGCGTCGATCCTGACCTCGCTGGGCGCCGTCAGCCCGACCGCCCGCGGTGCGGATAGACAGCCAATCCAGGCGATGTCGAACGGCGAAGGCCGCCGCTTGGGATGCCCGCCAGCCCTCGGCATGTCGCGCCCGTAGGCGCAGGCGATCGCCCACGGGCATGGCCAGCTCGCCGCCAACGCCTCGATGGCGCCTCTGAAGATCGGATACGTGATCAAGCTGAAGTCGTTCGGGTGCAGCCTCGAGTCTCCGATCTGGAAATCGAAGTGGTTGGACCAGGTCGATCCTGCTGTGATGGAGATGTCGATCGCGCCTGAGTGGCCGCATTCTGTCGGCTCTTGGGAGCCCATGATAGGCACACAGTAGCCGTCTTCCGGCGAGGGCTCGTCCTCGTCGTCCGTCACGACGTTGCGCTCCACGAACTCCGTCATCTCGGACGCAACCTCTGCGACAGGACTGTATTCGGAGTCGACCATGTCCAGCAGCAGGCAGTTCCGCATGGCGGGCGCGAGCGGCTCGAGCCGTTTCAGCATGGGGGGGGGGGGTATTCTCGCTCCGATCTCGCAGGCCGACTCCGCGTCATGCGCCCACTCGGCGCTGATGCTGTAGTGCGCGTTATTCATTGTGCTTCCACCTTCATCGGCGCCTAAACTACCAGGATATCCGGATATTTCTTGTCGAATGCGCGTCTCAGGAAGCGCGCAAGGGGCTGCTTGGCCACAAACCAGACGATCGGCCACCCTTTGCTCGCCAGTTCCTGTCTCCCAGCCTGCGCGAGAAGTTTTTCGACCATGCCGCGCCAGACGCGGTTGTCTTTCAGCAGGTGCTTGGCGAAACTGGGCCCTTGTACTCGGCAAGCACGCCCGTCCTTTCCGAGCAGCGCCGCGGTGGAGACGAGGAGGAAGATCTTCGCGCCGAGCTTGACCCACCGCGCGACCGTCTTGCCGTTCGGGCCGAAAACGGAACTTCGGCATCGCTACACTTCCGAAGCGCCTCCGCCCATCGCGTGTCGATTCGTTCAGCGCGCTTTCACGTCGTCGGGGCGGTCCACGTCGAACAGGACGCCATCGTCGTCCGTTTCGATGAGCTCCAGCCGGTCGCCGAGCGCCTTCAGCGCCGTCCGCGCACCTTCGTCGCCGCGGGCCGCGCTGAGGGCCGCGAACAGCTGGCGCGAGAACAATACGGGATGACCGCGTCGGCCGGCGTGGATCGGCGCGGCGGCGGTGGCGCCTGTGGCGAGCGCGGCGACGAGGCGCGGCAAGACAGCTGGCGGAACGCACGGCATGTCGCCGAGGAACACGAAAGCCCCCGCCGCATCGGCAGGCAGGCTCGCGATCCCGGCGCGCAGACTGGCGCCCATGCCCTCGGCGTGGTCGGCGCATTCGACCATGCGCAGGCGAGGCGCCGCGCCGGTCCGCGCTGCGAATGCGGCGGCGGCGATCTCGACGCCAAGATCGGCGCCCGTCACCACGGTCACGGAACGGACCGGCGCGGCGAACGCGGCCGCGAGCGCGCCGTCGATCAGCGCGCCCCCGCGCCACGGATGGGTGAGCTTGCCGCCACCGAACCTGGCCCCCGACCCCGCGGCCAGCACCACAGCTTCCAACCGCGCCTCACCGTCGCCCCCTGTCGCCACGCACCATTCCTTTCTATGTTAGCCGGGCCATGACGCCCTACGATATCGCCCCGCCGCAAGAGCGGTCCGGCGCGCGACCCGATTCACACAGGGAACCGCTCGTTGACGGCTTCGGTCGGACAGTGCGCTATCTGCGTGTCTCAGTCACCGACCGCTGCGACCTGCGCTGCGTCTACTGCATGGCGGAGCACATGGTCTTCCTCCCGAAGGCAGAAGTGCTGAGCCTGGAGGAACTCGACCGGATCGCCTCTGCGTTCGTGGCGCTCGGGACGCGCAAGCTGCGCCTCACCGGGGGGGAACCGCTGGTGCGCAAAGGGGTGATGGGGCTGGTGCGCCGCCTCGCCCGGCACCTGCGCACCGGCGCGCTCGAGGAGCTGACGCTGACCACCAACGGCACGCGGCTGTCGGAGTTCGCGAGCGATCTGGCGGCGGCGGGCGTGCGGCGCATCAACGTCTCGATTGACACCCTGAATCCCGAGCTCTTCGCGAAGATCACCCGTGGCGGGAACCTTGTGAAGGTGCTGGCGGGTGTCGCGGCGGCGCGCGACGCCGGACTCAGGATCAAGATCAACACCGTGGCTCTCGCCCACGGCAACGCCGCGGAGATCCCGGACCTGATCCGCTGGGCGCACGGCCAGGGCATGGACCTTACGCTGATCGAGACCATGCCGATGGGCGAGGTCGAGGCCGACCGCACCGACCAGTTCCTGTCGCTGGACCGCGTCCGGCGCGAACTCGCCTCGTACTGGACCTTGCGCGACATTCCCCTCTCCACCGGCGGGCCGGCGCGGTACGTCGAGATCGCCGAGACCGGCGGCCGGCTCGGCTTCATCACACCGCTCAGCCACAACTTCTGCGAGGCGTGCAATCGCGTGCGCCTCACCTGCACCGGCACGCTGCACACCTGCCTCGGTCGCGAGGACGCCTCCGACCTGCGCGCGGTGATCCGTTCAGGCGCGGACGATGCGGGCCTGGCGCAGGCGATCCGCGCCGCTGTGGACGCCAAGCCCAAGGGCCACGATTTCCATATCGGCCGCGGCCTCGGGCCGGCCGTGGCGCGGCACATGTCGACGACGGGCGGCTAGCGCCATGCGCGTGCTCCTGTTCGGCCGCCTCGCCGACATCGCCGGCTGGCGCGAGCGCACGCTCGATCCGCCACCGGCGACGCTCGCAGCGCTGCGCGCCCGGCTCGCCGACGCGGATGCGGCGCTGGGCGAAGCGCTTTCAGGCAAGGGCGTGCAAGTGGCTGTCGACAAGGAGATCGTGCGGGGCGAAGCGCAGCTGCGGCGCGGCTGCGAGGTTGCTTTCCTGCCGCCGATGAGCGGCGGATGAGCGTGCGCCTGACCACCGGGCCGTTCGAGCCGGGCGCGGATCTGACGCGCTTCTGCGCCGGCCGCACCGAGAGCGGCGCGGTGGCGAGCTTCGTCGGCCTCGCCCGCGCCGAAGCAGGGGCCGCAACCGCGCTCGAGCTCGAGGCCTATCCCGGATTTACCGAGGTGGAGATCGGCAGGATGGTGGCGAGGGCGACTGAGCGCTTTGGCCTGCACGACGCGCTCGTGATCCACCGCCACGGCGCCATCGCGCCCGGCGAGCCCATCGTCATGGTGGCGACCGCCGCCGCCCATCGGCGCGAGGCGTTCGAGGCCTGCGACTACCTGATGGACTACCTGAAGTCGCGGGCGCCCTTCTGGAAGAAAGAGCACGGCCCTGCCGGCGCCCGCTGGATCGAGCCGACGGCCCGGGACCTGGACGATGTCGCCCGGTGGGATGGCGGAAGCGGGCCGTGACGACGGCCAGGACGGCGGCCGAGGGGTCCAAGCGGAGGCCGCGGCGCGCCCGCGCTCACCCCTGCAGCTCCAGCACCAGGCTGGGCGACTCCTCGGCGACCCTGCGCACGCGGGTGAACCCGGCCTGAAGGGCGACGTCCGTCAGCCGCTTCGGGCCGGCTGCGGCCCCCAGCGCCATTGCGCCCTCCTGGCTCATCGACACCGGCGTGCAGATCATCGTCGAGGCCGCGTACATCATGCGGCTAAAAGGGTTCTTCAGGTTCTCGGCCAGGCCGTCCGCGGCATTGGGCTCGACCAGCATGCAGGTCCCGCCGGCGGCGAGCCGCGAGCGCAGGTGCCGAGCCGCGCCGACCGGATCGCCCATGTCGTGCAGCGCATCGAACATGGTGATGAGGTCGAACTCAGGGCCGTCGCCGAAATCCTTGGCCGCCGCCTGCTGGAACGTCACACGATCATCCACGCCAGCGGCTTGGGCGGCCGCGCGGGCCTGGACCACCGAGGGGCCATGGTAGTCGAAGCCGACAAAGCGGGAGTTCGGGAACGCCTGGGCCATCATGATGATGGCGGCGCCGTGCCCGCAACCCACGTCGGCGACACGCGCGCCGACCTTCAGCTTGGCCTCGACGCCGTCGAGCGCGGGGAGCCAGACCTTGAGCAGATTGGCCGTCCGTCCGGGCCGGAAGAAACGCTCGGTTCCGCGGAACAGGCAATCGCACCGCTCGTGCCAGCCGAGCCCGCGACCGCTCAGAAAGGCGGCGGCCACCTTGGGCTCGTCGAGAAACATGGCGGCGATCAGCTCGAAGCCACCCGCCATGAAGACCGGCCCGTCCTCGTCGGCGAGCACCGCGCGCTGTTCGTCGTTGAGCCAGAACCGGCCACTGGCGTCGTCGTAATCCACGTAGCCGGACGCCGCCTGCGCCGCGAGCCATTCGCGCAGGTTGCGCTCGTTGACGCCCGCGCGATCGGCCAGCTCGGCCGAAGTGGAGGGACCAGCCGATGCGAGGGTCCTGTAGAGACCCAGCCGCTCGCCGAGCACCGCCAGCGACACCGACATCGCCGCGCCCACTTCGCCCGCGATCTTGTTCTGGAAGATCTCGAGCCTGGTTCGGCTGTCCGCCATCTCGTCGGTCCTTTCGTTTGCAGTCGCTCGAGCCGGGCGGCCGGTCCGCCACCGTGCCCGCGCTTTCGGTTCAACAGCAAACGCGATCAGCTTGCACGCGCTTCCGGCGACAATTCGGGGTAACACCGCGCTGACAGCGCTCACTTCCAGGAGGACACCGCCATGACCACGATGCTGCAGCCCGGCGGCAAGCTCGACGAAGCGGCGCAGGTGACGCCTGTTCGGATCGCGGTGCTCACGATCTCCGACACGCGCGACGAGGAAAGCGACACCTCCGGCCACATCCTGGTCGGGCGCCTCACCGGGGCCGGGCACCTGCTGGCCGACAAGGCGCTCGTGCGCGACGACGTCGGCGAGATCCGGGCCAGGCTGAAGGCGTGGACGCAGTCCGGCGACGTGGACGTGATCCTCACCACCGGCGGCACCGGCATTACCGGCCGCGACGTGACCCCGGAAGCCATCGAGCCGCTGCTCGACAAGCGGATCGAGGGCTTCTCGGTGATCTTCCACCTGGTCAGCTACCAGACGGTGGGGCTCTCGACACTGCAGTCGCGGGCCCTCGCCGGCCTCATCGATGGCGTCTTCGTCTTCTGCCTCCCTGGCTCGAACGGCGCGGTGCGCGATGGCTGGGACAAGGTGATCGCCCCGCAGCTCGATTCGCGCCACAAGCCCTGCAACATGGTCGAACTGATGCCGCGGCTGCTGGAGAAGTAGGCCGGCGCGGCGCTCGAGAGCGGTCCGCCCCGGATCAGTCGATCGGCAGCCCAGCCCGGCGCAGGGCGCGGATGAAGCGCTGGACATTGGCGGCGTTGGTCTCGGCGGCAGCATAGTTGGCGTCGGTGTCCAGAACCTCCGCCGGCACGATGACCCCGCCACGCACCCGCTTGCACGCCCCTGCCGCGATCAGCTTGCTGACGTGTCGGCGCGTCGTCTCGAAGGGAAGCCCGAGCGAACCGGCGACCGCCAGGATGCTGACCGGCTTGCGCACGCTGTCCGGCGGCAGCGAGTGGCCCCAGCTTGCGGCGGCTTCCAGCTGATCGGCGAGGTGGGCGGTGTTGGCCGCGATGATCGCCTGGCACACGATCGCCGTGATGAACTCGCCCCCGTGCAGGTCGGTCAGCAGGCGCAATGAGCGCAGGACGTACTCGTTGCTGATGCGCGCCACGGCCCGCGTGAGTCCGACTCGCCCGACCCCGGCGCCGGAGGGATCTGCCGCCATGCCCGCCAGCGTAACCCCGCTCGCGGAAACGAAAAAGCCTTTGGCGCCGGGTGCCGCGGCTGGGCTAGAACTGCGGACCATGGGAAGCCTAACCCACGTCGACGCAGAAGGGCGCGTCTCGATGGTTGACGTCTCGGGCAAGGCCGAGACGTCGCGAGAAGCCGTGGCGACCGGCCTTGTGCGGATGCAGGCGGCGACACGCGATCTGGCCCTTGGCGGCGGCGCCAAGAAGGGTGACGTGATCGCGACGGCGGAGATCGCGGGCGTGATGGCCGCCAAGCGGACCAGCGAGCTGATCCCCCTCTGTCACCCGTTGCCGATCACCAAAGCCGAGGTCCGGGTCACGCCACAGGAGGATGGCCTGGCGGTGACGGCGCGCGTCGCCACCACCGCGCGGACGGGCGTGGAGATGGAGGCGCTGACCGCGGTCTCCGTGGCGTGTCTCACGCTCTACGACATGCTGAAGGCCGCCGAGCGCGGGATGACGATCGAGGCCGTGCATCTGGTCCGCAAGACCGGCGGCGCCTCCGGCGACTGGAGCGCACCGGGGGGCGACGCGTGAAGCTGCTGTCCGTCGAGGACGCCCGGGCGCGGACGCTGGCCTGGGCGGTGACGCTGCCCACAGAGAGCATCGCGCTGGCGGACGGCGCGGGACGGACGCTCGCCGAGGACATAGACGCGCTGCGCGACCAGCCGCCCTATCCGGCGTCGGCGATGGACGGCTGGGCGCTCGCTGCCGCGGACGCGCCCGGAACGTTGCGCATCGCCGGAGAGAGCGCCGCCGGCGCGCCCTACACGCGGCCGCTGGCGCGAGGTGAGGCGGTGCGTATCTTCACCGGCGCAGCGCTTCCGCCCGGTGCGGACACGGTGGTGATCCAGGAGAACGCCGAGCGGCGGCTCGAGGCGGTGCAGGTCCCGGCGGCGTCGGTCGGCGACTACGTGCGCCCGTCCGGATGCGACTTTCGAGGCGGCGAGCGGCTGCTGAAGCGCGGTGACCGGCTGGACGCGTGGCGCCTGTCGCTGGCCGCCGCGGGCGGGCGCGGCGAGCTCGTCGTTGGCCGCCGACCACGCGTGAGCTTCCTGTCGACCGGCGAGGAGATCGTCGATCCGGGCGCTCCCGCGGGGCGCTACCAGATCTTCGACGCAGGCACGGCGGCGCTGACGGCGCTGGCCCGGCAGTGGGGCGGCGAGGCGAGACGACTGAAACCGGTTCGCGACGATCTGGCGGCGACCGCCGATGCGGTGCGCGGCGAGAACTGCGACCTTATCGTCACCGTGGGCGGCGCCTCGGTCGGCGACCATGATCTGGTCAAGCCCGCGCTGGCGGAGCTCGGCCTCGAACTGGCCGTCGAGAGCGTGGCCGTGCGACCCGGCAAGCCGACCTGGTTCGGACGGCTGGCGGACGGCCGGCGCGTGCTCGGGCTGCCTGGCAATCCCGCCTCGGCGCTCGTATGCGCCGAGTTGTTCCTGAAGCCGTTGTTACTGGCCATGCAGGGCGCCGACCCGGCGCTCACGATGGTGACGGCCCGCGCCGCGGCGCCATTCCCGAAGAACGGGCCGCGCGAGCACTGGATGCGGGCGAGGCTCACGTCCGGCGCAGACGGAACCCTGCAGGCGGAAGCGTTCGCCGATCAGGACTCGTCGCTGGTCTCGGTGTTCGCCATGGCCGACGCCCTCGTGCGGCGGCCCGCCGGCGCCGAACCGGCGGCCGCGGGAGAGCCTGTCGAAGCACTGTTGCTGGCGCGCGCATAGCGCGCCTGGGTGATCTCGCCTATCACCGAGACCGCCACCTCCCACGGCGCCTTTCCGCCGATCGGCAACCCGATTGGGGTCTTGAGCCGGGCGATGTCCGCTTCGGGAACGCCGGCCCCGCGCAAGGCCGCGAGGCGCTCGGGCGCCCTCCGCCGCGCACCGAGCGCACCGACGTAGAACGCAGCTGAAGGCAGGGCGACGATCAGCGCGGCGTGGTCGGCCTCGGCCTCGTGCGTCGCCACCGCGACGGCCGTCCAGCGATCGAGGCCCACGGCCGCCAGCGCCTCGCCCGGCTCGTCGCGCAGATAGGCGACCCACTCGAACGGCGGCGGCGCCCCGGGTCCCTTCGGGCGCACGAGCGTCGTCTCGAAGCCGGCCTTTTCCCCCAGCCATGCGATGGCCAGCGCGGTCGGATCGCCCCCCAGAACTACGAGCCGGCAGACCGGCTCGTAGTCGCGCCGGAACGCCCCTTGCCAGGGGTGTGGCGTTTCGCCGGGACCGACGCAGACGCGGCGGCCGCCGTCACTGAGCCAGACCGCCGGCATGCGCGCGTCCCTGAGGGCGAGAAGCCGCCCGACCGCTGCGTCGTCGGGCTCTATCTTCTCGACCATTATCTCGATGCGTGCGCCGCAGAGCAGGCGGATGTCAGGCCAGGGGCTGCCGGTTCCGTAGACCAGGTGGCGTGGGACGCCGTCCGCCAGGCAGTCTTCGGCATGGCTGGCGACGTCAGCCTCCAGGCAGCCGCCGGAAAGGAACCCCGAAAGCACGCCCTCGCCGATCACCATCTGCGCGCCGACCGGCCGCGGCCCGCCCCCGTCAAGGGCGGTTATGGTGGCGAGCGCACAGGCCCGACCCGCGGCGCGCGCCTGCGCCAGCGCCGATCGGGCGTCGTCGCCGAGGCCGAACATCGGCCAGTCAGGCAGCATCTGCGGCATCCCGGTTCGCTTAACCTCCGATAAACGGCTGCGATACCTGTTCTTAAAGGTCCGCCGTGCACCATCGGATCAATGTGCAGCAAGCGCAAAAAGATGGTGGGCGCCCAATGAGAGCCTCGCTTGCCAAGTTGGGGCTGGGCGCGTCGCAGTTTCCCGCGGGCCCGTCGACGCGCGGCCGACCCGCCGATGTCGAGGTGCGGGACATGCTTGTCGCCGCGGCCCGCGCCGGTCTCGGCTTCCTGGACGCCGGCCAGACGTCGGCCAGCGCCGAGCAGCTGCTGGGCGCGGTCGCGCCGCGGCCAGCGCCGTTCCACCTCCTGATCCGCTCGATTCGCGGCGACCGCGGGCCGGACGCCGTCGAGGCCGAGGTGCGCGCCACCCTGGCGCGGCTACGGATCGCCAAGGCGCGCGCGGTGGTCGTGCAGAGCGTCGCCGATCTCTTCGCGCCGGCCGGCGGCGCGTTGTGGACCAGGCTGAAGGCTCTGCGCGATGAGGGCCTGTTCGATCAGGTCGGCGTCTCCGCCTACGCCTCGGACGACCCAGTGGGCGTCGCACGCCGCTTCCGCCCGGATCTGATCCAGGCGCCCGCCTCCCTGCTCGACCAGCGACTGCTGATCGACGGCAGCCTGATGAACGTGCGCGACATGGGCGTCGAGGTGCACTTGCGCTCGATCTTCCTGAACGGCTTGCTCTTCCTGCCGCCCGACCGCGTGCCAGCCCAGCTGAAAGGCGCCGCCGGCCGCCTGTCACGGGCCCGCCGCATGATCGCCGAGGGGCGTTCCGACCCGCTGCAGGCGGCGCTGGGCTTCGCGCTTTCACGCCCCGAGGCGGACGCCGTGATCGTGGGCGCCGCGTCCGCCGCCGAGCTCCAGGCGGTGATCGCCGCCGCGGCGAGCCCGCCGCCGGATCTCGACTGGGACGAGATGGCCATCGACGATCCGATCGCCCTCGACCCTCGCCGCTGGGCGGCTGCCTGACGCCAGCCCGGCGCGAGGCCGGCGGCGTGTCTGAACATCGATCTTTGGATGGCGCCAGCCGCTCGCGGCCGGCGCCGGGGCGGGGGCGAAGCGCCGTCAGCCGCGGAAGAGCTCGGCCTTCCAGTGGAAGGCGCTGAGGCGGCCAACGAAATCGGTCCCAGTCATCGAATCGCGCAGCCACGCGCGACCGTCGGCGAGCTTCATGACACGCAGGGTCGGCGCGCCGCCGGCCTCCACGCTAACCAGATCTCCGACCTGCACCCTTGCCTGGGCGTCTTCGTCAAGCAGCACCCAATCGACGCGCATCTCGCGCTCTCCCGGTTCCAACTGTTCGGTCGCCGCCAATGGCGAGAGAACGTGCGGGAGTCTGACCCGCGGCGCCTGAGCGAGCCCTGAGAGCGCTGTTCAGCGGCCGTTCATCTCCAGTCGGGCGACGCCCGCGAGGGTCAGGCGACCTCGCTGACGGCGGCCACGCCACCGCCTGCATCGCCTACCGCGCGGAAGAGCGCCTCGGCCGAGATCGGCTTGGTGAGGTGACCGTCGGCGCCGGCCGCCCTCGACGCGGCGGCATGCTCGGGCATGGCGTTGGCGGTGAGCGCCTGGATGCGCGCCGGCGCACGGCCCGACGCGGCCTCCCGCTCGCGAATGCGCCGGATGGCCGTCAGGCCGTCCATCACCGGCATCTGCATGTCCATCAGCACGAGATCGAAGCCGGTCGTCTCGCACGCCTCGACCGCCTCCGCGCCGTTCTCGACGCAGGTCAGCTCGACCCCTGCCGATTCCAGGATCAGCTGGACGACGCGACGATTGATCGGGTGGTCCTCGGCGAGCAGAACCTGCAGCCGTCGCGCCGGCCGCACGGCCCGGGCGACGGGCTCGAGCGGCTCATCGCCGGGCAGCGGAGATGCCGCTCGCGTCAGCGGCAGCGAAAGCGTGAAGGTGGCGCCCTGGCCCAACGTCGCGACCGCGTCCAGGTCGCCGCCCATCCGCTCGGCAAGCGACCGCGAAATGGCGAGCCCAAGCCCGGTGCCGCCATAGCGGCGCGTGATCGACCCGTCGGCCTGCTCGAAGCGGCCGAAGAGGCGTGTCTTGACCTCGTCGTCGAAGCCGATCCCGGTGTCCTTGACCCAGATACGAGCCTCGACGCCTTGCGGCGTGCACAAGCCCGATGCGCCGATCCTGATCTCGCCGGACGGCGTGAACTTCACCGCGTTGGCGACCAGATTCGACAATATCTGGCGCACGCGCGGCGCGTCGCCCAGGAAGACGCCCTCGATGTCCGGCGTCTCTTCGATCACCAGGTCGAGGCTCTTGGCCTCGGCGCTCGGCTGGAACAACGCGCCGACGTCCACCAGGCAGCTGCGCAGGTCGAAAGGCTCGTCGGCCAGCTCGATACGCCCGGATTCCACGCGCGCCAGGTCGAGCACGTCGGAGAGCAGCGCCTCAAGCGTCCTGGCCGAACTCTCAATGAGAGAGACCATTTCGCGCTGACCGGCGCCAAGGGGCGTGCGCGCCAGCGCGCTCGCCACGCCCATCACGCCGTTGAGTGGCGTGCGGATCTCATGGCTCATGTTGGCGAGGAATTCGCTCTTGGCCCGATTGGCGCTCTCTGCGGCGTCCCTCGCCTTGGCGATCGCGAGTTCGGAGCGCTTCTGCCTGTCGATGTTGCGCAGCACGCCGACGGTGCGCTCGACGTGTCCGCTTTCGTTGCGGATGTGCTCCACCGCCGACTGGACCCAGACGTGGGGCCCATCGGGCTGCATCATCCGGAACGTGGTGCGGAACGCCGCGCCCTCCTTCACGTAGCGGCCCCATGCGGCGCGCGCGGCGGGCAGGTCGTGCGGGTGCACGCCGTACCAGATGTCGCGCTCAAGATCGTCGTAGTCGCGCCGGTCGTCATAGGCGGCCATGATGTTGGGGCCGGCGCTGCTCAGCCGGCGCCCGAGATGGTCCATCTCCCACATCGAGAGCTCGCCGATCTCGAGCGCGAGCTTCAGGGTCTGCTCCGATCGCCGCGCCTGCTCCAGCGCATCGACCATGTCGCTAATGTCGTGAAGCATGATGAGCAGGCCGCCGATGCGCCCGTGCAGCGTGCGCCAGGGCGTGACTTCGGCTCGCGCCCATAGCTGGACATCGGGCGGCATCTCCAGTCGCACGCGCGCGGCCCGCATCACACGGCCTTTCAGCGCCTCGCCGAAGACGTCGCCCCATCGAGCCCGGGCGCCTGGGAAGACGTCGTAGACACTACGACCGACGAGAGGCGCGTCGGCGGCGCTCATCGTGCGCCGCCAGCGCTTGCTCGCTTGCACCACGCGCATCTGGCGGTCGGTCATCAAGAGGGCGACCGGGGCGTTCTCGATCACGCCGGCGAGCACCTGATTGGATGCGCGCACCTTGGCCTCGCCGGCCGCGAGCGCTTTGAGCGCGCGGCCGCGCTCCCATTCCTGCGCGGCGAGCGCCGCAAGATCCCTGAGCGCGTCGGCAAGCCCCGCATCGTAGACGCGAGGCACCCGGTCGACGACGGAGAGCGCGCCGACACAGCTGCCATCGGAAAGGATCACCGGCGCGCCGATATAGGCGCGCAACGCGAACTCCCCGTAGACGAAGGGATTGCCTTCGAAGCGGCCGTCGCGGGTCAGGTCCTCGATCCAGACCATCTCGTCGCTTACGATGACGTACTTCACGAACGACTGCTCGCGCGGGACGGGCGGCAAAGGCTCCCTCGAACCGTTGGCCAGCCAGATCTGGCGCGGTTGTACGATGCTGACGTGAGCCTGCGGCGCGCCGGTCAGACGCCGGGCGGTGCGCGCGATGCGCTCGAAGACCGGCCGCGCGTCCTCCAGATCGACCTCGCGAATGGCGCGCTGGCGCGCCCGCTCGCCGCCGGACCCAATGACGGGTCGCTTGCCCATCCCCTTCGCGCCTTCTCCCGATGCGATCAGGAACGATGGCGCAATCCACTTAAAGTTTCGTGCGTGTCAAGAATGACGGCCGAAAGCGAACGCGACGTGGACTCGGCGTCCTCACGCGCCGCCAATCATGGATTTCAGACGATAGAGCGCATACATCGCCTCCCTGGGGCTCATCCCGTCCGGGTCCAGCTCCCCTAGGGCCACCTCGACCCGCGAAGGCGCCGCGACGACAGGCGCGGCGGGCGCGCTTGCGGCGAACAGTGGCAGCTCCGCAAGGTCCTGGTGCGCGACGGATTCGCTCTCGAGCCGGTCGAGCACCTGGCGGGCGCGGGCGACGACGGCCGGCGGCACGCCAGCGAGCTTGGCCACCTGCACGCCGTAGGACCGGTCGGCCGGACCAGGCCCCGCCTCGTGGAGGAAGACGAGCTCGCCGTTCCACTCCTTGGCCTTCAGCGACAGATTGGAGACGTGAGCGAGGCGTTGCTCGAGGCTCGCCAGTTCGTGGTAGTGGGTGGCGAACAGCGCCCGGCACCGGTTCGCGTCGTGCAGCGCCTCGGCGCAGGCCCAGGCGATGGCGAGGCCGTCGTAGGTGGCCGTACCGCGGCCGATCTCGTCCAGGATCACGAACGAGCGAGGCGTCGCCTGCGTGAGGATCGCCGCCGTCTCGACCATCTCCGCCATGAACGTGGAACGGCCGCGCGCCAGATCATCGCCCGCCCCGACGCGGCTGAACAGGCGGTCGACGACGCCCAGGCGCAACGACTTTGCCGGAACGAAGGAGCCGGCCTGGGCAAGTATCGCGAGCAACGCGTTCTGGCGCAGGAACGTGGACTTGCCGGCCATGTTGGGGCCGGTGACGATCGAGAGTCGCGCGCCCGCCTCACCCGCAGCATCGAGGCGGCAGTCGTTGGGCGTGAACGGGTCTCCGGCGCGCCGCACCGCCGCTTCGACGACCGGATGACGCGCCGCCTCGGCCTCGAACACGAGCGAGCGGTCGACTCTCGGGCGCACGGCGCCTGCCTCCTCGGCCCATTCGGCGAGCGACGCGGCGACGTCGAGCGCGCCCAGGGCCTCGGCCGCCTCCTGGATCGGCTGGGCGAGCGCCTGCGCCTGGCTGCGCCAGATCTCGAACGTCTCCAGCTCGATCGCTAGAGCCCGTTCGCCGGCGTGGGCGATCCGGGAATCGAGTTCGGCGAGCTCGACAGTGGTGAAGCGGACCTGGCTGGCCAGGGTCTGGCGGTGGATGAAGACGGCCGAGAGCGGCGCGCGCAGCAGCGGCTCGGCCTTCGCCGCACTGGTCTCCAGGAAGTAGCCGAGCACGGCGTTGTGACGCACCTTCAGCGGGACGCCGCTCTCGGCCGAGAGCCGGGCTTCCAGCGCGGCCACCACCTGCCGGCTGTCGCCTTGCAGCGCGCGCGCCTCGTCGAGCTCGGGCCGCACGCCGTTGGCGACAAAACCACCGTCGCGCGCCATCAGCGGCAGCTCGGCCGCGAGGCCTGCCATCAGAGCGCCCAGGAAGGCCTCGAGCGCGAGGCTCGGCTGCAGGGCGCGGACCGCGCGCTCCAGCTCGACCGGCAAGGGCGACAGCGGATCGGCGGCGTCGGCCAGCGCTGGCGCGAGGCCGGCGGCGATGGCGAGCCCATCGCGGATCAGGGCCAGGTCGCGCGGCCCGCCGCGGCCGAGCGCGAGCCTCGACAGGGCGCGGGCCATGTCTCCGGCGCCCTTGAGCGTGGCGCGCAGTCTGTGACGCAGCGCCCGCCGGGCGAGGAGCCAGTCGACCGCATCAAGGCGCGCCTCGATCGCCGCGGGCGACATCAGCGGACGCGCCAGCCGCGCCGCCAGGGCGCGTGCGCCCGGCGCGGTGACCGTGCGGTCGATGGCGGCCAAGAGCGAACCGTCGCGGCCTCCGTTCGTGGCGCGCTCGATCTCGAGGCTGGCGCGCGTCGCCGGGTCGATCGACATCGTGTCGGCTTCGCCCGCGCGGCGGGGGGCGCCGAGCGCCGGCATGCGGCCGCCCTGCGTGGTCTCGAGATGCGCGGCGATCAGGCCGAGCGCGCCGACTTCCGCACCGCTGAGCGCCCCGAACCCGTCGAGCGTCTCGACGCCATAGAGCCGCTTGACCCTCGCCTCCGACGCGGCCGGCTCGGCCAGAGCCTGGGCCATCGGCTGCACGAGGCCGCCGGCCGTCTTGAGCGCGGCGTTTATGGCGGCGTCGGCGAACAGTCGATCGGGAACCAGGATCTCGGACGGCGTCAGCGACGCCAGCGTCGACGCCAGGGCGTCGCGGCCGACCACGAAGCTCTCCACCTCGCCGGTCGACAGCTCCACGCTGGCCAGGGCCGCCTGCCCGGCTCTTGCGGACACGGCGACGAGCCGGTTGGCGCCGCGCGCCTCGAGCAGGCCGTCCTCCGTGAGCGTGCCCGGCGTGACCACGCGGACCAGCTCGCGCCGTACGACCGCCTTCGAGCCGCGTTTCCTGGCTTCGGCCGGATCCTCCATCTGCTCGCACACGGCGACCTTGAATCCGGCGCGGATCAGCTTGGCGAGGTAGGCCTCGGCGGCGTGGACCGGCACGCCCGCCATCGGGATGGGCGCGCCTGCGTGAACGCCGCGATGGGTCTGGGTGATGCCGATCGCGGCGGCGGCCTTCACCGCGTCCTCGAAGAACATCTCGTAGAAGTCGCCCATGCGGAAGAAGATCAGCGCGTCGGGCTGGCGCGCCTTGGCCTCGAAGTACTGGGCCATCACCGGCGAGGCGCCGGCGGCGTCCGGGAGGGCCGTCTCGGAGGCTGGAATCGGCGCGTTCACGGGCGGCACGCTAGCGGCTGCCGCCCCCCCTTTGAAGGCGGCTTGACGGCTCGGGCGCGCAACCCGACCTTGATCCTGTGGAGAGCCTCCTCGACTACGTGATCGCACCTGCGGGACCGGCCGACGCCGCATCGCTGGGCCGCGTGCATGTGCGGGCCTGGCGCGAAACCTATCCGGGTCTCCTGCCGCAAGCGGCGCTCAATCGCATGAACGCCGAGGTCCACGCCCGCCGCTTCCGCCACGAGCTGACGCGGGCCAGACCCGGCCAGGCGACGCTGATCGCCGAGGACGCGGCGGGCGGCGTCGGCTACGCCTCGGGCGCGGTGCTGACGGGCGACGGCCAAGGCGCCAACGCCGAGGTCTTCACCCTCTATGTGCTCCGCGCCGCCCAAGGCGTCGGCGTCGGCCGGGCGCTGCTGACGGCGACAGCGCGGGTGCTCAAGGCGGAAGGCGCCACGTCGCTGATGCTGTTCGTACTGTCGCGCAACGAAGCGGCGCGCAGATTCTACGAGCACCTGGGAGGCGAGGCCTTCGCCGAGGTGGCTTCTCGCGGCTGGGGTCAGGGCCTGACCGAGACGGCCTACCGGTGGCGCGACATCCGCGTACTGGCCGGATAGCCCATCCGCGTCAGTTCCGCGCCTCGGCGCCTGTCACGCTATCCCAGAAGCGCTTGGCCTTGGAGAAGAAGGCGGCGTTGCGCGGGTGTTGCTGCTCGCCGCAAAGACCGGCGAACTCACGCATCAGCTCCTTTTGCCGAGCCGTGAGCTTGGTCGGCGTCTCGACGAACAGCTCGACGACGAGGTCACCGCGCTCTCGCGACCTGAGCGAAGGCATGCCGCGGCCCTTCACGCGCACCGTCCGCCCTGTCTGGGCGCCCTCGGGCACCTTGACCTCGATCTTGCACTCGCCGTCGCAGTTCTCGCCGCCCAGCAGGCATGGAACCTCGATCACGCCCCCCAGCGCCGCCACCGCCATCGGCACCGGCGCCGAGCACAGCAGGTCGAGACCGTCGCGCTCGAACAGCTCGTGCGGCTTCACCGAGAGGAAAATGTAGAGGTCGCCGCGCGGGCCGCCGCGCATCCCCGAGTCGCCCTCGCCAGCGAGTCGGATGCGCGCGCCATCGTCGACGCCGGCCGGGATGCGCACCTCCAGCGTGCGCTCGCGTCGCACCTGACCGGCGCCGCGGCAGGACTTGCACGGGTCGAGGATCATGCGCCCCGCGCCGCCGCAGCGCGGGCAGGTGCGCTCGACGGTGAAGAAGCCCTGGCTGGCGCGGACGCGGCCGAGCCCCTGGCAGGCGCTGCACGTGGTCGGCTGGGCGCCCGGCGCGCAGCCTGAGCCGGAGCAATCGTCGCAGGTGAGCGAGGCCATCACCTTCAGTTCGACCTCGGCGCCTGCATAGGCCTGCTCGAGCGTGATCTCGAAGTCGTGCCGCAGATCGGCGCCGCGGGTCGGCCCCGACGGCCGGCGCTGCTGCTGGCGCCCGAACATCTCGCCGAAGACGTCGCCGAACACCTCGTTGAAGATGTCGTGCACGTCGGCGAAGCCTGCCTGACCGGGGCCAGCGCCGCCGTTCACGCCAGCGTGGCCGAAGCGATCGTAGGCCGCGCGCTTCTGTTTGTCGGAGAGGACCTGGAAGGCCTCGTTGATCTCCTTGAACCTGGCCGCCGCTTCCTCGCACCCCCCGTTGCGGTCAGGGTGGTGCTCCATGGCGAGCTTGCGATAGGCCGACTTCAGCCCGGCCTCGTCGGTGTCGCGGGCGACGCCCAGGATTTCGTAGTAGTCGCGCATGGAGCGTCAGTGGTCCCGGCGTTTCATGCAGAAACTTGTGATGATTTGAAGTGGGCGATCGCCCGCCCCACCGCAAGCCTTGTTGCGTGGAGCGAGCGTCTTCGCCCTGATGGGCCGGCGGCGACATTCCCCAGCGGCCAGAATCGGCCGCCGGCGGGCGTCGCGCCATGGGGCAAACCGTCACGCATGCGGCGGGCGCCCACGAAACCTTACGCCGACTGCTTGTCGTCCGAGACTTCCTCGAACTCGGCGTCGACGACGCCCTCGTCCGAGCCGCCCGCCGATGCGCCGGCTTCGGCCTGACCGGCCTGGGCCTTGTACATCGCCTCGCCAAGTTTCATCGCCGCCTGGGTCAGGCTCTGGGTCTTGGCCTGGATCGCCGACGGGTCATCCCCCTCGAGCACGCTCTTCAGGTCGGCGATCGCGGCCTCGATGGCCGACTTCTCGGCCGCCGAGACCTTGTCGCCGTGCTCGGCGAGCGCCTTCTCGGTGGAATGGACCAGCGCGTCGCCATGGTTCTTGGCCTCGACGACTTCCTTGCGCCTCTTGTCGTCGGCCGCATGCGCCTCCGCGTCCTTCACCATCCGATCGATGTCGGCGTCGGAAAGGCCGCCGTTGGCCTGGATACGGATCGACTGCTCCTTGGCGGTCGCCTTGTCCTTGGCCGAGACGTTAACGATGCCGTTCGCGTCGATGTCGAACGTGACCTCGATCTGCGGCATGCCCCTCGGCGCCGGCGGGATGCCGACAAGATCGAACTGGCCGAGGAGTTTGTTGTCGGCCGCCATCGGCCGCTCGCCCTGGAAGACCCGGATCGTCACCGCGCTCTGATTGTCGTCGGCGGTGGAGAAGGTCTGGCTCTTCTTGGTCGGGATCGTGGTGTTGCGCTCGATCAGCGGCGTGAAGACGCCGCCGAGCGTCTCGATGCCGAGGGTCAGCGGGGTGACGTCGAGCAGCAGCACGTCCTTGACGTCGCCCTGCAGCACGCCGCCCTGGATCGCAGCGCCGAGCGCCACGACCTCATCCGGGTTGACGCCCTTGTGCGGCTCGCGGCCGAAGAACTCCTTCACCGTGTCCACGACCTTGGGCATGCGGGTCATGCCGCCGACAAGCACCACCTCGTCGATGTCGCTCTTCTTCAGACCTGCATCCTTCAGCGCACGATCACAGGGACCGATCGTCTTGACGATCAGGTCCTCGACCATCGCTTCCAACTTGGCGCGGGTCAGCTTTATGTTGAGGTGCAGCGGCCCCGAGGCGTTCATCGAGATGAACGGCAGGTTCAGCTCGTACTGCGTCGTGGTCGAGAGTTCCTTCTTCGCCTTCTCGGCCTCTTCCTTCAGGCGCTGCAGGGCGAGCTTGTCCTTGCGCAGATCGACGCCCTGCTCCTTCTTGAATTCGTCGGCTAGGTAGTCGACGATCCGCAGGTCGAAGTCTTCCCCGCCGAGGA
>JAKAZA010000056.1 GCA_021816155.1 Pseudomonadota bacterium | reverse complement strand
AAGCTCGGCAGGGTCGATCCCCATCGGCCACAGATCGTCAGCCAGGTCGGTTTCGATCTCGATCGCCCCGCCCAGGGCGCCCGCCATGAGATGCGCCGCCTCGCTCAGCAGCATCGTCGGATCGAGACGCTCGGGCTTCAGCATCTGCCGACGGGAGAAGGCCAGCAGTTGTCGTGTGACCGATGCGCCGCGCTCGGCTCCGACCGCAGCGCTCTCGAGCAGCCGCTCGAGCTTCGCATCGCCCGACACCCGCCGGCGGGCCATGTGGAGGTTGCCCATCACCACGGTCAGCAGGTTGTTGAAGTGATGCGCGACGCCGCCTGACAACTGGCCGATCGCCTGGAGACGCTGGGTCTGGCGCAGCGCAGCCTCGGCGCGCTCGCGTTCGGCGGTCTCGGCCAGCAACCGCTGGTGGGCCGTATCGGATTCGGCCTTGGCGCGGATCAGCTCGCGGTTGGTGGCGGCGAGGCTGTCGTTCGCCTCTCGATAGCCGGTCAGCGTCATCTCGAACGGCGAGAGGCACTCCGACAGGAAGAGGGCCGCCGGGTCCATCCACTCGGCGGCGCGCCAGCTGGGCTGATCCAGCAGCAAGCCGGCGAGCGTCTGATGGTGAAGCAAGGCGAGATCGAGCAGGCCGAACCCTTCGCCGAGGGCCGCGCGGCCGAGTTCGTAGGCCCGAGTCAGCGCCGCCTCGTCCCCGTCGGCGAGGTACCCGTTGAGCGCGGCCGCGTAGCGGCGCGCGACGATGGCGGGCGGCAGGCTCATGGGGGCGCTTTCAGGCGCAGCGCCAGCACCAGCGCGTCGTCGACGCCGCCCCAGTGGCGATCGAGCACCTCATGCGCCGCTTCCTGGGCCTGAACCGCGCGCGGCGACTGCTCGGCGTAGCGCGAGGATATTCCGTCGGACGCCAGCACGAGCAGGTCGCCGGCGCCGACCGCGAGCTGCGCCTCGCGCAAGGGCGGAAGTTGGTATCCGACGACGCCGGCGCGGGGCACGAGCGCTTCGCGCCGAACGCCGAAGGCGGCGCGGAACAGCACCGCCTCGACATTGCCCACGCCGATCCAGGTGAGCGTGTCGCCGGTGATCGAGACCAGCGCGAGCGCCGCGCCTCGAGTGCGCCGCATGGCCGCGTGGCACCCCTCCACGATCGCGCTCAACCTCTGGCCCGCGCGCGACTCGATGGCGGCGACGGCCACACGCGCCGCCAGCGCCGCCTCTTCGCCGTGCCCCAGCCCGTCGATGACGGCGACGAGCAGCCCGCCGTCGAACGGCGAGATGACATAGGCGTCGCCGCACACCCGCTCGCCTGGGTGATTGCGTGTCGCCACGCCCCATTCGCAGAGCTCGGCCACGGCTGCAGCGCTGCTCATCGCGCCCACTTCCGCATCGTGATCCGGGTGCCCGCGCCGGCCGCCGAGACAATATCGAACTCGTCCATCAGCCGTCGCGCGCCAGGCAGGCCGAGGCCGAGACTCTTGCCTGTGGAATATCCGTCGCGCATGGCTAGTTCCACGTCCGCGATGCCCGGACCCTCGTCGGCGGCGATCACCTGCAGGCAGCACCGACCGTCGCGTGACTCTACGGAAAGCAGTATCTCGCCTTCCCGGGCGTAGGCCAAGATGTTGCGGGCTACTTCGGAGATGGCGGTGGCGATAAGCGTCAGGTCGCTGCCTGAGATGCCGGCCGCGGTCGCCATCTCTCGCCCCCGCTGGCGGGCCGCGACAATGTCCGCGTCGCGCTGGATCGCCACACGCACCGCTTCAGGAGCCGGCATAGGCCCCGATCCCGCCTTCACCCACACCCATCAGCGCCTCGAGAGCCTCTTCGAGGTCCAGCGCGGTCGCTGTGGCGCCCAGCGTGAGGCCGAGCTGAACCATCGACATGGCCACGTCGGGCTGAATGCCGGCCACCACGGTCCGCGCCCCCCGCAGGCGCGCCGTCTCGGCGATGCCGCGGAGTGTGCGGCAAGCGAAACTGTCGAGCACATCGAGCAGCGTCACGTCGATCACGACCCCCGTCGAGCGGAGAATGCCGACGCGCGCGGCGATGTCGTCCCTCAACTGGATGAGGTCGCGGTCGGTGAGGGCGTCCTGGACCGTGGCGATCAGGACCGGGCCCTGCTTCAGGATCGGAACCGCCATGTCGAAGGCTCAAGCCGACCCGATGCGACGCGTCTCGAGGCCGAGCAGCCGCTCGGCCTCCTCAAGCCCGCCCTGCAGGTCGCCGACCGTGTTGAGATCGGTGAGATCGACGCCCAGCGTCACCAGCGACTGGGCCACCTCCGCCGCGAGACCGGTGATTATCACCTGGGCGCCCATCAGGCGGGCGGCGGCGACGGTCTGGATCAGGTGATTGGCCACCTTGGAGTCGACGGTCGCGACGCCGGTGATGTCCATCACGACAACCTTCGCGCGGCGGTCGCGGATCGACCGGAGGAGGTTCTCGGTCAACTGCTTGGCCCGAAACGAGTCCAGCAGACCGATGATCGGCAGGATCAGCAGCCGGTCACGCAGCTGCAGCGTGGGCGTGGAGAGCTCCCGGATCGCCTCCTGCTGATTGAGGATCATTTGCTCGCGCTCGGCGATCATGACGTCCTGGATGATCGAGATGTCGAGGAAGAGCAGCTTGCGGATCGACACGACGCGGTCCATGGCGGCGACGGTGTCGGTGGGGTGCAGCTCGGCGACGCGGCGCACGATCGAGCCGATCAGCATCTGGAAGGCGCTGAGAAAGCCGCGCATGTCGATGCGCGCGCGACCGAAGAGCGCGCCAAGCCGCGCCCGCTGTTCGATGTAGGCGCGCCCGTAATCTCCACTGACGAGGGACACCATGTGCTCTTCCTTGAGCCGCCGCGCCTCGTCGAGCAGTTCCGGTCTCCGGAATAGGTCGCCTCCTTCGTCCACCCGCGCCAGATGGTCGAAGAATGCGGCCGTGTGCTCGGCGCGGTGGTCCACAACCGCGCTCCGCAGCTCGGCGATTCGAGCCAGATCCTCCGCTGTCAGCCCGAACACGCGGCGGCGCCGTTCGACCTCGGCGTCCGTCAGCTGCGCAGCAGGCGGCGTGTTGTACCCATCGGTCACGACAATCCTCCCCCTCAGGCGTCCTGACGCCCGCGGGCAAAGCCGCGCGCTTCGGGCCGGCATTCTACCCTTAATCGCGAACTTTGCACCCTATCCGAGAACTCGGCGCACACGGTCGATCCGGACGCGACTAGCGGCCGCCGAGCGTGGCCTCGATCGTCATCTGGGTCTGTGTGACCATCGCCAGCAGCCGCCCCTCCGCGCTGGTGATGCGCGTCTGCCAGACGCTGGAGCGCCGACCGATGTGCAGCGGCGTCGCCTCGCCGGCTATGGTGTCCCCGACGCGCGCCGAGCCCAGGAAGTTGGTCTTGCTCTCGAGCGTGGTCGTTCGCGCCCCCGGCGAGAGGTTGAGGAAGCCCGCGACAGCGCCGAGCGTGTCGGCGAACGCCATGTAGGCGCCCCCGTGCAGGATATGGCCGCTCGTGCACAGCTCCTCGCGCACGGCGAGACGGCCGACAACGCGGCTCTTCGTCGCCTCGACGATCTCGACCCGCATGAGCTCGGCGAACGGCAAGAGCGGAAGAGACGCGTCCATGGTCGTTCACCTCGTCTTGGCCGCTTCGCTCCACGCTCCCGAGTTGCCACTGCGGCCATCAAGGCGTAGGGAGCGCGTCTTTTTCGCGAATGGAGACTTCGATGGGTTACCGGGTCGCCGTCGTCGGCGCCACGGGCAACGTGGGCCGCGAAATGCTCAATATCCTCGAGGAACTGGAGTTCCCCGTGGACGAGATTCACGCCATCGCGTCGCGGAAATCCATCGGCGTCGAGGTGGGCTGGAAGGACGGCGTCATCCGCTGCGAGGACGTCGAGCAGTTCGACTTCAGCCGCGTCGACCTCGTCCTGATGAGTGTCTCGGGGACCTTCTCCAAGGAATGGTCGCCCAGGATCGGCAAGGCCGGCCCGCTCGTGATCGACAACTCGTCGGCCTGGCGGATGGACCCCGACGTGCCGTTGATCGTGCCCGAGGTGAACCCGGACGACATCGAGTGGGCGCACAGGAAGAACATCGTCGCCAACCCGAACTGCTCGACCGCGCAGCTGGTGGTGGCGCTCAAGCCGCTGCACGACGTGGCGAAGATCAGGCGCGCGGTGGTCGCGACCTACCAGTCGGTTTCCGGCGCGGGCAAGGCGGCCATGGACGAGCTCTGGGACCAGACCAAGGAGGTCTATGTGCTCGGCCCCAGCGAGCCGAAGGTGCTGCCCAAGCAGATCGCGTTCAACGTCATCCCGTTCATCGGGAAGTTCCTCGACGACGGCTACACCGACGAGGAAGCCAAGATGTGGAACGAGACCCACAAGATTCTCGATCCCGCCATCAAGCTGACGGTGACGTGCGTGCGCGTGCCGGTGTTCGTGAGCCACTCCGAGGCGGTCTACCTGGAGTTCGAGGAGCCGCTGGACGAGGACGAGGCCAGGGATCTCCTGCGCGAGGCGCCGGGCGTGATCGTCGTCGATAAGCGCGAGCCGACCGGGTACATCACGCCCAAGGAGGCGCAGGGCGAGTTCCCGGTGTTCGTCAGCCGTATCCGCAAGGACCCGACGGTCGAGAATGGCCTCGCCATGTGGGTCGTCTCCGACAACCTGCGCAAGGGCGCGGCGCTGAACGCGGTGCAGATCGCCCAGCTCGCCCATGAGCGCGGCCTTCTGGGGCGCAAGATCCTGGCTTGAGCGCGCGCCTCAAAGCGCGGAATACGCCGCCTCGATCAGGCGTTTCGCGCGGGCGTCGGCGATGAGTTCGGCGGACTGGCGGTTCATCACGTAGGCGCCGGAGACGCCGCGTTCCGGATCGGCGAACGCGCAGGAACCACCCCAGCCGGAGTGGCCGAAGGTCTCGCGGCCGGGGCCGTAGATCCAAAGGCCGTCGTTGCGGATGAAGCCCGCGCCCCAGGCCATGGCGTACGGCAACACGAGGTCGTCCCCCGCGATCCGCTGGCGCGCCGCCTCGGCCGACATGCCGGGCGAAAGGAGCCGCGAGGCGCCGAGCGCGCCGTCGCTGGCGAGCGCCGCCATCAGCAAGGCGAGCGCCGGGGCCGTGGCGTGGCCGTTGACGGACGGAATTTCGACGCGACGCCACGCTTCCGCGCTGCGGCCGCCCGGGGAGGCCCATTTGGTGAGGAACGCGAGGCGGCGAGGCTCGGTCAGCGACCCGAGCTTGGGCAGCGCCGAGGGGCGCCGCACGTCGGCGACCCGCCGGTGCTCGGAATCCGGCAGGCCAATCCATAGGTCGAGGCCCAGGGGGCCAGCGATATCCTCGCGCAGCGCGACGCCCATGGTGCGCCCCGCAACGCGCCGAAAGATTTCGCCGGCCAGATAGCCGAAGGTGACGGGATGGTAGCCGCTGGCGCTGCCAGGCGGCCAGAGCGGCGCCATCTCCGCGAGGCGCGCGCAGATCAGGTCCCAGTCGAACCAGTCCGCAGCGCTCATGGGCCCGGCGAGGCCGCAGAGGCCCGCCTGGTGCGACATGACCTGCTCGACCGTGACCCTGTCCTTCCCCGCCGCGGCGAACTCGGGCCAGATCTCCGCCACGCGTTGGCCGTAGGAGAGCCGCCCGTCGTCCACCAGCCGCGCGATCAGGAATGCGGCGATCGCCTTGGTGGTCGAGAACACCGGCGTCAGCGTCGCCTCTCCGAACGGGATCTGGAAGTCTCTGTCCGCCCATCCGCCCATCAAGTCGACCACCACCTCGCCCTCGACAGCGAACGCGAAGCGGGCGCCGAGTTCTCGCCCCTCGCCGAAGTTGGCCTCGAACGCGCGCCGAACCGCGTCGAAGCGCGGCGCACAGCACCCGCGTATCCCCGGATCAGACACCCACGCGCTCCAGCGTCACCCGCGGCGAGCGCGTGAGTTCGGTCGGCAACGCTTCGAGGGGCAGCTCCGGTCCGCCGTCCGCTCGCCTCACCGCCTCCGCCACCGTCCCGGCCGCAGTCTCCAGAGCGTCAGGCGGCGCCATGCCGCGGACCAGAGCCGCGACGAAGGTCGCGCTGACGAGATCACCCGTACCCTTCGGCGGCGCCGCGACCCGCGAGTGATAGGCCAGCCACGCGACCTCGCTATCGACATAGGCGATCCCGATGTCTCGACCGGCCGGAACCGCCGACACCAGCGTCGGCTTGAGCAGCCTCCGGCCGGCGGCCGCGGCGGCGCCCGGATCGGTGACCGCCTCGCCGGTCAGCCGCGTGAGCTCCCACGCGTTCGGCGCGACGACATCGGCGAACGGGATCAGCTCGGCGGCGATCGCCTCGGCCACGGGCTCGCGAACGTAGAGTCCTTCCTTCTCGTCGCCCATGATCGGGTCGACGACGATGCGGACCCCCGGCGAAGCGGCCCGGGCGCGTCCCATCGCCTCGGCCGCGGCCGCCACCTGACGGGCGCTCGAGAAGTGCCCGGTGATCACGGCGTCCAGATGCTCGAACCCTCCCGCAGCCTCGACTCCGCCGAGTACGGCCTCGAACGTCTCAGCCTCGACCGGCCGGCCACCCGGCGGGCCGTGCCCGGGGTGACGGCCGTAGAGCACGGTCGGAACGAGGATCGGGTCGATCCCGAGCCGGGCGAGCGCCTGCACCTGCGCTCCGCCGCCGACCCGGCTGGCGGCGACGAGGCTCGAGAGTATCAGAACGCGCGCCATGAGCCTTTTTCGGGTTGGACGGCGGCCTCGGCAAGCCCCTTGCCGGGGTCCACAGGCCAAACCCCTAGGCCAGCATGTCCCATGCGAGCGGTTCGCCGAATTTCAGGTCCCGCGCAGCCCTGCGGCCAAGGACGTCGACCAGGTGTTTGGGCGCCAGGCCATAGCCGGGGCGGACCGAGCGCACGTTCGTATTGGTGAGCGGCGCACCGGCGGGGACGTCGGCGGCGACGTAGAGCGAACGACGATGGCCGGCGGCGGCGCGTTCGGAGCCGAGCTCATCGTAGGTCGCGGCGCCCAGCGCCAACCATGCCGCCTTGCAGTCGCGGACCAGACCGGCGAACTCGGCGGGCTCCAGGCTGAACGCGGCGTCGGGGCCGCCGTCGGCGCGCGCCAGCGTGAAGTGCTTCTCGACGATCGCCGCGCCGAGCGCGACAGCGGCGACGGCGGCGGCGGAGCCCGGCGTGTGGTCCGAGAGCCCGCTCACCACACCGAAGCGGCGCGCGAGATCGGGCACGGTGCGCACGTTGGCCTCCTCGATCGGCGCAGGATAGGCCGAGACGCAGTGCAGCAGCGCAACATCGGCCGCGCCGTTCGCGCGGGCCGTCTCGAGAGCCTCGCCCATCTCGGCGAGGCTCGCGAGGCCCGTCGAGATGATCATCGGCTTACCGCACGCCGCGACGCGGGCGATCAGCGGCAGGTCGACAGCCTCGAACGAGGCGATCTTGTACGCCGGCGCGCCGAGGCGCTCGAGCAGGTCGATGGCGGTGGCGTCGAAAGGCGTCGAGAAGATCGTGACGCCGCGCCCACGCGCCCGCTCGAACAGGGCGTCGTGCCATTCGTATGGCGTGTAGGCTTCGGCGTAGAGGTCGTGCAGCGTGCGGCCCGCCCACGGTCCTTCTTCGATGCGGAAGCCCGGACCGTCGCACGGCAGGGTCAGGGTGTCGGCGGTGTAGGTCTGCAGCTTGATGGCGTCGCAACCCGTGGCGGCCGCCGCGTCGATCATGGCGAGCGCCCGCTCGAGGCTCCCGTTGTGGTTCCCGGAAAGCTCGCAGATGACGTACGGCGGATGGTCCGCGCCGATCGGGCGGCCCGCGATCTGGATTGTCGCGGTCATTGCAGCGCCTCCGCGAGCGCCTCGGCGACTCTTTCCACGTCCGCTTCCGCCATTGCGGGAAAGAGCGGCAGCGTCAGGCACCGCCCGTACCAGGCTGCGGCGCCAGGCAAATCCAGAGGGCCGTAGCGGGTTCGATAATAGGGCTGCGCATGGACCGGGATGTAATGGACCTGGCTGCCGACGCCGCGCTCGCGCAGCGCCGCCATCACCTGGGCGCGGGTCTTCCCCACGGCGTCGAAGTCGATCAGCACCGTGAGGAGATGCAGCGCCGGATCGGACCAGGCCGGGCTCTCCGCGAGGCGGACCGTCGGCGCGAGCGGCGCCAGCGCCGCCTGATAAAGACGGGCGAGCATGCGGCGACGCTCGACGAAGCGGGAGAGCTTGGCCAGTTGCGAGAGGCCAAGCGCGCAGAGCACGTCGGGCAGGCGGTAGTTGAAGCCAGGCTCCGCCATCTCATAGACCCACGGATCGGCGCCGGCCGGCCGGACCATGCCGTGGCTGCGCATCGTACGCAGCCGCTCGGCGAGCCGGGCGTCGCGCGTGGTGACCATGCCGCCCTCGCCCGTCGTCAGCGTCTTGACCGGATGGAACGAGAACACGGCGAGATCGCCCCAGCGGCTGTCGCCGGCGCGCGCGGCGCCGCTGGCGAACCTCATGCCCGAGCCGAGGGCGTGGCACGCATCCTCGATCACGGCCGCACCGACCCCGTCCGCCAGACGCCGAATCGCCGGAAGCTCGCAGATATCGCCGCGCAGGTGCACCGGCAGGATCGCCGCAACCTTGCGGTCGTCGCAGTGTGCGAGCGCGTCCTTGAGCGTCGCCTCCGTCATCAGGCCGCTCTCGGGATCGACGTCCGCGAAAACCACTTCCGCGCCGACGTATCGGATGCAGTTCGCGGTGGCGAGGAACGTGATCGAGGGCGCGACACACACATCGCCTTCGCCCGCCTCGAGCGCCAGCATGGCCAGATGCAGCGCCGCCGTTCCGTTGGCGCACGCCACCGCGTGGGCCGCGCCGACGGCCTCGGCGAACGCGTGCTCGAAGGCGTCGACCCTCGGACCGGTGGTCAGGAAGTCGCTCCTCAGGGCCTCGGCCACCGCGGCGACGTCGTCGTCGTCGATGGTCTGGCGCCCATAAGGCAGGAAGCCGGTCACGCCGCCGCCTTCTCCTCCACCATGGCCATCAGCCCCTCTGCCGTGAGCCATTCGGAGTTGGTGTCGCTGGCGTAGCAGAAGTCCTCGGGCACCGAGGCCGGGCCGCCGTTCAGCCTGAAGGGCACGCGCGGGTATTCGACGAACGCGGGCTCGATCGCATAGCGATCGCCGAGCTCGGCGGTGGTACGCGCGTCGTCGGCCGAGATCATCATCTCGTGCAGCTTCTCGCCCGGGCGGATGCCAACGACCTCGACGCCGGCCCCGGGGCACATCGCCGCGACGAGGTCGGTGATCTTCATCGACGGGATCTTCGGCACGAATATCTCACCGCCCCGCATCACCTGCAGCGAGGACAGCACGAAATCGACGCCTTCGGCGAGCGTGATCCAGAAGCGCGTCATGCGCGGATCCGTCACCGGCAGGCTTCTTGCGCCGTTCGCGATCAGGCGCTGGTAGAGAGGAACCACCGAGCCCCGCGAACCGACGACGTTGCCGTAGCGCACGACCGAGAATCGCGTGCCGATGTCGCCGGACAGGTTGTTCGCGGCGACGAACGTCTTGTCGGACGCGAGCTTGGTGGCGCCGTAGAGGTTGATCGGATTGCATGCCTTGTCGGTGGACAGCGCGATCACCTGGCGGACGCGATTGGTGAGGCACGCCCAGACCACGTTCTCGGCCCCCATCACGTTGGTGGCGATGCATTCCGAGGGGTTGTACTCGGCCGCCGGCACCTGCTTCAGCGCCGCTGCGTGGATCACGATGTCGACGCCGCGCAGCGCCAAAGTCAGGCGCGCCCGGTCGCGCACGTCGCCGATGAAGAAGCGCATTCGGGCGCACTGCTCGGGACTGAACCGCTCGCGCAGCTCGAGCTGCATCTCGCTCTGCTTCAGCTCGTCGCGCGAGTAGACAATCAGCTTCCGCGGCGCGTAGCGGCAGAGCACGGCCTCGACGAACCGCTTGCCGAACGATCCGGTGCCACCTGTGACCAGGATCACCTTGCCGTCGAGATCGAGATCAGTCGGCTTGAACCGGCCCAATGAGGGCGCTCCTTCCGTCGTCCGGCCCGAGATGAGGGAGGCCTGCCCGGAAGTTGGCGCGAACATGGTTAATGCTGTCTTTGTAAAGGGAGCATCAACCGCTTGGCGCGACGCTTCTCGCCATGAATCGCCGCGGTCTCTTTGTCGCAGGCCTCGCCCTTGCCGCCGCGCCCGCGCTCGCCGCCCGAGCCGAGGAGCGCAAGAAAGGTGGCGGGGAGACCTTCATTCAGCTCTCCACGCTCACCGCGAACGTCACCCGGATCAACGGTCGGCGCGGGGTGATGACGGTGGAGGTGGGCATCGACGTTCCGGACGCGGGCCTGCGCGCCCGCGCCCAGGAATCGACCCCTCTGCTGCATGCCGCCTATGGCGACGCGCTGCGGACTTATGCTGCGGGCCTGCCACCCGGCGGCCTTCCCGATCCCGATTACCTGCAGCGCCAGTTCCAGCGCCTCACCGACACGACCCTCGGCCGCCCGGGGGCGACGCTGCTGCTGGGTACGGTCCTGGTGAACTGAGTCCGGCCGAGCGGTCCTCACGCTCAGGACGGCCTCACGCCTCGTCGCGGGCGGCCTCGTCCATGATACGGGCCAACTGCACGTCGAGCTCGGTCACGCCGCCGGCGTCGTGCGTGGCCAGCAGCACCTCCACACGGGAGTAGACGTTGAACCACTCAGGGTGATGGTCGAGCTTCTCCGCGGCGATAGCGATGCGCGTCATCCAGCCGAATGCGGCGCCGAAGTCGCCGAACCGATAGGTCTTCGTTATCGCGTCGCGTCCCTCGGCGGCGGCCCAGCCGGGGAGGTGCGCAAGCGCGGCCTTCGCCCCGATCCTGGAGGGGCGGTTCATGCTGGCGCCAGTTCGGGGAAGGTGAGCCCCGTGAGCCGCGCCAAGTCGTCGAGCGCCTGCGCCTCGCTCACCACCTTGATCGCCTGCATGCCGAGCTGGGCGGCCGGCTTGCAGTTCACACCGAGGTCGTCGAGGTAGACGCATGCTCCAGGCGCAACGCCGAGTTCGACGCAGGCCATCTGGTAGATTCGCGGATCGGGCTTGCGCACGCCCACCTTCGAGCTTTCGAGGATCACGTCGAAGAGAGCCATGATCGCGGCTGAACGCGAGGCTCCCTCGGCGCTTGCGGCCATGCCGGGACCATGGCCCTGGGCCATGTTGTTGGTGATGCAGCCGACACGGAAATGCTGCTTGCACAGCTTGAGCGCCTCGACCATGCGCGGGCGAACGTCGCCCGACAGGAGCGGCAGCACGTCCGCGCCGCGGACGGGATGGCCTAGCGCCGTCGATTCTTCGAGGAACTTCAGGTCGAAGCCCGCACGGTCGATCTCGGCCCGCTCGAAAAGCGCCCAGGCGTTCTCCAGCGGATTGGTCGCGTTGACCGTTCGGATCAGGTCTCTTGGCAGGCCGTTGGCGGCCTCAAAGCGATTGAACGCCTCGAAAGGCGAGGTTGTGAACACGCCCCCGAAATCCCATAGCACCGCTTCGATCGCCACGTCAGCGTCTCCTCCCTGGACGGCGGGCGACGCTAGAGACGGGGGCGCGGCTTCGCAAGCATGACGTGTGCGTGGTCGCTGGGATGCGAGCCTGCCGCTGACACCCCTCTTCGCCGAGGCGCTTCTTCGTGCGAGGGGCGAATAGTGCGGCGGCGCTTCAGCGATGATGGTTAAATCGGCCGAGAGATCCGGTCAGAGTTCGTCAGAACGAAGAGCATCGTCATGCGTCACTTCATCTCGGGCATCGCCGCCTTCCTCGTTGTCGGATGGGCCGCCGCCGCGGCCGGAGCGCCGCCATCGACCGGGGGACCGCCTACGGCGCCGATCTTCTATTGCCCGACGCCCTCGGCCGCGGCGTCCGCCGTCCAGCCTGCTCACCACCATGCGGAACGCGGCTGCCCCAGCCATCATCGCCGCGTCGCGGTCGTCGAACATCACCGCGGGCGCCGCGCGCGGTCGTTCGAAACGGCGAGCGCCCCGCCGCCGCCGTCGACCAGCGGCCCTGGCCCGGAGACGTTCTACCGGCTCTACGCCCGCGGCATCAACGGCATGGCGTACCCGGTCTGCCCGCAGGTGGGCTGTCCGCACCGTATCTACCGGGAAGGGCCGCCTCCTTACGCCCAGGCGCCTGCGCCGCCGCAATACGCGATGCCCGCGCCCGGTCCGGGACGCGTCTATGCGCAAGGGCTGCCGCCGGCGGCCCCGGCCATGCGTCCCCAACCGCCGTGCCCGCCCCAGGCTCAGCCCGGCTGTCCGATGATGGGACGTCAGCCTTGGCGTCAGGCGCAGGCGGCCCCGCCGCCGGCCATGGGGGGCTACCGGCCGCCGCCATGCCCTGGGGGCTGCCCGCCCGCGGCCGCCTATCAGCCGCCGCCGTGCCCACGGACCTGCCCGCCGGCGGCCGCCTACCAGCCGCCGCCGTGCCCGGGAGGCTGCCCGGCCGGTTACGCGTGGGGTAGCGGCCAGGCCGGCCCCGCCGAAAGCGGCGGCTATTCCTACGAACGGACCGAAAGCCGCAGCGACAGCGGCTGGACTTACAGCGAGCAGAATGGCCAGGGCAGCTATCAAAGCTGGAACGATGCGCCGCCACCCGTCCGCGAGTATCGCCAGGGCTACTGGGGTGGCGGCCAGGGCGGTCCTCCGCCCGGCTACGCCGATGGCGCGGGACAGTGGCAAGACGGAAGCTACGGCGCGGTCTACCCTGTGAGCGGCCGCGACGCGTACGGCTACCTCGTGTGGCCCGGCAAGACGCCGCAATAGCGGCGTCTGCGGCGGAGAGAGACCCGCCGCACGTGCGCCCAGGGGACGGATCGAGCCTGGCCCCGGCGGCCGTGCGGCGTGGTCGCCGCCTTCGAGGCGAGCTGACCGGCGCGCCGGGTTGAGGTCGCCGGAGGCGCGGCAAGCAAAAGCGGAAGCGCTGCGCGAACCGCCTCTCGCGGCCCGGGCCTTCGCCGCTGGCGCGTGCGGCTGGCCTCTGCCAGAAGCGCGTCTGGCGGTCGTCCTCGCGAAAGAGCCTCGCGCGCATGCTCAATCCCAGCCTCGACGTCTTCGAGTCCGCGGTGGCGCGCGGCGATAACGATGCGGCGGTGGCGGAGATGCTCGCCATCCTGCGCACCGTCGACGACCGCTATGGCCGCATCGACAGGATCGCAGGCTCCGCGCTGACGCCGCATCGCCGACCCCAGCAGATCGCCACCCGGTTCGCGGCGGCGTTCGCCCGGCTGCTGACGACCGACCCGCTCCCGTTCAGCCCGGCGGCCTACGAGCAGCTGACCTACCAGCATCGCTGGCTGGAACTGATGTTTCAGGTGAGCGGCTTCGGCTCGGCCGACTATCTGATCCCCCAACTCGCCACCGTCGTCCGCGAGGACGGCTCGCGCGTGGTGCCGCCGGAGGGGCTGGCGCGCTTCCTGCTGATCTTCTCGGCCGCCACGGGCATGTCGATGAATCTGGACGAGAGCCTGGCGGTGAACGCGGCCGCCACGATCACAGCCTGCCTCGGCTACCTCGCCAGCCGCTTCTGCTACACCGACGGCGCCCACGCCTTCCGCGAGCGGCTGCTGGAGTGGTTGCCGGACAAGATCGCGGCGGTGGCCCTGGGCGGCGTGTGGCTCCAGCACATCGCGTCGCCCTACATGCACTGCAGCTATGCAATGCGGCCTGACAAACATCGCATCAAGGCGCCGATCATCGCCCAGATGCGGCGCGCGCTCCTGGCTGCCGGAGCGCCGGAAATGACCGAGGCGCCGCCGCCCTCACAGCGGCCGACGATCGTGATCACCACCGAGAACTTCAACGAGGGCCATTCGGTCCACCGCACCCACTCGAAGGCGGTGGCGGCGCTGCGTCGCGACTTCCACACGGTCGGCATCGTCTATGCCTCCCAGGTCACGCCGCCAATCGAGGCCTGCTTCGACGAGATCGTCACCTGGCGCAGCGAAGGCGGGCTGGTCGGCGCCGCGGCGGCCCACGCGGCCGAAGCCCTGGCCAGGCGACCCGCGATGGTGCTGCACCTGGGGGTCGGCATGTCGCCTCACGTGATCGCGCTCGCCTCGCTGCGCCTGGCGCCCGTGCAGGCCGCCTCGTTCGGCCACACCGCCAGCACGATGAGCCCGGCGATCGACTACATGATCCTGCCCGAGGATTTCATCGGCGATCCGGCCTGCTTCTCGGAGACCCTGGTCGGCGTTCCGGCGGCCGCCATGCCCTACTGTCCGCGTGAGGATATCGACTACCTCGCGGTTCGTGCGCGCGGCGAGGCGGCGCGCGCGGCGCGGGCTCAGGGCGGCGCAGCGGGGGTGCGGATCGCGGTCCCAGCCTCGGTGATGAAGCTCGGCCCGCCATTCTTCGAGGCGCTGGCCCGCGCGGCGGTCGCGGCCTCCGCGCCGGTGGCCTTCGAGGTGTTTCCGCTCGGCTCGCATGACCTCGGCCATCTCGAGCTCGCCCAGCGGCTCGCCCTGCTCCTGCCGACCGCCGTCGTCCACCCCGAGCTGGACTACGCCGACTATATCGAACGGCTGGCCGCCTGCGACTTCTTCGTCTGCCCATTCCCTTACGGCAACATGAACAGCATTCTCGATTCCGTGCTGGTCGGCCTGCCTGGCGTCTGCCTCGACGGCCCCGAAGCCCACGCCCACGCGGACGTCGCCTATTTCAGACGGATGAAGCTGCCCGCAGCTCTCGCCGCGTCGACGGTCGACGACTATGTCGGCGCCGTCGCCCGCCTCGCCAGCGACCCCCGGTGGCTTGCGCGCTGCCGCAAGGCCGCCACGGCCGCCGATCTCGACGCCGCTTTCTTCGAGGGAGACACGAGGCTCTTCGCCGACACCGTCAAGGCGCTCCTCGCCAAGACGCCCCCCGCACCGCCGCAACGCCCGCTCTAGCCTCTCCGCGGGGCCGGCGGCGGCGCGTCGGCGGAAGCTTGGCGCTGTGTCAGAGGCGGCCGGGCGGCGGGCGGCGGGGACTGGTCGAAACGCGCTTTCATCTGCGCCACCCACCCCACGAAAAGCTGGTCATCCGTGGCGATGCGACTGAAGTCCGCCGGCGAAACCTCGCCGCTGTTCAGCCCGGCCATCGCGACCCGCAGAGCGTTCGGATCGCGCGCGCCGGCGACGAACGGGGTCCAGCGCTGGCGCAGGCGGGTCAGCGAGGCGTCGTCGCCGGCGAGCGAAAAGGCCGCGGCGGCGCGCAGGAGCTGCCCCTCCTCGATCGACGACAGCGGTCCCGGGCTCTTGTAGCGATCGCCAAGCAGCTTCTCGAAGATCGCCCCGGCCTGCGGCCAGTCCTTCTCGTCCCAGAAGATCTCCGCGCGCACGTTGGTCGCATCTGGGGAGCTGTCCGAGCCGAGCATCTCGAGCGCCAGGCCATAGCGGCCGAGCTCCGCAAGCGCCCGCGCCGTGATGATCCGCCGTTCGAGGTTGAGCTGTTGCGGCAACACGGTGGTTCGCGAGGCGTTGATCGCGTCGAGCGCGTCCTCGGGCTTGCGGTCCATGAGGTAGATAACGGCGAGGTCGGTGGCCACCTCGGCCTTCGGCGCCCCATCGAGACGGTTGTCGACCTGGTATTTGAGCAACTGTTCGGCCTGTGGCAGAAGGTCGACGTCGACAAGCCGGCGGACCAGCCGGCGAACCATCTCGTCGCCGTCGACGCCCACGGGCGTGAGTTCCTTGAAGTCGTAGAACAGGCCCAGCGCCTCGACCGGCTGCAGCCCGTCGGCCATGCCGCCGAGGAACAGCGTCCTGAAGGCGGCGTCCATGTCCGCCTGCAGCTGCGCCGCCTCGGGGAGGTCAGGCAGGTCCTTGCCGGCGGAGCGGAGCGTTTCGAGCGCCTCGCGGTACCGGCCCTGCGAGAGATAGAGCCGGCCGAGCGCCCGAATGGTGTCGAGCTCGAACGTTCCGCCACGCCAGCGATAGCGCAAGCCCTCGAAGACATTGATCGCCTGGGTCGGCGTCATGGTGTTCTGGGCGAGCTGGATCTGGGTGGCGCGCAGAAGAGCCGGTCCGGCGACGTAGTCCTGGGGCAGCTGCGCCAGAGCCTGGAACTCGCCGAGCGCCACGGCGGTGTCGCCTTCGGCCTGGTCGACCTCGGCGTCGACCAGCTTTGATCTCGCATCGTCGTCGGGATTGGCCGGATTGGCGAGCGCGTAATTGATCCAGCTCCTGGCGCCGCCGACGTCGCCGAGGGCGAGCGCCGTGACCGCCGCCTCGCGGGCGAAACGCTGCTGCCAGAGCGGCGGGAACCGGGCCAGGGCCGGGCCGCCGGCGATGAAGGCCTTCTTCGCGTCGGCCCATTGGCCCGTCTCGGCGAGCGCGTAGCCCCGCCAGAGGCCCGCAGCCGGATCGTCCGCGAGCACCGGCGCCGCGAGATCTGTCTCCGCTTCCTTGTAGCGGTGCGCCATGGCTCGGGCCATTCCGCGCAAGGCGCGGAACTCAGCGTCGCCGCCCAGGGTCGGATGGGTGCGGAACGCGTCGTTGAGCACGCCGATCGCCTCGAACGAAAGCCCCTCTCCGAGAAGGAAGCGGGCGAGCGCCATGTGACCCGCGGTAGGCCCTTCCGCCCCCGCCTCTTCCTCGTTGGCCACCGGCGTGACGAGGGCGTCGTAACGGGCCAGATAGCCGGCGCCGCCTGTGTCGGCCCAGCCGGCGCCGAAGAGCCCCGGCAGACTGGCGGGTCGGGGGGTGTCCACGGATGACGCCTGCGCGATGCGATTGGTCGCTGTCGAGATGTCGAGCCCCTTCGGCGTCGAGAGGCTGACGATGTCGCCGCTGAAGGCGAGATCGAGGTCGTCGATATGGTTCTCAACGGCCATGCCCTGGGCCGACTGCAGCACCGTGAACTGCATGAAGTCCCGCTGCGCCGACACGCCCTTCACCGGGCCGAGCGCAGTGACCACACCGACCTTGTCCCCAACCGAGGGGTCGTCGACCCAGTAGACCCCCGTCGGGCCTGCCATCGCTGCGGTGAGCTCCGCCGGACCGTTCGAGTCGTCCCGGGTGAGCTTAACCGGCGTCGACGCCAGCTGGCTTTGCGGCTGCAGCACGACGCCCCAGTCCACCCCGTCGGAGATCGCGCCGAAAGCGATCGGGTCGCGCGTGATTATGCGCAGCACCGTGTAGTCGGGACCGGTCGACGTCTGCATGCTGACGAACTGGGCCGCATTCTTCGGGGCCCGCGATATGTCGAGCCTGGCGGCGGCGTCGAACACGACCCAGATCGCATCGCCGCGCCGGAAGACAGCTGCGCCACAAGGGTTGGCCCATTGGAAGTCCAGACGCAGCTGCTGGCCCGTCTGGGAGACGCGCACGGGCACGACGCCGCCCCTCGGGACCGGGTCGAGACGGGAGGGCGACGGAGTCTGGCCAGCGCTCGCCGAGGCGGGTGGCGCGGCCGGCGGAGCCGGCTTGGCGAAGACATTGACGAAGTTGGCGCCATCCGCCTCGCCGGTCACCGCGTCCGCGCCGTCGGCGAGCGTGAACACGAACTCGATCGCGCCGCCGTCGTGACGCACGTCGACCGACTTGATCCACTTCAACGGGAAGGTCTGCAGCGTGGCGACATTCGGTCTCGCATCGCGGTCGAAACGGATCGTCAGCACCTGGCCGCTCCGGCTGACGGTCATGCGCGCGCGGGTGGTCCATTTGAAATCGACGCGCGAGAAGTCCTTCGCCTGGCCGACATGGATCGTCAGCGCGGAGGCCGCGCCGACCGGCGTTCCGGCGGCGATCGGCGCCACGGCCATGGCGGCGACGCAGACCGCCGCGACCGAGGCCCGCCACGCCGCGCGGGCGGCGAGCCGGAGCGGCGGTCGGTGATGTGGCCGCGGCGCCAACGCGCTAGCCGGAGCGCCCGGCGCCCGCCGAAGGCGCCGTGGGTGCGCTCGCGGCCGTCGACGGGGGTGTCGGCGCGCCATTGCGCGAGGCGGTCGCGGGCGAGCGTGGATGGGTCGGCCGGTGCGGACGGCGGCGCTGCGCCGTCCCATGGCGCGGCGGCGCCGTCGCGGCTGTCGCAGCGGGCGGCGCCGCGGCCGGCAGGGCCGCCTGGGCGACCTGTTGCGGCGCTTGCGACGCGGGTGGCGGCGCGGACGCCCCGACCGCAGGCGGCATCACCCCCTGACGCACGGCGTTCGCCTCGGCCAGGTAGCGGGCGGCGAGCGAGGCGGTCAGCGCCTTGGCGTCGGCCGGCGCCATGTTGGCGAGGATCGCCGATAGCGCCCGCTCCTTCATCTTCTCGGCGATCGGCAGACGCACGTCGTCGGGCAGCAGCGTGAATCGCGCCGCCGCAGCGGCGGGCTTCATGACCGAGTAGACCTTCACGAGACGGTCGACCTCGGCCTGCTGCTTGTCACCGAGTTGTCCGAGCAGCGTCTGCATGTCGCCCTTCAGCGCGTTCATCGTCGCGATCTTGGCGTCGACCTTCGCCTCCGCAGCCTGGATCACAGCCAGCTCGGTGGAGAGCCCCTGTTCGCGGGCGTCCAGGTCGTTGCGGCGCGCGCTCAGGCTCTGGATCACCTGCAGCTCGGCTGGCGAGAGGCCGGCATCCTTGGCGATCTGCGCTGCGCTCTCGGCGCAGATCGGCGCGGGCTTGGGCGGCGCGACCGCGCTGGCGTCCGCGGGCGTCGCGGCGTTGCTCGCGGGCGCGGCGGCGGCCGAAGGCGACGGCGCGTGACGGTTGGAGACACCCTCCGCGAAACTGCGTGCGGCCCCGATCATGCCGGGGCCGTTTTCCACCGCGTTGATCGCCAGGACGCCGCCGGCGGCGATGGCCACCAGCGGCAAGAGGCGCGGCATCTTCATCGGCGATAGCCTCCGGCGGCCCTACGCGGCTCGGGCGCGTCGAACAGCTCGTCCTCCGCGGCGCGCAGCAGCACGGTCTTCTCGGACACGGATTGCGGGCGCGCGAAAGCGCGCAGGCGCTCGATGCGGGCCATGACTTCCGGCGCGACACGCGCCGAGGGGGCCGCGGTGGCCCTGGGCGCGGCCGGCGCTTCGTCATCCTCGAGGATGAGGTCGTTGCGGGCGGCCGCCTCGGCCAGCGCCGCCGGTGAAGCGCCCGGCCGCGCGCTGAAGCGCTGAGCGAAGCGGGCGAACGCGGTCTCGCGCACCCCGTCAAGGTGGTGAGGGGCGGCGGCGGGCGTATCCTTCGGCGCGGCTGCCGGCGCGGGCGTCGTCCGCGGCGTCGCGGCGAGCCTGGTTTCGACCAGCGTCGCCTCGGCGGTCAGCTTCTCCAGCCGCCCGGCCAGCTGCCCCGCCCGCTCGATGCGGCCAGCGAGGCTGTCCGCCGCCTCGTCGGTCGCGGCGCGCAGATCGGCCAGACCCTGCTCGGCGCGGGCCGCGGCCCGGTCGAGATCCTCCACGGCCCGGGTGAAGCTCTGGTGCGAGGCGCGCAAGACCTTGAGCCGCCGCTCGAGGCGCCACCCCAGCACCAGCGCGCCGACCAGCAGCACTCCCAAGAGCAAATTCATGATCAGCCCGATGTCGCTCATCAGATCCTCTGCACAGCTTGCCGCGCGGTCGGCGTCAGGGGCGCTTCGACCCGCACGGCGATGTGATGGTTGCGCCGGCCCATGCGGCCGACGGTCAGTGGAATGGTCCCGGCGCGCAGCTGCACCAGCGTGTCGGGTGTGGCGTTCAGCATGAGCGTGTCGCCGACCTTCAGGTCCAGCACGCGCGAGAGCGATATCTGCTGCTCGTCGAGCACCGCGCGGACGTCGAGCTGGGTGGTCCACAGCTCGGTGGCCAGGTGGCTTTCCCAGATGTTGTCGCGCCCGAACTTCTCGCCCATGAACTGCTGCAGCAGCATCTTCCGGATCGGTTCGAGCGTCGCGTAGGGAAGCAGCAGTTCTATGCGGCCGCCACGGTCCTCCATGTCGATGCGCAGCTTCACCAGGATGGCGGCGTTGGCCGGCCGGGCGATGGCCGCGAACCGCGGATTGGTCTCGAGGCGGTCGAGCGTGAACGTCACGGGCGTGAGCGGCTCGAACGCGACCTTGCAGTCGTGCAGGACTACCTCGACCATACGCTCCACCAGCACCCGTTCGATGGTGGTGTAGGGCCTGCCCTCGATGCGCATCGCGGCGGTCCCGCGGCGACCGCCGAGAAGCACATCGACGATCGAGTAGATCAGGTTGGAATCGACGGTCAGCAGCCCAAGATTGTCCAGCTCCTCAGCGCGGAACACGGAGAGGATCGCCGGCAGCGGGATCGAGTTCAGGTAGTCGCCGAAGCGGATCGACGAGATGTTGTCGAGGCTCACCTCGACGTTGTCGGACGTGAAGTTGCGAAGCGAGGTCGTCATCAACCGCACCAGGCGATCGAACACGATCTCGAGCATCGGCAGGCGCTCGTACGAGACGAGCGCCGAATTGATGATCGCCCGGATGCCGGTCCGCTCGGCCCCATCCTCGTCGGTCAGGTCGAAGCCCAGGAGGCTGTCGATCTCGTCCTGGTTGAGGATACGCTCGGCGCCAACGGGCGCATCGCCGGGCCCCGCCGCCCAGGCGTCGCCGGGCTCGGCTGCGCCATCGGCGGTGGCGGCGTCCGGATCGAGAGTGTCGTTGGCTTCGGATTCGTCGGCCATGGTGTCGTCGCGATCAGCCAGCGGGCTAGTTGATCAGCATCTCCTCGATCAGCACGCCGTTGACCTTGGAAGGCGCAATGACGAGATCGACACGTCGAGCCAGCTCGGCGCGAAGCATCAGCGTCCCCTCGCTGCCCGAGAGATCCTCCGGGCGGAGTTCGCGCAGGAAGGTCTGGAACACGTCGTTGAGCCGCGGACCCTCTGCGTCCAGCACATCGGCGGTCGTGTGGTCCGGCAGCTCGAAGGTGAGCTTCAGCTTGAGGAACGTCGGCCTGCCGTCCGGCGTCTGCATGTTCACGACGATGTCCGGCTCGGTGTAGAAAACGACGCCGTCCGGCCCGTCCTGCACCTGCGGCGCGTTCGGGTCGGGCTTTCCGTCCTTGCTGTCCGTCTTGGGCTTTACCGGGAGCTTGTGCGCCTGAGCCGTGGCCGGGGCGTGGGGTCCGAAGATCAGGAAGCCTCCGACGCCGCCGCCGATCAGCATGACGGCCGCCGCGGACGCGATGATGATCATCTTCAGGGGCAGCTTCTTCTTGCCGCCCTCGCCTTCCGCCCCTTCGGCTTCGGAATTCTCGGCGTCGGAGGCGGACTCCGGGGCCTTGCCCTTGTCCTTGCCAGACTTGTCCTTGGCCACGCGCGCGATTCCCCAGGATCGTGGGATCGATCAATCGCGCCGCGTTGGTTAAGGAGTGGTTGTTAACACCCCTTAACGGCGGCAATCCTTGCCCGGCGGAATCCGACCGCCGGCGCCGGTTAACCTTCTTTCAGACTGAAATTATTGATCTTTTGGACTGGCCCGAAGCTTGCAGCTCGGGAGTCGGGCCATTTGGCCGCAGTCAGGGTCATTTCTTAACGCCATGGACAACGCCGTCTACGTCGGGCTGTCGCGGCAGATGCTGCTCGAGCGCGAGCTCGACATCACCGCCAACAACCTCGCGAACGTCGATACGGTCGGCTACAAGTTCGAGTCGCTGCTGAACGCGGCCGACCCGGTCTCCACCCACGGCGCCGGAGGGCAGCCGACCACCGTCACGTTCGTCACCGCCGACGGGGTCGCGCGCGACTACAGCCAGGGCGCGCTGACGCAGACCGGCGCGCCGCTGGATGTCGCGATCGACGGCGCCGGCTTCTTTACGGTTAATACGCCGTCAGGCCCCCGCTACACACGCGATGGCCGCTTCACGCTCGACCCCACCGGCAAGCTCGTCACCCAGGACGGGGACGCGGTGCAGGGCTCGGGAGGCGACATCGTGCTCGATCCCAAGAAAGGCCCGATCGCGATCTCGCAGAGCGGCATCATCAGTCAGAACGGGGTGGAGGTCGGCAAGCTCCAGGCTGTCACGTTCGCCAGCCTGGCCGCGCTCTCCAAGGACGGCCACAACCTCTACCGCAACGACTCCAACCTCACGCCGACCCCGTCGACGGCGGCGAGCCTCAGGCAGGGCATGCTCGAGGCGTCGAACGTCCAGCCCGTGACGCAGATCACGCGGCTCATCGAGATCAATCGCGCCTACGAGATGGTCGCGAACATGATCAGCTCCACCAGCACCCTCTCCGCCAACGCCATCCAGCGGTTGGGGGCGGTGACTCCAACCTGAAAGTCATAGTCTCCGATGCAAGCCCTTCGCACCGCCGCCACCGGCATGGCCGCCCAGCAGCTCAATGTCGAGGTGATCTCGAACAACATCGCCAACATGAACACCATCGGCTTCAAGCGGCAGAGCGCGGTGTTCGAGGACCTGCTCTACCAAACCCAAAAACAGCGGAAGAGC
>JAKAZA010000055.1 GCA_021816155.1 Pseudomonadota bacterium | reverse complement strand
CGTTGATGACGCGGCGTCATCAACGCCGGCCCCGAGGCTAGCGCGTCGCTGCGCGAGTTCGCGGCGCTGGCGAGGGCGCCCGTCACCTCGACGCTGATGGGACTGGGCGCATTCCCGGCCAGCGATCCTGCCTGGCTGGGCATGGTCGGCATGCACGGCGCGTTCGAGGCCAATCACGCGATGCACGACTGCGACGTGATGTTGGCCATCGGCGCCCGCTTCGACGACCGCGTGACCGGCCGGCTCGACGCCTTTTCGCCGGGCTCGAAGAAGGTCCACATCGACATCGATCCCTCCTCGATCGGCAAGGTGGTGCGGGCCGACGTCGGAATCGTCGGCGACGCAGGCCGCGTGCTCGCCGAGCTGATCGCGTCGTGGAAGCGCCAGCGCCTCGCGCCCAACGCTCCGGCGCTGGCCGAATGGTGGAAGCAGATCGATGTCTGGCGGGCGCGGCGCGGCTTCGCCTACCGGCCGTCGACCGAGGTCATCAAGCCGCAGTACGCGATCGAACGGCTCTACGCGGCCACGCGCGACCGCGACGTGTACATCACCACCGAAGTCGGCCAGCACCAGATGTGGGCCGCCCAGTTCTTCCACTTCGACGAGCCGAACCGGTGGATGACATCCGGCGGCCTCGGCACGATGGGCTACGGGCTTCCGGCCGCGGTCGGCGTGCAGGCGGCGCACCCGAAGAGCCTGGTGATCGACATCGGCGGCGACGCCTCTGTGCAGATGACGATGCAGGAGCTCTCGACCGCGATCCAGTTCGACCTGCCGATCAAGGTCTTCATCCTGAACAACCAGTGGATGGGGATGGTGCGCCAGTGGCAGGAGCTGCTGCACGGGCGGCGCTACAGCCACTCCTATTCGGACTCCCTGCCCGACTTCGTGAAGCTGGCCGAGGCGTACGGCGCGCTCGGGCTGCGCGCCCAGCGTCCCGACGAGCTGGATGCGAGGATCCGGGAGATGATCGAGTATCCGGGCCCAGTGCTGTTCGACTGCCTGGTCGAGAACGCTGAGAACTGTTTCCCGATGATCCCGTCCGGCAAGGCCCACAACGAGATGATCCTCGGCGAGGAGGCGGGCGACATCGCCGGGGTGATCGACGACGCGGGCAAGAAGCTGGTCTGAGGCGTGGCGGCGCGCTAGAGGCGGCCCGCCATGACCGCCATCGACCCGCCTGCCTCGGCCTACGACATGGGCCACACCTCAGAGGCTGAGAGCCTGGCCACCTTCGCCATCCTGGTCGACAACGAGCCCGGGGTGCTGCATCGCGTGGTCGGGCTCTTCGCCTCGCGCGGCTACAACATCGAGAGCCTCACCGTGGCTGAGACCGACCAGGCCGCGCATACCAGCCGCGTCACCATCGTCACACGCGGCACCGACCAGGTGCTGGCGCAGATCCAGGCGCAGCTCGAAAAGATGGTCTCAACACGCCACGTGATGAACGTCACGCTCGACCCGAACGGGGTTCAGCGCGAGCTCGCCCTGGTGAAGGTGCGCGGGGCCGGGCCCGACCGCGTCGAGGCCTTGCGGATCTCCGACATCTTCCGCGCCCACGTGATCGACACCACCACCACGAGCTTCATCTTCGAGATCACCGGCGCGCCGTCGAAGATCGACAAGTTCGTGGGCCTGATGCGCCCGCTGGGGCTGGTCGAGGTCTCCCGGACGGGCGTGCTCTCGATCGAACGGGGCGAGGAGACGCTCTAGTTCTTCGGCGCCGCGGCGGCGGTTGCGGCCGATCGCCGCCTGCCGCGCAGTTTGAGTGACGTCAACGCGGACCGACCCCGAAACGCCACACCATGCTCTGGAGGCGCCCGGCCCGGCTGGCCGGCGTCGAGGGAAGGGGCGGCCGTGATGCGTCATGTGCGAAACGTCGCCGTGCATAACCGCCTGCTGTCAGCGATGCCGTCAGCAAGCTTCGAGCGGCTGCTTCCGGAACTTGACCGCGTGTCGCTGAGGCGCGGCGCGACGATCGACCGGGTCGACGGTCCGATTGAGCATCTCTTCTTCGTCAACCGCGGCTTCGTCTCCGTCGTGAAGACGATGCGCGACGGCCGGTCGGTCGAGGTGGGCGGCATCGGCGTCGAGGGCCTGACCGACGCCAATTCGCTTTTCGGGATCAACACCGCGGTGCTCGACACCATCGTGCAGATACCGGGCGAGGCGTTCCAGGTCCGGCGCGAGGCGCTGCAGGCGCAGCTCGCCGGCGACGGCGCGCTCCGCCAGCTCGTCCAGACCTACGCGCGCTTCGGCTTCAGCCAGATCGCCCAGACTGCGGCCTGCAACCGGCTGCACTCGCTTGCACAGCGCTGCTGCCGGTGGCTGCTGATCGCCCACGACAGCGCACTCGCCGACAACTTTCCGCTGACGCATGAGTTCCTGGCGATGATGCTGGGCTCGCAGCGCAGCGGCGTCTCGATCGCAGCCAATCAGCTGCGCGACGCCGGTCTGATCGACTACACGCGGGGCAGGGTGACCGTTCTCGATCGGCGCGGGCTCGAAGCTGCGGCCTGCGAGTGCTACGCCACGATCCAGCACGAACTGGATCACCTGATCCCGCCGGCCGGGAACGGCTGATACTTGCCGCGATTGTGTGTGAATTCGAACAGTCACGCTGCGCGAGCGCGTTAATCCTGCGCGCGGGAGGCGAGCGTGAGTGAGGTAATGGCTGAGGAGCCTGATCCGCCGGGCGACGGCGCCAGGGAGCATGTCAACGGCGCATGGATATGTCGGCGCAACATCAGCAACTTCAGGGCGCTGTTGGCCCAGGAGCCCGATGGCTCGCGCCGCGGACTGCTGACGCGCCTGCTCGCGGAGGAAGAAGCCAAGCTGAGACAGTGGTTCTACGAGGACGAGGATGATTAGCGCCCGATCGGGGGGCGCCAGCCCGGCTCCAGCGTCTTCAGCGGATGGGATGCGGCGACCATCCCGAGGAGCGACGGGGTGATCGAGTAACCGAGCAGGCTCTGCAGGACCGGCGACATGGCGCGCACGCGACACCGTGGACGCGGCGCCATCCCGAAAGAGGGCGCCGCTGACGACAGATGTGATCCGGGCGGAACGAGCGCTCAGGCGGCGACCGGCTCGACGACGGAAGCCCTCGCGGCACGGCGCAGCCCGGCGTACGTGATTGCGAAAGCTGCGAGCTTGGACGCCAGCGGAAACGTCGCCAGGAACGCAGCCCACGCCGCTGCGCTGGTCGCGAAGGCGAAATAGAGGTTCAGGCCCGCCGTCAGGGCCATCAGGGCCGCCCAGCCGAACCCGGCCCAGACGACCGCGCCGCGCGGCAGGCGGTCTACGCTGGCCGGTGGCAGGTAGCGCACGAGCCAGCCCGGCTGCAACATCGAGAGGGCGACCACAGCGTAGACGATCGTCGGCTTGACCATCACGAAGCGGGGATCGCGCGTCAGGATCGCCGCGCCGCCCATCACGATCACAAGCCCGACGCTGGCGAACTGCAGGGCCGCAATCCGGCGCCGGCTCAGGGCGAGCCACGCAAGCTGCGAGAGCCCGACGCCGATACCAATGGCTGTCGAAAGATTGAGGCTCTTGGTGAGCGCGAAGACGCCGGCGAAGAGCAAGGTGGCGAGCATGTCGAGCGCCATAGGACGGACGGCGTAGGCGAGGTTCTTCATGACTTGGCCGCCCCTCCTTCGTCGGGCGCCAGGGCAAGCTAGACGCAGGCGGCGGGGGAGCATACGCCGGTGGCGAAGCCGCGCCGCCTGCTCGCGAAATGCTGGCCGCCGTTCGCGCTTCGCGAGCGGCTTGCCCGGTCGGGGCGCATCCGCGCTTCAATCTTCAAGCCATCGCCCCTATATCCAGGGCGTCCGGGCGTTCGTCCGGACTATGGAGATAAACGCGCGCGTAATAAGCGGACTGGACCCGGGTGCGATTCCCGGCGGCTCCACCAAACTCTCCCCGCGTTATCGGCGGGCGACGTTACGGGGCCGATCAGCATCGACAGACGTGTAAAGGCGTTTGCCTTCTCCCGGCGTGGCTCACCGTTTCGGGCCGTAAAACTAACTGCGAACGATAACTTCGCTCCAGAATACGCCCTCGCCGCGTAATGCGGTGCGGTCGGATTCGACCTTAAGCCCCAGGCCTTAGCCGGCTTGGGCGGGGCTCGGGGGGCGCCTGGCAACAGAAGCCCCCCACCCGCCTCGTCGCCTTGCATGAAAACGGACGCGCCGGCGGCCCTGCCGCCTTTGCTTCGCCCCCCGTGCGCGCTACTTTCCGCGCATGGCCAAGGACGGCAAGCCTCGCGACCTGATCGGCTACGACGCGCTCCAGCAGGAAGCGCTCCGCGGCGTGGTCCGCGCGGCTCTGAAACACGCTGCGGCCAAGGGCCTGCCGGGCGAGCACCACTTCTTCATCACCTTCAAGACCAGCGCCGCTGGCGTTTCGGGGCCCAGGGAGCTCCTGGATCAGTACCCCGACGAGATGATGATCGTCCTCCAGCACCAATACTGGGACCTGGCGCCGGGCGAGACGTTCTTCTCTGTGACCCTGAGGTTCGGCGGCCAACCGAAGCCGCTCTCGATCCCCTACGCCGCGATCACCCAGTTCTGGGATCCCAGCGTCGACTTCCGTCTGCGCTTCACGCCGGCCAACGCCGAACGCGCGGCGCCGCCGCTGACCGCCCCCCAGCCGGCCGCTGCGCCACGCGCCGCCACGGCCGCCGAGAAGAAGCCGGCCGCCGACGGGCCGAACATCGTCTCACTCGACCAGTTCAGAAAGAAATAGCCCCACGTGATGCACGCCGCCGCCGAGACCCCGGCTCTGACCGACGACGACATCCTGCAGCGGTTTCTGCGCAGCAAGAACCAGCCTACAGGCTCTCAGACGCTCGGCTTTCGCATGCTGAGCGTCAGCCAGGAGAAAATGCAGGTCGAGGTGGCTTTCGAGGGCAAGGCCGAACTGCACTCCAACCCGATGAAGCAGATCCAGGGCGGGTATCTCTGCGCCATGCTGGACGAGGTCATGAGCGTCGCCTGCATGGTGGCCTCCAAGATGACGGCCGTGGCGCCCACCGCCGAGATGAAGACGAGCTTCTTCCGCCCTGCGACGCCGGGCCCGATCAAGGGCGTGGGCCGCGTGGTGCGCTGGGGCCGCACGCTCGCCTTCACCGAGGGCGAACTCTACGACGGCGACGGGCGGCTGCTGGCCAAGGCGACCGGAACCGCAGTGCCGACGCCGTTCAAGAACTACAAGTAGGGCGATGGGCCGCGGCCTCGCCGGGCTCGTCGCGGCGCTGGGCGTGATCCTGGCGGCGCGGGGCGCGGCGGCGGCGGGCGGGCCGTTCGCGAACTGGGCGGCCATCGTGGTCGCAGGCGACTACCATGCCGCCCACACGAACAATCCGACGCAGACCTTCGACAACGCCCGTCGCGACATCGCCGCCGAGCTGATCCGCAAGGGCTTCTCAGCCGCCAACCTGCGCCAGTTCTCGGTGCGGCCGGAACTCTATCGCGACACGGACCCCGGCAAGGCGGACCTGCAGCCGATCTACCAGACGCTGAAGAGCCTTGCGGCGCAGGCGACCGCCGGTTGCCTCGTCTACTTCACCTCGCACGGCGCGCCGCAGGGCGTGGTGCTCGACGGCCAGATCCTGCCGCCGCCGCTCATGGACCAGATGATCTCGGACGCCTGTGGCGAGCGGCCCACCATCGTCATCATCTCGGCCTGCTTCTCGGGCGTGTTCGTGCCGATGCTGGCCGACAAGAACCGGATGATCCTCACCGCCGCACGGCCGGACCGCTCCTCCTTCGGGTGCAGCGAGAGCGACAAGTACCCGTACTTCGACGCCTGCATGCTGGAATCGCTGCCACAGGCGCAGAGCTTCATGGCGCTGGCCCCGAAGGTGCAGGCGTGCGTCTCGCGCCGCGAGCATGGGATCGGCGCCTCGCCGCCGTCCGAGCCACAGGTCTACATCGGCCCGCAGCTTCGCCTCATCCTGCCGCTCATGGCGCTCCAGCCCGGGTAGCGGGCCTGTCTGCGGGAGCGTAGCATAGCGCCCGGCAAAGCGAGCGGAGTTACGCCATGCAGCTCGATCGGCGCCAGTTCGTCACCTGGAGCGCCGGCGGAGCTTTGCTGCTGGGACTGGGCGTCAATGCAGGCGACGCCGAGGACGCGCCGCCGATCTCGCCCTGGATCCGCATCGCGCCCGACGGACGCATCACGCTCTACTCGACCGTCAGCGAGATGGGCCAGGGCGCGCGCACCGGCCAGGCGCAGGTTCTGGCGGACGAACTCGATGCGCCATGGGACCGGATCGAAGTTGAGCTCGGCGCCCCGACACCCGGCGGCCCGTTCGCAGTCATCGGCACCGGCGGCTCGTCGTCGATCCGACGCCACTGGACCGAGCTGCGCAGCGCCGGCGCCGCTGTGCGAGCTCAGCTCGTCGCGGCCGCCGCGCGGCGTTGGAACTGTCCGCTGGCCGACTGTCGCACCGAGGCCGGCCGCGTGGTCCGGGTCAGCCGCGCCGCCCACTTCGACTACGGGGCGCTCGCCGCAGAGGCCGCCCAGATCCAGCCGCCGGCCGATCCGCCGCTGAAGCCCGCTTCCGCCTGGCGCTACATCGGCAAGCCGCTCCCGACCTTCGAGAACGCCGACAAGTCGACCGGCCGCGCCCGCTACGGCGTCGACGTCCGGCTGCCAGGCATGCTGCACGCTTCGATCGCGGCGGCGCCGGTCTACGGCGCGACGCTCGTCTCCGTGGACGAGACGCCGGCGCTGGCGGTTCCCGGCGTGACGAAGGTGGTCAAGCTCGACGACGCCGTCGCGGTCGTCGCGGCGAGCACCTGGGCCGCGTTCAAGGGCGTGCGGGCGCTGAAGCCGCAGTGGTCCACGCCCGCGCTGGCGTCGAGTTCAGCGGACATAGACCGGCGGCTCACGGACGCGCTCGGCGGGCCGGACGCCACGACCAAGGACCCTGCCGCCCGCGGCGCTCTGCGAGCCCGCATCGACCGCGCCGCCAGGAAGGTCGAGGCCGACTACCGCACCGCCTACCTCGCGCACGCCACGCTCGAACCGATGAACACGACGGTTCGGGTGATGGCCGACAAGGTCGAGGCGTGGTCGCCGACCCAGACCCCGACGCTCACCCGGATGCGGGTGGCCAAGGCGACCGGGCGCACGGCCGACCAGGTGGTGTTGCACAACACGCTGCTGGGCGGGGGCTTCGGCCGGCGGCTGATCCCCGATTTCGCGGCTCAGGCTGCGCTGATCGCGATGGAGGTCGCTCCGACAGCCGTCCAGCTTACCTGGACGCGCGAGGAGGACGTGACCCACGACCACTACCGCCGCGCCACGCTGACCCGGTTCCGGGCCGGACTGCGCGCCGACGGGCTGATCGACGGCTACGAGGCGATCAGCGCCGCTGCCGATCAGATGCTGAACGACGCCGATCCCGCGCCCTACGGCTTCTCCGGCTTCGCTGCGACCCAGAGCAGGATCGTCACCGGGGTGCCGCAGGGGCCCTGGCGCAGCGTCGATCCGGGTCTCTCCGCCTTCGGGCGCGAGAGCTTCATCGACGAGTGCGCCCACGCCGCCGGCGTCGACCCGCTCGAGTACCGGCGGCGCCTGATCGGCGACGATCAACGGGTCCGCCGGCTGATCGACGCGGCCGCCGAAGCCATCGGCTGGGGCAAGCCGAAAGCCAGGGGCGTCGGCCGCGGCCTCGCCCTCGTCCGGGCGTTCGAGTCGCTCGTGGCCACGGGCGTCGAGGCGCAAGTGGAGGGCGACGCGCTGAAGGTCGCCCGCATCGCGGTCGCCGCCGACGTCGGGACCGCGGTCAACCCGCAGCAGGTGAAGGCCCAGTTCGAGGGCGGCGCGACCATGGGCCTCTCCGCGGCGTTGGGCGAGGTGATGACCTTCGCCGGCGGCCGGGCCAACCAGGCCAACTTCAACGCGTACCACGTGATCCGCATGCGTCAGGCCCCGCCCGTCGAGGTGATCCTGTTCGACACGCCGGGCGTGAACCCCGGCGGCGCCGGCGAACCGGGCGTTCCCGGCGTGGCGCCGGCGCTCGCCAACGCCGTCTTCGACGCCACCGGCCGGCGCGTACGATCGCTGCCCTTCGTGGCGCAAGGGTTCACCGTCTGAGCCCTTGCCAGACGGCGGCTGAGGCTTAAACCCCGGCGCGACGCGTCACCCAGGGAACCAGATGTCCGCCACCAGAACCGAGACCGACACCTTCGGGCCCATCGAGGTCCCGGCCGACCGCTACTGGGGCGCTCAGACGCAGCGCTCGTTGCAGAACTTCAAGATCGGCTGGGAGAAGCAGCCGCTGGCGGTGGTGCGGGCGCTGGGTATCATCAAGCGCGCCGCGGCCGAGGCCAACATGGCGCTCGGCAGGCTCGAACCGTCTGTCGGCCAGACGATCGTAGCGGCTGCGCAGGAGGTGATCGACGGCAAGCTCGACGCCCACTTCCCGCTGGCCGTCTGGCAGACAGGCTCCGGCACCCAGTCGAACATGAACGCCAACGAGGTGATCTCCAACCGCGCCATCGAGATGCTGGGTGGGACGATGGGGTCGAAGAAGCCGGTGCACCCGAACGACCACGTCAACATGAGCCAGTCGTCCAACGACACCTATCCGACCGCCATGCACGTCGCGGCGGCCGAGGAGGTGACGCACCGGCTGATACCGGCGCTGAAGGCGCTGCGTGAGGCGCTCGACGCCAAGGCCAGGGCCTGGGCGCACATCATCAAGATCGGCCGCACCCATACCCAGGACGCCACGCCCCTGACGCTAGGTCAGGAGTTCAGCGGCTATACGCAGCAGGTCGCCAACGGGATCGCGCGGATCGAGATGACGCTGCCGATGCTGATGCAGTTGGCGCAGGGCGGCACGGCGGTCGGCACCGGCCTCAACGCCCCGGTTGGCTTCGCCGGGAAGGTGGCCGAGCATATCGCAGCGATCACCGGCCTGCCCTTCACCTCGGCGCCGAACAAGTTCGAGGCGCTCGCCGCGCATGATGCGATGGTCTTCACCCACGGCGCGATCAACACCACCGCCGCCAGCCTCTTCAAGATCGCCAACGACATCCGCTTCCTGGGCAGCGGCCCGCGCTCGGGCCTCGGCGAACTCTCCCTGCCCGAGAACGAGCCCGGCTCGTCGATCATGCCGGGCAAAGTGAACCCGACGCAGTGCGAGGCGCTGACCATGGTCTGCACCCGCATCTTCGGCAACGAGGCCACGATGAGCTTCGCCGGGGCGTCGGGCCACTTCGAACTCAACGTCTTCAACCCGGTGATGGCCTACACACTGCTGCAGTCGATCACGCTGATGGCCGACGCCGCCGAGAGCTTCACCGAGCACTGCGTGGTCGGCATCGAGCCGCGCGAGGACAACATCAAGGCGGCTCTGGACCGCTCGCTCATGCTGGTTACGGCGCTCGCGCCCAAGATCGGCTACGACGCGGCGGCCAAGATCGCCAAGACCGCCCACAAGAACGGCACCACGCTGCGCGAGGAGGCCGTCGGCGGCGGCTTTGTCACCGACGTCGAGTTCGACGAGATCGTCCGCCCGGAGAAGATGATCGGCCCTGGCTGAAAGCCATCACCTGCCGCCTGATCTTCGGCGGGCCGGAGACCCGGCTTCTGATAAGCTGCCGGCCGCCTGCGTTCCGACCATTCGTGCGCTACGCCGTCGCCGAGCGACTCTACGTTCCGGTCATGTCGCCCAAGAACGGGGTAGGCGCTTCATGGACGCGATCGAGGGTCGGCTCTGCTTCGCGGGGCTGGCGAGGTTCGTCTTCGGGCTGGCGATCGGGTTCTTCCTGAAGGCGTTCCGGAACCCGCGCGCGGCGCTCTCGGCCCACCTCAACGCCGTACAGAGCGGGACCTTCCTGATGGTGCTGGGGCTCGTCTGGCCGCACCTGTCGGTCTGGCCCCAGGTCGCGACGCTGCTCAGCCACGCGGTCTGGATCAGCTTCTGCGCGCTCGAAGCGGGCATGGTGCTGGGCGCCTGCGCACGTTCGGCCGAGGGCGAAGCCAAGCACCCGGCCGGGCACGTGCGTCTCGGCGCGGCGGCCCTGCAGGGTGTCGGCGCGGTCGTCATGCTCGTGGCGGTCGGGGCGCTGCTCGGCAGAGGCGGTGGCTCTCGCCCGGCGCCATCGACCTGATCCCGGCCGGGATGGCGCTCAGCGGCGAGGACGAGAGCGCCTACGCGCTGCTCGCCCTCGGCTTGCCGACTGAGACGCTGGCGCAGGCCTTCGACGGGCTCGGCGTGCGATCGGCGACCACGCCGCTGCTGCTTGGCGTCAGACCTGCGCGCGGGCCAGCCGGTCCTGGAACGCGTTCACGATCCTCGACACAAAGGCGTTCTTGTGGGCCAGCGGGCCGCCGGGATCTTCCGGATGCACGAGCATGGTGGCGTTCGCTTCGAAGAGCAGCACGCCGCCATCGGCAAGGAGCGCGAAATCGAGCCCGGCGAAGTCGAGGTCAAGCCGGCGTCCGACCTCGCGGACGGCCTCCATGGCCGGTGCGCCCAGCGTCGCCTCCGGCCCCTCGAGGAAGCGCCGCTCCTCGGCGAGATGCGCCGGCTCCCGCACCGTCTCCCCACTGTTGTAATGGAGCAGCCATCGCGGGCCGATCGCCAGATGGTAGGGATACGGGCGTCGATCGACAAAGACGATCCGATATTTGCGGTAGAGCCCGTCCGTCGAGCGGAAGTCGCGGAAGGTCGTCACGTAACGATCGCGGCCGTCGGCGGGCGCCGCCGCGTCCTGCGACCCGGCGATCAGCCGCACGCCCTCGCCGCCGTGCGAACCGACGGGGCGAACAATGAAGGGCGGCTCGACGCCGGCCCGCCGCGCAACTTCGAGCAGGCCAACCGCGGCGATCTCGTCGCCGGCGATCCTGGCGGTCCGAGGCGTGACCAGACCCTCGACGCCGGAGAACAATGACGTCGCCAGGTGGCGGCTCGTGCGGGCGATGGCCCCCGGGTGGTTGAGCACGGGCCCGCGGCAACTCCGCAGGAATCGCGCCACGTTCGCGGCGGTGGGCCCGGTCTCGTCCTGGTCGCCGATGCAGTTGAAGACCACGTCGTAGTCGGGCAGGGCCGCTGTCTGGGCCTCGTCCGCGTACTCCACGCACCAGTAGATCCGCGTGAAACGATCGGCCGGCAACAGGTAGCGATCCGGCGTATTGCCCTGGTCGGTCGTCACCAGCAGCAGCACGCGCTGGATCTCGTGCGGCGCCGGCGCAACCTGGAAGCTGTGGTCGCGGTAGGCGAGATCGAGGTGTAGCTTCGCCTCGTCGCGCAGCCCCTGGCGCACGAGGACGCGAGCCAGGTTCTGGCGAGGCGCGAGCAGGGTGGGGTCCAGCGCCAGCGCCTTTTCCGCATGGGCGCGACCCAGTTCGAAGCGATCATCCGCGCAGTAGACCGAACTCAGCGCCGCGTGCGCCTCGGCGTCGTCGGGCTCGAGTTCCACGGCGCGCTGAAGCCAGCGCTGCGCGAGCGCCGTCTGATCGGTCATCGCGCAGAGGACACCCAAGGCGAGCGCCGCGGCGTGCTGGGAAGGGTCCAGCGCGAGCGAGCGCTCGAGCGCCAAGCAGGCGCGCGGCCAGTCGCCGGTCCGCCGCAACGCCGTGCCGAGGGTGAGCCAACCCAGCGCGATGGACGGGTCGAGCGTCACCGCCCGCTCGGCGCTCGCGGCGGCCGACGCTGCGTCGCCCAGCTGCAGCTGCTCGACCGCAAGTCCCACGCGGGCTGTCGCGAGATCAGGCGCGAGATCGGCGGCGCTGCGATAGGCGTCGGCGGCCGCGCGCCGACGCCCCAGCCGCGAGAGCGCCGCCGCGCGCGTCATGTGGGCCGCCGCATCGGAAGGAGCGCGACCCGCTGCGACGTCCGCAGCCTCGAGGGCGGCGTCCGCGTCTCCGCAGGCGAGCAACGCCTGGGACAGCCCGATCCAGCCGGCTGTCAACTTGCTGTCGAGCTGTGTCGCCTTGCGATAGGCCTCGACGGCGTCCGGATCGGCGCCCCTGTGCCGGCGAAGGTCGCCGAGCGTCTGCCAGGCGACAGCGTGATCGGGGCGCAGCGCGACCACGCGTTGGAGGCTTCGGATCGCCGCCTCGGCGTCGCCCGCCTCGAAGCGCATGAGCCCCAGGATGAAGTGCGCGGTCGGCTCGTCGGGGTCGGCTTCGACCGCCTTGCGGAGCCACGTCTCGGCCTCGTCTCGATCGCCCCGTCGGTAATGTTCCAGGCCGGCCTCGAGCAGGGCTTCGTTCACAATTCCTACGCCGATCAACTCCGGGCGCGCCGGTCCGCGCCTGGAGTTGGAGCGTCGTACGATTCTGAGTTGCAATTGTTTCGGGCCTGTCGGCCGCCCGAAAGAACGCCTGCCGATGAGGTTCGCGCAAGACGGGCTGGGCCGGCCCGCCCCACCGGATGGGGCGCGGCGCGATTTGCGGCTCAGGCCCGCCGGCTCACCGCGAAGTCGGCCAGCGACTCCAGGGCCTCGCGCCATTCGCCCGCCGGGAACGCCGCAAGCGCGGCCTTGCCGGCGTCGGCGTGGTCGGCGGCGAGGTCGAGGGTGGCTTCGAGCGCGCCGGTCCCGACGACCAGTTCGCGCGCCCGTCGGAAGTCGGCTTCGGTCTGCTCTTTGCGTCCGATCACGCGCTCCCAGAAATCCGCCTCTCGCGCGCCGGAACGGCCGATCGCCAAGAGCAGTGGCAGCGTCGCCTTGCCTTCGCGGAAATCGTCGCCCGCGTTCTTGCCCAGGGTCTCGGCCGAGCCAGCGTAGTCGAGCGCATCGTCGGCCAGCTGGAACGCGATGCCGAGGCTATGCCCGAACTCGCGCAGCGCGGCAGCGCGTCGTTCGTCGGCCCCGGCCGAGACCGCCCCCGCCTCCGCCGCAGCCGCGAAGAGCTCGGCGGTCTTGGCGCTGATGATCTCGAGATACGTTGTCTGGCTGAGCTTCAGGTCGTGGGCGCGCGTCAGCTGCAGCACCTCGCCCTCGGCGATCACCCGCGAGGCGCGCGCCAGGATGTGCAGCGCGCGCATCGAGCCGGTCTCGACCATGAGCTCGAATGCGCGGGCGTAGAGAAAGTCCCCGACCAGCACGCTGGAAGGTGCGCCCCAGATCAGGTGCGCGGCGACCTTGCCTCGGCGCAACTGCGAGGAATCGACGACGTCGTCGTGGAGCAGCGTCGCGGTGTGAATGAACTCCACGGCCGCCGCCAGCTTCAGCGCCGCGTCGCCTTTGCCGCCGGCGAGCCTCGCGGACGCGACCGTGAGCAGCGGCCGCAACCGCTTTCCGCCCGCCGCGATCAGGTGCTCGGCCAGCAGTGGGATCACGCTGACCGGGCTCTGCATGCGAGCCACGATCAGCGCGTCGACCCCGTCCATGTCCGACCGCGCCAGGCGCACGAGGCGGTCGACGGAGCCCACCGGCCGGGGAATGGCCGCTTTGACTGCGTCCAAGAACGTGGCTCCTAAGGCGCGGCGGCGCTCGCCGTTGCGAACGGACAATGGGTGCGGGATAGGGGAGCGTCAAGGCGAGCACAAGGCTCGGAACCGTAGCCGATGGACGAAACCAGTCCGGCCGTCAGCGAAGACCGCGTTCTGGGCGGACGCGTGATCCTGCGCCAGCCCGCCAGGGGCTATCGGGCCGGGCTCGACGCGGCGCTCCTAGCGGCTGCCTGTGATGCGGCGCCCGGAGAGCGGGAGATTGACGATGGATGCGGCGTCGGCGCGGTGATGCTGGCGACGGCGGCCCGGCGGCCCGGCGTCCATTTCGTCGGCATCGAGCGCGACCCGGTTGCGGTGGCCTTGGCGCGCGAGAACGCCGCCGCAAATGGCTTTGCGGATCGGGTCGAGGTGCTCCAGGCCGACGTGACCACGCCAAGCCCCGCCCAGTTCGACGCGGCGCTCTGCAATCCGCCCTATTTCGACGACGCCCGCGCGATCCGCGGGCCGCATCCGGCCAAGCGCAGCGCTTTCCTCGCCGAGGGCGGTCTCGGCGCCTGGGCGCAGTTCCTGCTGGCGGCTGTCCGCGACGGCGGCACGATCACGCTGGTCCATCGCCCCGACCGGCTCGCCGACATCCTGGCGCTGCTCGGGACGAAGGCAGGCTCGTTCCAGGTGCGTCCGGTTCACCCCTTCGTGGACGAGCCGGCGGGCCGCGTGCTGGTGCGGGCCGTGCGTGGAGGGCGCGCCCCGTTGCGACTGCTGCCGGCGCTCGTAGCGCACGCGCGCGGCCATCCCGGCCACACGGCCGAGACCGAGGCGATCCTGCGCGGCGCGGCCGCCCTGCCATGGCTGTGAGCACGCAGGTCGCGCTGATGCGCGCCGTGAATGTCGGCGGGCGCAAGGCGGTGATGGCCGAGTTGCGCGCCTGGCTCACGGCGCTCGGCTTTCAGGCGCCGCGCACGTTGCTGCAGTCCGGCAACCTCGTCTTCGGCAGCGGGATAGGCGGCGCCGAACTCGAGGCGCTGCTGGAGCGCGAGGCGCTGGCGGTGCTGGGCTTCGCCACCGATTTCATCGTGCGCAGCGCCGACGAATGGCGCGCGCTCATGGTCGCCAACCCGTTCGCGGACATGGCTCGCCACGATCCCGGCCACCTCGTCGTCATGGCGCTCAGGGCGGCCCCTTCGCCGGAGGCGGTGGCGAGTTTGCGGGCGTCGATCCAGGGCCGCGAGGACGTGCGGACCGTCGGTCGCGAACTCTACGTCACCTACCCGGACGGCATCGGCGACTCGCGCCTGACCACCGCAGCGATCGAGCGGCGCCTCGGCGTGCGCGGGACGGCGCGAAACTGGAACACCGCAACTAGGCTGGCCACGATGTTGTGACTGCGGCGGCCGTCGAAATCAGCTAGATACCGACAATCGGTCTGCATCACTCGGTGCGAACCATGTCTGGAAAGCGGCGCGCGTGACGTCGAAGGCTGAGCAGGGCCAGGCCACTCGCCGGGGAATCATCGAGGCGGCGACGCGGCTCTTCGGCGAGCGTGGGTACGCCGGCGTTTCGATCGAGGCCGTCCTCGCCGCTACGTCGCTGAGCCGCGGCGCGCTCTACCACCATTTCGCCGGCAAGGAGGCGCTGTTCGAGGCGGTGGTCGAGGCCATGGAGGCGGAGATCTGCCGCAAGGTGATCGCCCGTTCCGCCGGCGCCCGCGATGCGGCGCGCGCCGTGACGGCGGGGGGCGAAGCTTTCCTGGAACTGACGCAGGACCCGGCAGCGCGCCGGATCGTGCTGGTCGACGCACCGTCCGCGCTGGGCTGGGCGAGGCGCCGCGAGATCGAGTCGCGCTACGGCTTCGGGCTGCTCAAGGCCTCGCTCGCCAGAGCGGCGGCGGACGGCGCGGTCGAGCCGTCGAAGGTGGAAATCTTCGCCCACGTCCTTCTTGCGGCGCTGATCGAGCTGGCGCTGATCATCGCCGCGGCCGTTGACCCCGACGCCGCGCTGGCCGATGCAAAGGCGACGTTGCGCGTGCTGCTGAGCGCGATGCTGCCTCCAGCGAGGCAGGCCGATGCGCGCTCGTCAGGTCAGGGACCTTCCCCGTGACCGAATGATGCTTGGGGGCCGCGATGGCCGGGATGAGACGAGGCCTTACGGCCACTTGCCGGTGCGGGCGGGCCGCCGTCGAGGTCGCGGACGATCCTTTCCTCAGCGTGGTCTGCTGCTGCGCGAGCTGCCGCGCCGCGGGGCTGGAGTTCGAGCGCGAGCCCGGCGCGGCCGCCGTCCTCCGTCCGGACGGCGGCACGGACTACTGCCTCTATCGGAAGGATCGCGTCAGGGTCGCCCACGGAGGCGAGCGCCTGGAGGCGCGGCGCCTGACGCCCGGGTCCCCGACGCGTCGGGTGCTTGCGACCTGCTGCAATACGCCGATGTTCCTCGATTTCACGCCGGGACACTGGCTGACGCTCTACCGGGACCGTGTGCGCGAGAGCGCGCCGGCGCCGCAGATGCGGTTGATGGCGATGGATGCGCCGTCGGGCGCGACCTTCACCGACGGCATCCCCACCTATCCGCGTCACTCGGCGATGTTCGTGCTGAAGCTTTTCGGCGCCTGGGCGGCCATGGGCTTCCGTCGCCCCGTCATGGACTGGTGAGCGCGCGGGCCGAGCGGCCGACCCGCGACCCCAGGGGCGTCCTCCTCCCCCGCGCGTGCAAGGGAGGAGCGCGCCGGCTCAGTTCCGCGCCTGGTCGACCAGCTTGTTCTTTGCGATCCAGGGCATCATGGCGCGCAGCCGCGCGCCCACTTCCTCGATCGGGTGCTCGGCGTTGCGGCGGCGGATGGCGTTGAACGTGGGCTTGCCCGCGCCAACCTCGACCATCCAGTCTTTCACGAAGCGGCCCTCCTGGATGTCGGTCAGAATCCGCTTCATCTCGGCCTTCGTCTCGGCCGTCACGACGCGCGGCCCCGAAACGTACTCACCGTACTCGGCCGTGTTCGAGACCGAGTAGTTCATGTTCGCGATGCCGCCTTCGTAGATCAGGTCTACGATCAGCTTCACTTCGTGCAGACACTCGAAATAGGCCATCTCGGGCGCGTAGCCGGCCTCGACCAGCGTCTCGAAGCCGGCGCGGATCAGCTCGACCAGGCCGCCGCACAGCACCGACTGTTCGCCGAAGAGATCGGTCTCGCACTCCTCGCGGAACGTGGTCTCGATGACGCCCGAGCGCCCGCCGCCGATCGCCGAAGCGTAGGCCAGACCGAGGTCAAGGGCGTTGCCGGTGGCGTTCTGCGCCACCGCGATCAGGCACGGCACGCCGCCGCCTTTCTGGAACTCGCCGCGCACGGTGTGGCCCGGCCCCTTGGGCGCCACCATCAGCACGTCGATCGAGGGCTTCGGCTCGATGAGCTGGAAGTGGATGTTGAGGCCGTGGGCGAACAGCATCGCCGCGCCGTCGCGGATGTGGGGCGCGATCTCGTGCTCGTAGATGCCGCGCTGCAGCTCGTCGGGCGCGAGGATCATGATGAGGTCGGCCCAGGCGGCGGCCTCGGCCACGGTCATCACCTTCAGCCCTTCGGCCTCGGCCTTCTTGCGCGTCGACGAGCCGGCGCGAAGCGCGACCGCCACGTTGGCGACACCGGAGTCGCGCAGGTTAAGCGCGTGGGCGTGACCTTGCGAGCCGTAGCCTACGATGGCGATCTTCTTGTCCAGGATGCGGGCAAGGTCGGCGTCGCGGTCGTAGTAGACGCGCATGAGGCTATCTCCGGCAATGACGCTTGGGGGCGCGGCCACGACGGCCGCCCCCTTGAGCGAGGGCCGCTTTCGATAGGTTTTTCGCGAGCGCGTCAAGGCGAGGCCGGGCTTCGCACCGCGAATCCCGGCCTCGGCCGGATGTCACCACCAGAAGACGTTCAGGTAGACGGAGAGCACTTCGCCCGTCCAGATGTTGACCAGCAGGGCGTCGCCGCCCTCGCGAATCCACTCGCACCCGATCGGCGGAGGTGGCAGGCCGTAAAGAGCCCAGTTGAGGTAGTAGGCCGGCGCAAACCAGCCCCACGGCAGGAACATCCCGTAGGACCAGCGCCGCGCATACCAGCCCGGTGGACGGATGAAGGGCGCGCTGCGGAAGCGGCGGGTGGCGCGGAAGACCTGCGGGAAGGCGCCGGGAGCATAGGCGCGGCGGCCGGCGTCACGGGGGCGGCGCGCACGATTGAAGTTCGGCGGAACCTGACCGCCGGGACGGTAGGGCGCGCCGATGTTGCCCGGGCCGGGCGCGGCCCCCGCGCCAGGGACCCCAGGCCGCTGGTAGGGCGGGGTCGGCTGCGGACGGCCCGGGCCCACCGGAACGCCGGGGCCGACGCGTCCCGCATTGACGCCCGGCGCGGGCGCATTCGGCGCATTGCGAGGCGCGCCCTGACGCCCAGGGATGTTGGCGCCCGCTGGAACATTGGTGCTCCCCGGGACGTTCGGCGCGTTGCGCGGCGCGCCTTGGCGGCCCGGCACGTTTGCACCCGCGGGGGCGTTGGTCCTCCCGGGGGCGTTCGGCGCATTGCGGGGCGGGCCCTGACGCCCGGGCGCCGCCTCGCGGCCAGCGTTGGGGTTGCGGCCTTCCGGCGCATTGCGCCCGCCGGTGTTGTAAGGGGCGGCGTTGCGCCCGGGGCCCTCGGTGCTGTTGCTGCTCGGATTGTCGGCGTAGGCGCCGCCGGCGCCGGCCAAAAGCACGAGCGCAACCGCCGCTGTCGTCAGACGCTTCATCGGGTTCGCCTCCTTCGCGCGCCCTTGAAACGCGCATTGGCGACTGTTCCTGTACCGACCCGTGCGAGCCCGCCTTGAGCGACATCAAGCCCTGGCGCGCTTTCACCACAACAGCTTCGTTTGCTTCGCGGAACGTCCCATGCCAGCCCACCCATCCGATATCGTCGAGTTCTGGCGCGGGGTGGGTCCCGACCGCTGGTTCAGGAAGGACGCGGCGTTCGACGACGCGATCCGGTTGAAGTTCGAACCCACCCACCACGCGGCGGCGAGGGGGGCGTACGACGCCTGGATCGATACGCCGGACGGCGCGCTCGCTCTGCTGATCCTGCTCGACCAGTTCCCGCGCAACCTCTACCGGGGCTCGGCCCACGCCTTCGCCACGGACGGAAAGGCGCGCCGCGCGGCGCGGGAGGCGGTGGCCCGCGGGCACGACCGCGTGGCGTCGGCGGAGTTGCGCCAGTTCTTCTACCTGCCGTTCGAGCACTCCGAAGACCTGACAGACCAGGACCAGGGCGTGGCGCTGTGCGAAGCGCTTGACGCGGAGATCGGGGCGGAGATCGGGGCGAGCGGCGGCGATTTCGGCAAGTGGGCGCGCATCCACCGCGACGTCATCGCCAGGTTCGGCCGCTTCCCGCACCGCAACCCCGCCCTCGGCCGTGAAACGACGGCCGAGGAGCAAGCATACCTCGACGACGGGGGCTTCTCGGGCTGACGCGCGCTCGATCCACGACACGGGCGAAAGCATCCCCAGGCGGGCGTGGCCTCGGCACTAGCCGACCCCATATTCGGAGGCGCAAGCTTCAGGGACCAGTCGTGGAGAGAATCAGCTTGAGCGCCGTCGCGCCCCGCCAGAGCGAGCCCGTGATCGCCGCGCCGGACCATCCGGAGCGGCAGTATCTGGCCTTGCTCGCCGATATCATGACCAGCGGGGCGAGGCGCGGCGACCGCACGGGCGTCGGCACGCTCGGCGTGTTCGGGCGGCAAATGCGGTTCGACCTGGCGCAGGGCTTCCCGCTGCTGACGACGAAGCGCGTCCACTTCCGCTCGATCCTGGTCGAACTCCTCTGGTTCTTGCGCGGCGACACCAACGTGCGCTGGTTGCAGGAACGAGGCTGCACGATCTGGGACGAATGGGCCGACGAAGCCGGCGACCTCGGGCCCGTCTACGGCAAGCAGTGGCGTTCCTGGACCGCGCCGGACGGGCGCGTGATCGACCAGATCGCCGCCGTGCAGCGATCGATCCGCGAGACCCCCGAGAGCCGCCGCCACGTGGTCACCGCCTGGAACCCGGCGGACGTCGACGACATGGCGCTGCCGCCGTGCCACTGCCTCTTCCAGTTCTTCGTGGCCAAGGGCCGGCTCTCGTGCCAACTCTACCAGCGCTCGGCTGACGTGTTCCTGGGCGTGCCCTTCAACATCGCAAGCTATGCGCTCCTCACGATGATGATGGCGCAGGCAACGGGGCTCCAGCCCGGCGAGTTCGTGCACACGCTGGGCGACGCGCATCTCTATCTCAACCATCTCGACCAGGCGAAACGACAGCTGACGCGCGAGCCGTACCCGCTGCCGACGGTGCGCCTCGCGCCGCGGGGCGACATCCTCGCCTTCGAGGAGGGCGACGTGACGCTGGAGGGCTACCAGGCGCACAAGCCTATCAAGGCCCCCGTGGCCGTCTGAGGGCAGCGTTGAGCGTGCATCTGACGGTCGGGCCTGTGGCGAGGGCCCAGAACGGCGTGATCGGCAGGGGCTCGGGTCTGCCGTGGCGCCTGCGGGCCGATCTGCGCCGCTTCCGCGAGCTCACGCTCGGCAAGCCGGTGATCATGGGCCGCAAGACCTGGGAGAGCCTGCCGCGCCGTCCGCTTCCCGGCCGGCTCAATGTGGTGCTGACCCGCCAACCGGAATACGAGGCCGAGGGTGCTGTGGTGTGCGCCGACTTCGCCGAGGCGTTGGCGATCGCGCGCGAGCAGGCGGCCGAAGACGGCGCGGACGAGGTGTGCGTCATCGGCGGCGCCGACCTCTTTGCGCTGGCCCTGCCCAAGGCCCGACGCATCTATCTCACCGAGGTCGACGGCGAACCGCAGGGCGACGTGACCATGCCGCCGCTGGACGAAGCCGGCTGGCGCGAAGTGCGGCGCGAGCCCGCGCCTGCGGGCCCGGACGACGAGTTCGCCACCGTGTTCCGGGTGCTGGAGCGGCCTTAGAGGACGCCTTCCCTCGCGGCCATCTGGACGAGCGCGAGCGCCGTGGGCCATGGTCGGCGCCGATCAGATCGCGGGAGGATCAGCATGGATATCGAACTCGTCACCGAAGGCCTTCGCTTTCCAGAGGGACCGATCGCGATGGCGGACGGCTCGGTGATCCTGACGGAGATCGAGGGCAAGTGCCTGACCCGCGTCCTGCCCGACGGCAGGAAGGAGACCGTTGCGGACACCGGCGGCGGCCCTAACGGCGCAGCGATCGGCCCGGACGGGAAGATCTACGTCACCAACAACGGCGGCTCATTCGAGTGGATCAAGAACAACGGGCTCAACATTCCCGGCCCGACCCCGCCCAGCCACCAGGGCGGCTACATCCAGCGCATCGACATCAGGACCGGCAAGGTGGAGACCGTCTACGGACCGCACGCGTGCGAAGGCGGCCGGCTCAACGGGCCCAACGACCTCGTTTTCGACAAGACCGGCGGCATGTGGTTCACCGACAACGGCTGCGGCGACGAGGACGGCCGCAAATGGGGCGCCGTGTACTACGCGCGCCCGGACGGTTCGAAGATCACACGGATCCGCGAGCACATGATCTCGCCCAACGGGATCGGCCTCTCGCCTGACGAGAAGGTGGTCTATTGGGCGGACACGAGCCTGGGACGGCTCTGGGCTCTCGACCTCGAGGGTCCGGGCCAGCCCGGCGCCCAGGCCGGCTTCCAGCCCGCCCGCGTGGTCTGCAACCTGCCCGGCTACCAGCTGCTCGACAGCCTGGCGGTGGAGGCCGGCGGCAAGGTGTGCGTGGCCACGATCATCAACGGGGGGATCACCGCCTTCGACCCGAATGGGTCGACCGAGCACTATGCTTTCCCGGACCTGATCACGACCAATATCTGCTTTGGCGGCGACGACATGCGCACCGCCTGGATCACGTGCTCATCCACCGGCAAGCTCTATAAGTGCCGCTGGCCGAGGCCGGGACTGAAGCTGAACTTCAACGCTTAGACCGCCGTCCGCTCCAGCTGACCGCTTTCGCGCTCTTCCCTCCCGCTGCAATGCGGACGAGGGAATGACGTTGCGCGTGGCGCTGCGCCTAGCTATCTCCCCGCGTCCCCCGATATCGAGCCATCCCGACCGGAGCCCTCATGGCCGCGCAGTACATTTTCCAGATGCAGGGCCTGACCAAGGCCTGGCCTGGCGGCAAGAAGCTGTTCGAGAACGTGTGGCTGAGCTTCTACCCCGACGCCAAGATCGGCGTCGTCGGCGTCAACGGCTCGGGCAAGTCCACGCTGCTCAAGATCATGGCCGGCCTCGACACGACGTTCAGCGGCGAGGCGCGGGCGGCCGAGGGGACCAAGATGGGCTACCTCGAGCAGGAGCCGCAGCTGGACGAGCAGCTCAACGTATGGGGCAACGTCATCGCCTGGTGCGAGGAGAAGAAGCTCGTCGACCGCTACAACGAGGTCGCGGCCAAGCTGGGCGAGGACTACTCCGACGAACTCATGGAGGAGATGACCGAGCTCCAGGAAAAGATCGACGCTGGCGACCTCTGGGACATCGACAGCCGCATCGAGATGGCGATGGACGCGCTGCGCTGCCCGCCGAACGACTGGCCGGTGGACAACCTTTCTGGCGGCGAGCGGCGGCGCATCGCCCTCGCCCGCCTGCTGCTCTCCAAGCCCGACATGCTGCTGCTGGACGAGCCGACCAACCACCTCGACGCCGAGAGCGTCGCCTGGCTGCAGCACCACCTGGAGGCGTTCCCCGGCTGCGTGATCCTCGTCACGCACGACCGCTACTTCCTCGACCAGGTCACCAAGTGGACGCTCGAGTTGGATCGCGGGCGGGGCCTCCCGTACGAGGGCAACTACTCGGCCTGGCTGGAGCAGAAGACCAAGCGCATCGTCCAGGAGCAGTCGGAGAGCGAGGCGCGCCAGCGGGCGATGCAGAAGGAGCTGGAGTGGGTGCGCTCCAACGCCCGCGCCCGTCAGGCCAAGTCCAAGGCCAGGCTCGCCGCCTACGAGAAGATGGTGACCGAGCAGGAGCAGGCCAGGGGCGCCCAGACCTTCGCCACCATCGCCATCCCGCCCGGCCCCCGGCTCGGAAACGTGGTGCTGGAGGTGGAGGGCCTGGAGAAGGAGTACGGCGACAAGGTGCTGTTCAAGGGCCTGTCGTTCCGGCTGCCGCCGAACGGCATC
>JAKAZA010000183.1 GCA_021816155.1 Pseudomonadota bacterium | reverse complement strand
CACCGTCTCGCCGTCGCTCAGTGCGTCGACGTCGACCTCGGTGGCGCGGGAGAGGTACTGGTCGATCAACACCGGAGAGGCGCCGGACACCTGCACGGCGCTCGTGATGTAGCGGCCGAGCTGCTCCTCGTCGCGGACGATCTCCATGGCCCGGCCGCCCAGAACGTAGGAAGGCCTGATGACCACGGGGAAACCGACCCTGCGAGCCGCCTCGAACGCCTCCGCCGGCGTCCGCGCGATGGCGTTCACCGGCTGGGCGATGGCGAGGCGGGTGAGGAGGCCCTGGAAGCGCTCGCGGTCTTCGGCCAGGTCGATCGCGTCCGGCGTCGTGCCCAGGATCGGCACGCCGGCCTTCTCGAGCGGATGCGCCAGTTTCAACGGCGTCTGGCCGCCGAACTGCACGATCACGCCGATCAGTTCGCCGCGCGAGGCCTCGACGTCGATAAGCTCCAGCACGTCCTCGGCGGTCAGCGGCTCGAAGTAGAGCCGGTCGGAGGTGTCGTAGTCGGTGGAGACGGTCTCGGGGTTGCAGTTGACCATGATCGACTCGACGCCGATCTCGTCCAGCGCGAACGCGGCGTGGCAGCAGCAGTAGTCGAACTCGATGCCCTGGCCGATGCGGTTCGGGCCGCCGCCGAGAATGATCGCCTTGCGGCGGTCGGACGGGTCGGACTCGCACTCCGCGGGCTGGCCGAGCGCACCTGTCTCGTAGGTCGAGTACATGTAGGGCGTCGCCGCGGCGAACTCGGCCGCGCAGGAATCAATGCGCTTGAACACCGGCCGCACACCCAGCGCGCGGCGCGCCGCGCGAACCTCGTCCTCGGTCTGCTCGGTGAGCACGGCCAGACGCGCGTCGGAGAAGCCGAGCGCCTTCAGTCTGCGCAGCTCCACGGCGTCGGCCGGCAGGCCGTGCTCGCGCAGCCGCGCCTCCTCCGCCACGAGGCGCGCGATCTGACGCAGGAACCAGGGCTCGTAGCTGCACGCCTCGGCCACTTCGTCCACCGACAGTCCGTGGCGGAACGCCTGGGCGATCACGCGCAGGCGGTCCGGCGTCGCGACGCCCAGCGCCCGCACGACGGCGGCGCGCCCCGTGTCCGGATCGGCCGCGCCCGGGATCTCGATCTCGTCTAGGCCGGAAAGGCCGGTCTCCAGCCCGCGCAGCGCCTTCTGCAGGCTCTCGGAGAAGGTGCGGCCGATCGCCATCACCTCGCCGACGCTTTTCATCGAGGTGGTCAGCGTGGGCTCGGCGCCCGGATACTTCTCGAACGCGAACCGGGGGATCTTGGTGACCACGTAGTCGATCGTCGGCTCGAACGAGGCCGGCGTCGCGCCGGTGATCTCGTTCATCAGCTCGTCGAGCGTGTAGCCGACGGCGAGGCGCGCGGCGACCTTGGCGATCGGGAACCCGGTCGCCTTCGAGGCGAGCGCCGACGAGCGCGACACCCGCGGGTTCATCTCGATCACCACCATGCGCCCGTCCGCCGGGTTGACCGCGAACTGCACGTTGGAGCCGCCGGTCTCGACGCCCACCTCGCGCAGCACCGCGATCGCGGCGGTGCGCATGCGCTGGTACTCCTTGTCGGTAAGGGTCAGCGCCGGCGCCACGGTGACGGAATCGCCGGTGTGGACGCCCATCGGGTCCACGTTCTCGATCGAGCAGACGATGATGCAGTTGTCGGCCCGGTCGCGGACCACCTCGAGCTCGTACTCCTTCCAGCCGAGCACGCTCTCCTCGATCAGCACCTCATGGGTGGGCGACAGGTCGAGGCCGCGCTCGACGATCTCGCGGAACTCCTCGAGGTTGTAGGCGATGCCGCCGCCGGTTCCGGCCAGCGTGAACGACGGACGTATGATCGCCGGCAGGCCGACCAGCATCTGAGCGGCGAGCGCCTCATCGAGGGTGTGCGCCACCTGGCTCTTCGGGCTCTCCAGCCCAATCTTGTCCATCGCGTCGCGGAACTTCTGGCGGTCCTCGGCCTTGTCGATCACCTCGGCCCGCGCGCCGATCATCTCGACGCCGTACTCCGCGAGCACGCCCTTGCGCTCCAGCTCCAGCGACACGTTGAGCGCGGTCTGGCCGCCCATCGTGGGCAGCAACGCGTCCGGCCGCTCCTTGGCGATGATCTGCTCGACCATGGCCGCGGTGATCGGCTCGACGTAGGTCGCGTCGGCGATCTCCGGGTCGGTCATGATGGTGGCCGGGTTCGAGTTCACCAGGATGATCCGGTAGCCCTCGGCCCTCAGCGCCTTGCACGCCTGTACGCCCGAGTAGTCGAACTCGCACGCCTGCCCGATCACGATCGGCCCGGCGCCGATGATCAGGATCGAGCCGATGTCGGTGCGTTTGGGCATCTCGTCTCGCGCAGGATCGCGGGCGGCGCAGCAAGGCGCGCCCGGACAGGACCGAAGTTCAGGTTAAGCGGCTCGCTTACAGGCGAGGGCGGGGAGCGACAACCCCCAAATCTCCCCGCCCCGCGCGGGGACGCGACGGCGCCGGCCGAACGTTTCATGCGCGACACGCCCGCGCCCGGCGCGCCGTTATTCGCCGTTAATTACGGCGCCCGAATTGTGGCGCTCGCCCAGCAGGGCCGCGTCCAGCTCGTCCAGCGAGCCCAGCCCAGCCTCGATCCGCGCGATGGCCGCCTTGGCCTCGGCGACGATCGCCGCCGCCTCGCCTGGCGCCAGGTCGTCGAGGTCGGCCCCGCCGTTCTCGGCGAGCCGCGGCAGAAGCCGCACCACCAGCGCCATGTAGGTCGGCGTCTCGAGGCAGCGCATGCACGTCAGCACGTCGTCCGCGTGCGTCTCGAAGTCGCGCAGGATCCGCCGCGCCACCCGCTTCGCCAGCCGGTTGCGCGACCCGACCGGCCGCCCCGGATTGCCGGCCAGGAACCGCCCGTCCGATCCCCGGAACGGAACCACGCTCGCCCCATCACCCATCCCGCCACTCGCCTCCGCCGCGCCCCGCGCCAGCCGATCCGGCGCCGAGCGAGGGCGCCGCAGGAACGGCGAGGGCGATTCGCTGTCCAGAGGCCCGGGAGCGATACGACGCACGGCCGTTCCGCGATGCCCGGAACCGGACGCTTCTATCGGCGGCAATCGACCCAATGATGACGCCGAGGAAGTCCGCTATGCGACGGGTGGCCATGACCGTTTTCCGGGGCCGCCCCTGTGAAGCGATGCCCCCACGCCCCAGCCAATTAAAGCGTAGGTCACTCCATTCAAAGTCCAGAGGAAGGCGTGATGGAGAGAGAAAAGTTGATGGGGCGGTTGATCCAAGAGAAGAAATGCGGCGGGCCAAAGCGCTATGGTAACGAAGATTCTGGTGACCTCGAAGCTCATCGGGGGGGTGTGCGAACTTCCACACATAGAATTCGTTGAGGGCGTCGACAGCGGTGCCAATAAAGACGCCCAAAACGAAGGCGGCTGAGACAGGCCACGTCTTAAATCGCGTCTTTCGAATCAGCCACGTCATCGTGCCGATAACGACGAGAGCGCCGCCTAGCGCCACCAACAAGTCCATAGGCCTGCCGCATGCTTCCCGAGAGCCTCATACTACCAAAGCGCGATTAATCGACCGTTGTACCGCAGACGCGAAGGTCCGGTCTCCCCCCGATCCGGCCGAAAGGCTCGCGCCGAAAAGCCGACGCATCCGAGGTCTCCTGCGGCTGCGGGCTCAGTGCGCGGGCGTTGCGGGTTTGCGGGGCGACGCGGCGCCCTGGCGCACCCAGCATCGGCCGATGACGCGGATGGCCTGGACGCAGAAGGCCCGCGCGCTCGCCAGTGACGCGAAGCCGCCGATGCTCGCCCGGTAGAACCGCTTGCCGCCGACGAGGGCCGGCTGGACGGACGCGGCGAGCGGCGGCGCGATCAGCGTCCCGAGGGAGGCCAGCGCCTTCCGGGCGTCCGCGGCCGTGCGGCTCGCGGCGACCTGGGCCTCGAGCCCGAGCGCCGGCGGCGGCAGAGGCGGGGTCGCGGCGGGCGGGACAGGGGCGTTCGCGGCGGGCGTCGGCGAAGGCGGCGTCGGCCGGGCCGGCGCCGGGGCCGAGTCCAGCGTCACCTTGATCGCTGGCGCCGGCCCCTGCGGCTCCCCGGCGCTTGCGCAGACCCGGTCGGCGACCGTGGACATGTAGGAGCCGGCCGCCGGATGCACCCACGCCTTGCTGACCGTTTGCGCGCGGCCGGCGCCGGTCAGGTTCGGCTGATCGAAGGTCTCGGCCTCGACCACCTGGCTGGCGCGGGCGCGGCAATCCACCCTCGCGATCGCATGCAGCGAGCGAAAGCCGAGGCGGCGGGCGGCGGCGTCGGTGCGCGCCTCCACGTCGAGCGCAACGCCGACGACGGTCCCGGCGGGGGTGTCGGGGGCGATCGCGGGCAGGATGCCGACCTCGACCCCGTCCCGGGCGATGAGGTCGTGGACCGCCGGCGCGGCCCACGCGGCGGCGGAGGTCAGGGCGAAGGCAAGGCCGACGACGGGGAGGCGACGCAAGGGCGGCTCCGGGAACGATAAGGACCCTACGCCAGCCCAGGGCCGTACAGGTTTCGGAACCGTCGCCTGTCTCCGGCGTCCCGGACGCTTCGGGCGCCAGGGCGGCTGCGACGTCGAAACTTTCGCGGCCCGGGCGGTTGACGGCGCCGCGTCAACTCCGCTCTTGGTGGGGTGAGGCTCCCGCCTGACGGAGACCCGAATTCGAGAGGACGCCCAT
>JAKAZA010000182.1 GCA_021816155.1 Pseudomonadota bacterium | reverse complement strand
GGGTTCGGCGGATCTCCGTCTCGGCCGCGGTCAAGGCCTGGCGCCAATGATCGGGCTGGATGATGAGGTCGACATAGGTCAGCTCTTCCGCGCGCAGCACGGACGCATGGAAGGCCGCGGCGCTGATGAACGGCGGATCGTCGGCGCGAGCCAGCGTGCCCAGACGCCGGTTGAGCACGGCCAGCGCCAGTTGTTCGACCATCCGGCGCTTGCGCTTGGCGACCGTGTCGGGCGACAGATCCGGCGGCGACACCCAGGCAAGCTGGAAAGCTGACGTCGCGCCGGGCTCGACCGCCATCTTCACTTCCAGTTGGCGCGGTCGGACCTGTCCGAGATCAGGGTTTGCGCCAGGCGGCCCCTTGCCTTGCCAGTTGCCGAACCTGGCCTTGATTTCAGCCTCGATCTTGTCGGGGTTGATGTCGCCGACCACCACGAGGGTCGCCCGGTCGGGCCGGTAGTACTGGTGATAGATTTCCGCCAGCAGATCACGATTGGCGTTCTGGATCACCGGCACGATCCCGATCGGCAGGCGGTTGGGCGGCAGTTGCCCCTGCATGTCGAAGCCCAGCTGGGTCTTGAAGACTCGATAGGACGGCGAGTCGCGTAGCCGCTCCTCCGAGAGGACCACGCCACGCTCCTTGTCCATCGTCGACTGGTCAAGCGTCAGGTTGCCGGCGATCTCGCGCAGCAGCATCAGGGCCGTGTCGACGCTCTTGTCGTCGGCATTGGGCAGGTTGAACTTGTAGGTGGTGTTGTCGAAATCGGTCGCCGCGTTGGTGTCTGCGCCGAACGCCAGGCCGAGACGCTCCAGGTCCTCGACCATCTCGCCCCGTGTCGGCACATTGGTCGAGCCGTTGAAGGCCATGTGCTCCAGGAAGTGCGCGAGACCGCGCTCGTCATCGCGTTCCATCAGCGAGCCGACGTCGAAGCGCAGCCGCATCGCGACCTGACCAGGCGGGGTCGCATTGTGCATGATCGCATAGCGCATTCCGTTGGGCAGAACGCCGAAGCGGATCGACGGATCAGCGGGCAGGTCGGAACGGGCCTGCGGCCAGCTGTCGCCCGCCGCAGGAATCGGCGCCGAGGCGGACGTCGCCGTGCCGGTAGGTTGAACGGGCGCGGGCGGAGCCGGCGCAACGTGCGTCGTGGCGGGCGACCCGGCCGCCGCCGGCAAGGCGAACAACAGCGTGACCGCGAAGGCCAGCGCCGCACGCGTGACGAAGTTCATCAAGCCTCTCTCTCGGACGCGCGACGGGTACGGGCCGCCTGACCGTAAAAGGCGCCAATAGGGCGCCTGTGGCGCGGAACGGATGACCCTGCTGAAATGTTGTCGCAATCGGCGCGCAATCGGGGGGCCGCAGCTTGACAAACGGGATGGGATCGGCGCCGCGAGGTCTGGTCGAAGCAAGCGGCGCGGTCGTAGCGTTCCCGCCGCCAAAGGCGCGGCCGTTCGAAGGCGCGCGCCAGCTGGATCATCTGTCCCGGCAGCTGGAGCCGCTTGGACCGCCGGTCGTCGTCTTCAATGCATCGCATTCCGGCAGCCGGCTGCTTGCCCAGATGCTGCAGCGGCTCGGCGTGTTCATGGGCCACGATCTCAACGAAAGCCGGGACAGCCTGCCGATCTTCGACCTCGTGCGATACCTCGTCGAGGCGCACGCTCCTGACTTCCAGCCGCTGCTTCAGCACGGCGATCCGGACCTGCCTGCGCGCGTCCGCGCGGCTTTCCAGGCGCACGTAGGTTCGCGCGCCGTCGGCCGCTGGGGCTGGAAGCTGCCTGAGACGGCCAACGTGATGCCGGTGATATCGCGGCTCTTCCCGGACGCCCACTACATCCACCTGGTGCGCGACGGACGCGACGTCGCCTTCTCTCCGTTCGTCGCGCCCAAGGCGCCTTTCTGGCGCAAGATTTATTTCAATAGCGACACAATCACCTCGTGGCGAGGCCTCGCGATGACCCAGCGCGCCTATCGGGCCCGCGGGCACCTGTTCAACGCCGCGCGCTGGGTGAACAGCGTCACGCTTGGGCGGGCCTATGGCGCCATGATGGGCGAGCGCTACCTCGAGATCAGCTACGAGGCCGTTGTCGCCAATCCTGACGCAGCGCTGGCTCAGTTGGCCGCGTTCCTCGGGATTGACGCGCCTTTGGCGCCGTTCGAGCGCGACGAGGTGCGCACCCATTCGGTCGGAAAGTGGCGGCATGCGCCCCCGCATGCAGTGGCGGAGGTGCGGCCGATCCTGGAGCCCACCCTCGCGGCCTTCGGTTATTGCTGGCAAGCCGAGAACAATCCTCTCGCGTCACGGGGCGGGGCGCTCCGCGGCTGGCTGAATCGGCTTGCGCTGGAGGGCAGGGTGTCGGCCGGGCCGGGCGCCAAGCCCAGGGGGCTGGGGGGGCTGTTCAGGGTCCGGGATCGGCGCTGATCGCGCCCGACCGACGAAGCATCTTCTCGCAGGGACGTGGGGCGCTGAAGGGACCGGACTTTGGCCCTTTGGCGGCGGCATGTGCCCATAAGGTGACAGGCTGGACCCGAATCGCCCGTTGCGGCGCCGCGCGCTCTTGCCCTTGTGCTTCGCCTGGCCGAAAAATGACATGACTGTAAGCTTTGGCGGTCGTTCGAAGCGATCGCTGGGGAGCGGGGAAGGCCCGCGCGCGGCCTCTCGAAGGTGATGAGCCTTCGTCGCGGTGAGCCTTTAACAAGAGCGCCGGCGAGGGCGGCTCCGGCAGGAGCCGCCCTTCTTGCGTCGGCCCTGCCGGGACCTGGGTACGTCAGGCGATCACAAACGCGCGCACCTTGATGTTCCTCATGTTGCGAGGCGGGAAGGGCGGCTAGGTCCCGCTCCTGACCAAGGCAGGACGCGCGCATGGCTGAACCGAACGGCGATCATGCCTGGTACCAGGCGGTGCTTGCGCGGGCCCGGCGTCTGGCGCCGGCTCCGACGGCTGTTGTCCATCCTTGCGATTCTCTGTCCGTCACCGCGGCGTGCGAGGCGGCGCGGCTCGGGCTGATTGCGCCGATCCTGGTGGGCGCGCGGGCGAAAGTGGAGGCCGCGGCCGCGGCCGCCCGCGCCGACATCTCGGGATTTCGCCTCGTCGACGCGGCGCACAGCCACGCGGCTGCGGCGAGGGCGGTCGAGCTGGTCCGCACCGGCGAGGCGAGCCTGCTCATGAAGGGCGCGCTGCACACCGACGAGTTGATGCACGAGGTGATGTCCGATGCCACCGGCCTGCGCACCGAGCGGCGCATCAGCCACGTCTACCTGATGGACCTGCCCGGCGCGGATCGGCCGATCCTTGTCACCGACGCGGCGATCAACATCCAGCCGTCGCTCGATGACAAGCGCGACATCGTGCAGAACGCCATCGATCTTGCGCATGTGATGGAGATAGCCGAGCCGAAGGTGGCGATCCTCTCGGCGGTGGAGACTGTGAGCGCGAAGCTCCAGTCGACGATCGACGCCGCCGCCCTCTGTAAGATGGCCGACCGTCGTCAGATCGTGGGAGGCGTGCTGGACGGCCCCCTGGCGTTCGACAATGCGATCAGCGAAGATGCCGCGCGCGAAAAGGGGATCGTCTCGCAGGTCGCCGGACACGCCGATATCCTCGTCGTCCCCGACCTCGTGTCGGGCAACATCCTGGCCAAGATGCTCACCTTTGTCGCCCACGCCGACGCCGCCGGCGTGGTGCTGGGCGCGCGGGTTCCAATCATACTGACCAGCCGGGCGGACGACGAGCGCACACGCATCGCCTCCTGCGCGGTCGCGGTGCTGATGTCGAAGCGGCCGATCCTGGCCGTGAAGCCGCCCCGCTGAGGCGATGGCGGGCGCAATCATCACGCTGAATGCGGGCTCGTCGAGCCTGAAGTTCAGCCTGTTCGAGGTCGCCGGCGAGGCGCTGGCGCGCATTGCTGACGGTGAGGTCGAGGGCATCGGCGAGGCGCCCTGCCTGGTTGCGCGCCGCGATGGCAGGGTCGCGCTCGAGCAGCGCTGGCCGGACGGCGCGAGCCTTTCGCATGAGACTTTCCTCGCCACGCTGCTCGACTGGACCGACGCGCAGTTGGGCGGTGACGGGCTGATCGCCGTCGGCCACCGCATTGTCCACGGGGGGACCGAGTTCCTGGCGCCGGTACGGCTCGACGAGGGGACGCTCGCCAAGCTCGCGGCGCTCGCGCCGCTGGCGCCGCTGCACCAGCCGCACAATCTTGCCGCCGTCCGGGCCGCGGCGAAGGCGCGACCGCATGTGCTGCAGGTGGGCGCGTTCGACACGGCGTTCCATCACGGTCACGCCCCGGTCGTCGACCGCTTCGGGCTGCCGCGCGAGTGGGAGGCGAAGGGCGTGCGCCGCTACGGCTTTCACGGCCTTTCCTACGAGTACGTCGCCGGCCGAATGCGCGTGGCCGACCCGGCTCTGGCGGCGGGCAGGATGATCATCGCTCACCTTGGCGCGGGGGCGAGCCTGTGCGCAGTCGCGGCCGGCCGCAGCGTGGACACGACCATGGGGTTCACCGCCCTCGACGGCCTCGTGATGGGCACCCGCGCTGGCTCGCTTGACCCGGGCGTGATCCTCTACCTTGAGCAGGCGCAGGGTCTGAGCGCCACGGCGCTCGAAGACCTGCTCTACCGCCGTTCCGGATTGCTGGGTGTCTCGGGGATTAGCGCCGACATGCGCACTCTGCTGGCCAGCGACGATCCGCGCGCCGCTGAAGCGGTCGAGCTTAGATC
>JAKAZA010000181.1:504-4845 GCA_021816155.1 Pseudomonadota bacterium | reverse complement strand
CGCGCCCACACGGCGGTCTGCCAGCTCTCGGGCGTGATCAAGCTCGTCTACTGCAACTGGGCGAACTTCGAAGCCGGTGGCGACTACTACGACGAGGGCACGAACGGCTTCGGGCAGATCACCGGGACCTGCTCGGTCGCCTACCCGACGAAGAGCGACGTGATCGGCACGGGCAGCTTCGTGGTGCAGCCGGGCCAGAACGCCGTCGTGCTGATCGATCTCTCGGCCGACATCCCCGCAGGCGCCCAGTTCTACGTCGCCACCTTCGCCGTTCCCGCCGCGGGCTGCGGCATCCCGCTCTTTGGGGGCAGCTACAGCGAAGGGCTGAACACGACCAGCGCCCAGGCCCTCAACATGGCGCTGGGCGAGGCCGCGACGACAGCCACCAGCGGCGTGACCGACCAGACAGCGAATCCGGCGGCCGTGACGACGAGCTACAACAACCAGTCGGTTATCTGGGGCCCGACGGCGATCCTCGCGCTCCAGCCAGCCTCGACGCCGGTGATCGTGGTCAACGGCGACAGCAAGAACGCGGGCTTCCATTACGAGGCCGACAAGTTCAACCAGCTAAGCTGGGTCGCCCAGGCCTTCGGCGACACGATCGCCGTGATGAACTTCAGCGTGTCAGGCAAATCCGCTCAGGTCGACGCCGGCTCGATCATCTCGCCGTGCCCGCTGGCGGGACAGAGCGCTTTGACGCTCAGGATGCAGCTCGCGCAGCTGATCGGCGCGACCGACTTCATCCTCGATCTCTCGGCCAACGACATGGACGGGATCAGCCCGATCCCGAACAGCGACACCGCCGCGACCGTCCAGGGCTACTGGGCGACGATCATCGCCAAGGCCCAGGCCAACGGCCTGCGCATCACCGGCGTCACCAACACCCCGAGCACGACCTCGACCGACGGCTGGGTGACGACCGCCAACCAGACCCTCGGCCCCAACAACGCCCAGCAGGACATCTTCAACGCCTACGTCCGCGCCAAGCCGGCGGGCGTGAGCTTCGTGGTCGACGCCGGCGCGGCGGTCGGCACCGGGCTCACGGACGCGAAATGGGACGTCGGCTATGGCGGCGCGGCACCCTGGACCGCCGAGGGCATCCACCCCTACGACCGCGCGATCGGCAGCCTGATCGGGGCCGTCAACGTCGCCAACTACGCGCCTGTGGCGCTGGCGATAGGCCTCGCCTACGCCGACACCTACGGCCAGGGCGTCAAGAACGTGCAGGGCGCGATCGACCTCCTGATGGGGCGCGAGGGGAACCCGGGCGTCGCCACGCTGACCGACGCGAACCATGCCTTCAGCCCCTACGCCGAGGGACACAAGTTCAACGACACGGGCGCCCTCACCGCCAACCGCAACCTGACGCTCGCCACGACAAGCGCGGCCGGCGTCGCCGTCCCGGACGGCTATGAAGTGACGGTCTCCCGCTTCGGAGCCTCGGACGCCTATAGCCGGCAGGTCTACCAGTCCAACGGCTCGACCCTGATCGCCAGCGTCGCCGCCGGCCATGCCGCGCGCTTCACGTACTCGGCGACGGCCGGGGCGTGGTACCAGAGCGGCTGAGCGCCTGCCTCAGCGTGGCGTCCCAGATCGCCGCGCCCGCGGCGTTCAGGTGGACGCCGTCGAGGGTGTAGGCGCTGTTGATGGATCGCCCCTTCAGCAGCGCGGCTGGCGTGGGGACGAATGTGCAGTGCGGCCGGGCGGCGCATAGCGACTCGATCTCGCGGTTCCAGCGCGCGACGTAGGCGTTCGCGCCGCGAAAGTCGTAGTCGCCGTCATAGACGCGCCAGACCTCGTCGCCGTCGACCGGCAGGATCGCGGCGGCGATCACGGGGCGCGAGAGGGGAAGCGCCGCAAGCGCGGCGGCGTAACGCGCGCGGAAGCCGGTCCGGCTCGAGAACCAGTCGTTGACGCCCGCCTCGATCACGATGGCCGACGCGCCTGAGAGGTCGACGCCCCGCAGCTCGGCGTCGAGCCCGCTGAGCGTCTGGCCGCTGACACCGAAGTTTTCCGAGCGGTCGGCGATGTTGGACGTCGCCAGCAGAGCGACCCGGCTGTCGCCGAGGAAGACGACGGCGCCGTGGATCTGCGCGGCGCGCGCCTCGAGGGCCGTCGGAGGCGCACGATGCGCGGGCGCAGGCGTCACCCGCGCCGCGATGCGCAGGCCTGCGAACACGGCGACGGCCAGAAGCAGCGCGGTCGCGCCAGCGGCGTATGCGGCGAGGAGCCGGTTCATTTGGAGGTTGATCGCATGAAGCGTCGCTTTGCGCCAGTGGCGCTTGTCGGGTCCATCTGACGATGGAGCACGCGAACTTCTACATGGCGCTCGGGGCGCTGGCGGCCGTTGTGGCCGTGGGCGTGACGCTGCTCGTGCACCTGGCGAACTACGCCTACCAGCGCGGCGTGAGCGACCAGAAGATCGCCGACCTGCGCGAGCGGGTGGAGAAGCTGGAGCACGCGATCGACGACACGACGGTCAAGGAGATCGTCGCCGGCCTCGAGGCCAGCGTCGAAGGTTTCCGCGACGCGATCCGCGAGCTGCGCGACGACCTCAGGGCCTCGCGCGGCGCGGCCAAGGGCGCGGCCTGACGCTGCACTGACGGGAGCGACGCAATGACGACACAGGCTCTCTTCGCGGGGCTGGACGCCGACCAATACCCGGGCGACGATGCGTGGTCCTGGCTCGCGGCCAACACGCCGGTGCGCTGGACGGGCGCCTACCTCGCGCCCGCGCCCGACCATCGCGACACCGGGTGGATGACGAGGCGCGCGGCGATCGAGGCGGCGGGCGTGGCCACTGTCCCGGTGTTCCTCGGGCGCCAGTTCACCGGGCCCGGCGCGTCGGCCGCCATGGTGAACGGCACGCAGGGCCGCGCCGACGCGCACATCGCCGACGTGCTGATGCGCCAGTTCGGCAAGCCGCCGGGCGCGTACTGCTTCCTCGACCGCGAGACGCCCGATACGGGCGTGGCCGAGACCAATTACGTCACCGCCTGGGCCGTCGGAATGGAGTCGCGGGGCTGGTCGCCCGGGCTCTACATCTCGCACCTCACCGCGCCGCACTGGGCGCGGGTGCTGCCGCGGGCGCGCCTCTGGGTCTACGCCCTAGAAAGCGCCGACGCCCTGGCGCCGCTCCCGACCGACCTGATGGGCGGCCACATGCGCCAGTTCGCGCAGGACCGCGTGCTGGACGTCGCGGGCCGCTCGCTGCTCTGCGACTTCAACGCGTCGGCCATGCCCGACCCGAGCGCGCCCTGAAGTCCGACGCGACGTGCGCACGATCGTTGTCTGCGCCGGCGTCCTGGCGCTGCTGACGGGCTGCGCCGTCTGGCAGGCGTCGCCGCTCGCGCCGGGACCGGAAGGCTGCCTCGCCTACGGGATGACGGTGAAGGTGACCTGGGCGCCGCGCCACGCGCGCGTCGCCGGCGCGGGCTGCGTCCAGCAGGGGCCGTATCCCGGCATGAAGCGGCCTGGTGGCCAGCCATGATGCGTATCGCCCAGCTCGTCGCCGCGACGCTCGCGATCTGCGGCTTCGTCGCCTGGATCGCCTGGCGGCTCACCCCTCCGATCTGAGGAGCGTTCCCATGATCAAGCTCGACCCGTCGTGGCTGCAGCTCACGGCGCTCGCGGGCGCGTGCGCCGTCGGCGTGATCGCGGCCAGCCAGGCGCAGTGGGCCATCGCCAGCGCCGCCCTGACCGGCTTCTTCGCGCTGCTGCACGTCCCGCCGCGCGGGGCGCCGAACCCCCAGCCGTAACCCCGCGCGCGGCGGGTGTTCCTCCGCGCAGACTGAGGAGAACGACATGTCTTTCAAGAGCATCATCACCGGCATCTGGACCCGGGCCGTCACGGACTGGAAAGAGGCCGTCACCTGGGTCGACGACAAGGTCGCCGCCATCGAGAAAGCGTGGCCCGGCTCCACGGCCGCCATCGCCGGGGTCGTCAGCGACATCAAGCGGGGCGCGAGCGACGCGATCGGCGCGGCCGACACGGCGCTCAGCACGGTGGCGCCGGAGATGACCACGGCGCTGGAAGGCGCGGCCGACGCGGCGCTCGTGAAGTACACCGGCGGCCTGGCGCTGCCGCTCGTGGGCCTCACCAACGACGCGATCAACAAGATCGAGCAGGTGGGCGTCGCCACGCTCAACGGCTGGGCGCTCAACGCTCGCGCCACGCTCGCGGGCAACAATGGCGACGCCGTCGCGCAGAACACCAGCGGCGCCGGCGCCGCCCCGGCCGGCCAGCCGCCGCTGAACTGACCGCGTTCCGGCCCGGCGCCTCGGCGGAGCCGGGACTTGGTCGCGCGGCCGGTGTGTGTAGAGGCGCGCCGGCCGCGCGCC
>JAKAZA010000181.1:0-494 GCA_021816155.1 Pseudomonadota bacterium | reverse complement strand
CCGCGATGGACCTCATGAACGGCATCGGCGAGGCGTTCGTCGGGCTGCTGCTCGACAAGGTCTTCCGCTTGGCTGAAGGCCTACACCCAGAAGTTCGTGCGCCCTGATGGCGCGCCTATCCGCGAAGCTTCGGTCGATTGAGGGCGGACGTCTAGGCTACTGGTGCCAGGGCTGCGAGAGCATCCACGAAGTGCGTGTCTCGCAGATGGGGGCTGTTCCGCCAGGGCCGATCTGGACGTGGGACGGCAACGTCGATGCGCCGACGTTGAGCCCGAGCGTGCTGGTGACGTACTCCGGCAAGGACGCAGGCGAGGACGATGCGCCCCCGGAGCGCTGCCACACCTTCATCCGCGCCGGCATGGTCCAGTTCCTCGGCGACTGCACACACGCACTCGCCGGTCAGACGTTGCCGCTGCCTGACTGGCCCGCGATGAAGAGGCGCTCGGCGCCGTAGCGGGCGTCGTCGGTGGGGGTGATGGCATCTAGTCGCATCG